>NZ_JBHTUD010000016.1:0-208350 GCF_042794235.1 Nocardia sp. NPDC056541
CCGCGGAATCGCTCCTTCGTCGCATCTCCGCGGCGCCTGACCGGCGACCCGGCCGCGGACCGGCCACTTCGTGGCCGTCCCTCCCTAGGGGTCGGGAGTGCGGTTGCTGGGTTGGGTGGGTTGTTGAAGAGGGGGACAGGCTGGGTTTGCGATGTGGTTGTTGAGGAGGGGGACTGGCTGGTGTGCGCGCAGTGGTTTTGACGAGGGGACAGGCTGGGTGTGTGTGGTGTGGTTGTTGACGAGGGGGACTGGCTGGTGTCCGCGCGGTGGTTTTTGACGAGGGGACTGGCTGGGGTGCGCGCGGTGGTTGTTCGAGACGGGGACGGGGTTGGGTGGACCGTGTGGTTGGGAGTGCGGTCGGGGGAAGGCTTGGTTGATCAGGTGGTGATGGCGGCGTGTCTGGTGAAGGCGGCTTCGGCGGCGGGGGTGGCGGCTTCGCGGTCGGTGGGGACCAGGCCGATGCGGGTGCGGCGGTCCAGGAGGTCGTCGACGGTGAGGGCGGCCTCGTGGGTGATGGCGAAGTCGAATTCGGCGGCGGTGACGTCGATTCCGGGGGCGACCGGTTCGGCGAGGGTGGGATCGGCCAGCCAGGCGGACACGATCTGGCTCGCCTCGCTGCCGTAGCGCTCGATGAGGACCGGTGGGGCATCGATCCGGTCGCGGGCGGCACCGGCGACCGCGCCGACCAGGGGGATCCGGGTGGTGCGGCAAGGGCCGGCCGTGAGGGCGGCCTGGGCGACCGCGGCGTCGACGGCGTCCTGGGCCATCTGGCGGTAGGTGGTGAGCTTGCCGCCGACGACGGTGATCAGGCCGTCGGGAGCGGTGAGGACCGCGTGTTCGCGGGAGATGTCGGCGGTGCTGTCGTCGGCGGTCTTCAGCAGCGGGCGCAGGCCGGCGAACCGGCCGCGGATATCGGCGCGGGTCAACGGTTCGCGCAGCGCGGTGTTGATGGTGTCGAGCAGGAAGTCGATCTCGGCCTCGGTGGGCTGTGGCTCGTCGGGGATCGGGCCCGGCGCGTCCTCGTCGGTGAGACCGAGGTAGACGCGGCCGTGCGCGGCGGGCAGCGCGAAGACGAACCGGCTGATGCTGCCGGGTACCGGCACCGTCAACGCGGCGCTGAGGCCACCGAACGCCGCGGCGTCGAAGACGAGGTGGGTGCCGCGGCTGGGCCGCAGTTCGATGCTGTGGTCGACCTCGCCCGCCCAGACTCCGGTCGCGTTCACGACCGCGCGCGCCCGAACCGTCAAGGTCTCGCCGGTCAGGCTGTCGCGCAGCTGGACCGAATCACCCTTCGCGGCAACCGCCTCCATACGCGTGAGCACTGTCGCGCCGTGCGCGGCCGCCGTGCGAGCCAGCGCGACGACCAGGCGGGCGTCGTCGACGAGTTGACCGTCCCAGGCCTGCAATCCACCGCGCAGCCCGTCGCGCCGCACGGTCGGTGCCAGGCGCAGGGCCTCGGCGGCGGCCACCCGGCGCGAGCGCGGCAACGTGTCGACCGAGGTGTGCGCGGCGATCCGGAGGGCGTCACCGGCGGCGAAGCCCGCGCGGATGAGTGAGCTCTGGCCGAGCTTGATGCCGGGCAGCAAGGGAACGAGCTGGGGGAGTGGGCGCACCAGATGTGGTGCGGTGGTGCGCAACAGGATGCCGCGTTCGACCGCGCTCTCGTGCGCGATCCCGACCCGTCCGCTCGCCAGATACCGCAGCCCACCGTGCACCAGCTTCGAACTCCAGCGGCTGGTGCCGAAGGCGAAGTCGTTGCGCTCCACCAGGATTGTGCGCAGTCCGCGCGCGGCGGCGTCGAGGGCGACGCCGGTTCCGGTCACACCGGCGCCGATCACCACCACGTCGACCTCGGGGTTCTCGCCCAGTGCGGTGAGGTCGGTGGTGCGGCGCGCCGCGTTCAGGGTGGCACCGGAAATGGGGAAGTCAGCAGGCATCAGGAGTCCTTCTCGGGTGGCGGGAGCAGATAACCCTCGATAGCCCTGGACAATTCGGCGTCGAACTCCGCACCGGCCAGCAGCGACTCCACCGTGCCCGCCGACTGCACCGCCGACTGGGTGATGAGCAGCAGCATGGTGGCCATGTGCTCGGCATCACCCGACCGGATCGACCCGTCTCGGTGCCCGAGCTCGATCACGGTCGCGAACAGCCCGATCAGCGTGCGCTGATTGCGGCCGAGCCGGCCGAACACATAGGTGAGCATCAGGTCGGTGTCGGTGCGGAAGATCTTGGCGAACACCGCGTTCGACCGAATCGCCGCCGAGCCCGTCACGATGCCGTGGACCAGCCGATCGCGGCCGAGGCCGGTGTCGGGCATGGTTTCGGCGACGATCGTGCGCAGTTCACGCACCAGCAGTTCGGCGATCAGCGATCCGGTGTCGGGCCAGCGGCGGTAAACCGTCGGCCTGCTCACCCCGGCCCGGCGCGCCACCTCGGTGAGCGTGGTTCGGCGAACCCCGAAGTCGACGACGCAGGCCCGCGTGGCATCGAGAATCGCCACGTCGGTGGGCGAAAGCTGGTCAGCGTGGGTCGCGAGATCGATCATCGTGCTTCACCGCCGGTGGGTTCGGTGGCGCCGGGACAGCTGCGCCGTGGTCGGGCTGGAACCGCCCAAGGGTATCGAGCGGACCAGCGGGGTTTCCGTCGCGAAGGGTCGGTAGTGACATCCGACAGCGGTACGGATGTCGACTCTGGGACATATCGTTGGTTACTGCTTGACACTATATGTCATTATGTAACGCATGGTCGAGACGCAACACGAACAAACCGTGTCCGCCACCGTGGCACCGAGCATGGTGTGGGACGCCTGGGGCGTAGCCGCCGGTCACCAGCCGCTGTCGGCGCAGATCCGTGGCCTGCTCGCGCAGGTGTTCGGGATCTCGGGTGAGCCGGTCGTGCGCCGCGACGAGAACGATGTGCCGCTGATCCCCACCACGCTCACGGCCGCCGATCGGGCAGGCCTGGCGGCGATCGTCGGTGACGAACATCTCACTACCGCCGATCTCGACCGGCTGCGGCACGCGGGCGGCAAGAGCACCCCCGACCTGCTGCGCCGACGCGCGAACACCCCGCAGGACGCCCCCGACGCCGTCGTCTTCCCCGCCGATCACCCGCAGGTCCTGGCGCTGCTGGAGTACTGCGCCGAACACGGCGTCGCCGTCGTACCGTTCGGTGGCGGAACCAGCGTGGTCGGTGGCGTCGATCCCGTGCGCGGGCAGTTCGGCACCGTGATCGCACTCGATCTGCGCAGGCTCGACACGCTCACCGCGGTAGATCCGGCCAGCGGCACCGCCACCCTCGGCGCCGGACTCACCGGCCCGCAGGCCGAGGAGTTGCTCGGTGCGCACGGACTCTCGCTCGGGCACTTTCCGCAGAGCTTCGAATTCGCCAGCATCGGCGGGTTCGCCGCGACCAGGTCGTCGGGTCAGGCGTCGGCGGGCTACGGCCGGTTCGACGACATGGTCGAGCGCCTGGTGATCGCCACCCCGCAGGGCACCCTCGACCTCGGGCGCGCGCCCGCGTCGGCAGCCGGACCCGACCTGCGCGAGTTGTTCGTCGGATCCGAAGGCGCGCTCGGCATCATCACCTCGGTCACCCTGCGGGTGCATCCCGTGCCGGAAACCGTGGGCTACCAAGCCTGGTCGTTCCCCGACTTCGCCACCGGCGCCGCTGCGCTGCGCAGCGTGGCGCAGGCCGGCGCCGCGCCGACGGTGATGCGGCTGTCCGACGAGGCCGAAACGGGTCTGAATCTGGCGCGCTCCGCCGACGTCGGCGGCAATCCGGTATCGGGCTGTCTCGCCATCACCACCTTCGAGGGCAGCCGGGCCCATGTCGCGGCCCGATCCGCCGAGGCGAGCGAGCTGCTCGCTGCCGCGGGCGGCACCGCACTCGGCGAGGCGCCTGCCCAGCAGTGGGAGCACGGCCGGTTCGCCGCGCCCTACATGCGTGACGCGCTGCTCGATGTCGGCGTGCTGTGCGAGACGCTCGAAACCGCTACCAGCTGGGCCAATCTGGCGAATCTCAAAGTGAAGGTCACCGGCGCGCTGATGGACGCGCTCGGTGCGCAGGGCACGCCCGCGCTGGTCATGTGCCACATCTCGCACACCTATCCGACCGGGGCGTCGCTGTATTTCACCGTCGTCGCCAAGCAGCTCGATGATCCGATCGCGCAGTGGTGCATCGCCAAATCCGCCGCGAGCGACGCGATGGTCGCCGCGGGCGGCACCATCACCCACCACCACGCCGTGGGCGCCGACCACCGGCCGTGGATGGGCGCTGAAATCGGTGACCTGGGGGTTCGGGTGTTGCGTGCGGTGAAGCGCGAACTCGACCCCACCGGAGTGCTCAACCCTGGGAAGCTGGTGCCGTGAGCGAACATTCGATGCGGCGCGTTGTCGTCGTCACGAACCCACGTTCCGGGTCGGGCCGGGGCGACGACGTCGCCGAGGCGGTGCTGACCGAACTGCTGGCGCGCGGTGTCGAGGTGGTCGAGGTGCGAGCCCCGAGCGCGGACGAGTCGGTGACACAGGTCAGGACGCTCGTGGCCGGCGAGGACCGGCCGGATGCGGTGATCTGCGTCGGCGGCGACGGGCTGATGAACGTGCTGCTGGCCGCTGTCGCGCACAGCGGGGTGCCGCTCGGGCTGGTGCCCGCGGGCACCGGCAACGACCTGGCGCGCGAATTCGGGATACCGACCGGTGACCCCCGGGCTGCCGTCGAGATCGTGCTGGGCGGTCGAGCCCGGACCATCGATCTGGGGCGGATCGAATCGGCGGACGCCGCACCCACCTGGTTCGCGACCGTGGTCGGCACCGGCTTCGACGCGCGAGTCACGCTGCGCGCCAACAAGATGCGCTATCCCCGTGGCCCGCTGCGCTACACCGCTGCCGCGGTCGTCGAGCTGATGCGTGGCTACACACTGCCGTTCCGGATCGAGCTGTCCGGCCTCGCGCCCGGTGCGCTGGACAATCCGCCCGACTCCCACGTGGTGATCCTGACCGACGCGGTGATGGCGCCGATCGGCAACACCCGCACCTACGGCGGCGGCATGCTGGTGTGTCCGGAAGCACTCGCCGACGACGGGTACCTCGACATCACGGTGGTCGGCGCGGTGTCACGGCTGGAGATGGCGCGGCTGCTGCCCGCGTTGTCGGCGGGCAAACGGATCGACCATCCGGCGACCAAGCGTTATCGGGCCCGGCGGATCACGGTCGGTGCCGAGGGCGGATACGCCACGGCCGATGGTGAGCCCGCGGGGATGTTGCCGGTGACGGTGCAGGCGATGCCCGGGGCGCTGAGCGTGCTGGTGCCCTGATCAGGCCGGGTCGAAGGCGATCCGGGACACCGCGTGCAGTGTCGGGCGGTCGATGATCACCACCGAGGTCGAGGACAGCGGTTGCGGGTCCGGCGCGAGGGCGGTGCCGCGGGCTCCGAGGGAGTCCATCATCGTTTCCCAGCGGCGGCAGTGTCCCGTGAAGGCCAGGCTGTTGACGCTTCTGCCTCGGCTGATCTGACCCGATCTGGCCTGCTCGGCGGGCACATCGATGAGCACCATGTGCAGTTCGCGGCGGCCCTGCTCGGTCCAGCGGGCGATCAGGCGACGGCTCCAGCGGAAGGTGGCGCAGTCGTGGATGGCGACCGGTCCGTCGCTGTCGCGGACCGCGTCGCGGATCGCGCGGTAGTGCGCGAGGTGGACCAGCGGGCGCCACAGGGAATACGGCGCCCAGCCCAACCGGTGACGCAGGCGATTGCGGGTGTGATTCGAGTCGAGGACGAGGGCGCCGGACGCGGTCCGCACCGGTTGCTCGGCATCGGGTCCCGACCCGAAGAAGCGGTGTAGTGCGGTGGACTTTCCCGCGCCGGGGACACCGGCGAAGACCAGAACGGTGGTGCTCGGGTAGCGCAGTTCTTGGACCTCGCTCGCGCGCAGGTCCAGCAGGGCGATCGGGGTGATGATCCTCGGTGCCGACGCGGGAACGGGAGACGAGGATTCGAGCGGGGGCGTCACCCTCTCCAGGGTCCGGTAAAACGGACAAAACGGCAATCGGGGGTTGCCCGGATATTTCGGCTGGAGGGTTGGGAGACAACGGTTTCCGCGTGTCGTCGTGGCGCGTCACAGACCGTGCTGACCAGGGCCGGGTAGAAGCTGAGAATTCCATATGGATTCTGCTGAGTGGGGTCGATCGCCGGTAGTATCAGAGCTGTAGACGGAGTCTTCGGTGTCCCTCATCCACCGAAGATTCCGTCTTTTTTTGTGCTCGGGTAGGCGGGGAAAAAGCTGGTTGCCGCTCCCCTTAGGATTGGGACGTGACCAGCGCAGCCCCTGACAACTCGCGTAATCGTGCCGATGCCCTGCCCAAGAGCTGGAACCCCGGCGAGGTAGAGGCCGACCTGTACGAGGGCTGGGTCAACGCCGGGTACTTCGCCGCCGACGCCTCCTCGAGCAAGCCGCCGTACTCGATCGTGCTGCCGCCGCCCAACGTCACCGGCACCTTGCACATGGGCCACGCGCTCGACCACACGATCATGGACCTGCTCACCCGCCGCAAGCGGATGCAGGGCTACGAGGTGCTGTGGCTGCCGGGCATGGACCATGCGGGTATCGCCACGCAGACGGTGGTGGAGAAGCAGCTCGCCGTCGACGGGAAGTCCAAAGAGGACTTCGGACGTGAGCTGTTCATCGACAAGGTGTGGGACTGGAAGCGCGAGTCCGGCGGGCAGATCCAGGGCCAGATGCGTCGCCTCGGCGACGGCGTCGACTGGAGCCGCGACCGCTTCACCATGGACGACGGCCTCTCGCGCGCCGTGCAGACGATCTTCAAGCGGCTCTACGACTCGGGGCTGATCTACCGCGCCGAGCGCCTGGTGAACTGGTCGCCGGTGCTGCAGACCGGCATCTCCGACCTCGAGGTCGACCACAAGGAGGTCGACGGCGAGCTCGTGAGCATGCGGTTCGGCTCGCTGAACGACGACGAACCGCACGTGATCGTGGCCACCACCCGCGTGGAGACGATGCTCGGTGACACCGCCGTCGCGGTGCACCCGGACGACGAGCGGTACAAGGCGCTGATCGGCACCACGCTGTACCACCCGATCACCGGCCGTCAGATCTCGATCGTCGCCGACGACTACGTCGACCCCGAATTCGGTTCCGGCGCAGTGAAGATCACCCCGGCGCACGACCCCAACGACTTCGAGCTCGGCCTGCGCCACGGCCTGCCGATGCCGACGATCATGGACAAGACCGGCCGGATCGCCGACAGCGGCACCGAATTCGACGGCATGGACCGCTTCGAGGCCCGCGTGAAGATCCGCGAGCGGCTCGAGGCCGAAGGTCGCATCGTCGGCCGCAAGTTCCCCTACAAGCACCAGGTCGGTCACTCGGAGCGCTCCGGCGAGCCGATCGAGCCGCGCCTGTCGATGCAGTGGTGGGTCAAGGTCGACACCCTGGCCAAGGCCGCCGGCGACGCCGTGCGTGAAGGCGACGTGAAGATCCACCCGGCCAGCCAGGAACCGCGCTGGTTCGACTGGGTCGACAACATGCACGACTGGTGCATCTCGCGTCAGCTGTGGTGGGGCCACCGCATCCCGATCTGGTACGGCCCCGAAGGCGAGATCGTGTGCCTCGGCCCCGGCGAGGAAGCGCCCGAGGGCTGGGTGCAGGACCCGGACGTGCTCGACACGTGGTTCTCCTCGGGTCTGTGGCCGTTCTCCACGATGGGGTGGCCCGACTCGACCCCCGAGCTGTCGAAGTTCTATCCGACCAGCGTCCTCGTCACCGGGTACGACATCCTGTTCTTCTGGGTGGCCCGGATGATGATGTTCGGCATGTACGTGAGCGACGATCCGGTGCTCACCGCCGGTAAGGGCGGCCGGAAGCAGGTCCCGTTCGAAGACGTGTTCCTGCACGGCCTCATCCGCGACCAGCACGGCAAGAAGATGTCGAAGTCGCGCGGCAACGGCATCGATCCGCTCGACTGGATCAACTCCTACGGCGCCGACGCGCTGCGCTTCACCCTGGCCCGCGGCGCCCAGCCCGGCGGCGATCTGTCCGTCGGCGACGCGCACGCACTGGCTTCGCGAAGCTTCGTCACCAAACTGTTCAACGCCACCAAGTTCGCCCTGATGAACGGTGCGCGCACCGGTGAGCTGCCCCCGCGCGAGACCCTCACCGACGCCGACCGCTGGATCGTCGACCGGCTCGACGCGGTCCGCGCCGAGGTCGACACCGCCTTCGACGCCTACGAATTCGGCAAGGCCTGCGAGGCGCTCTACCACTTCGCGTGGGACGAGCTGTGCGACTGGTACCTGGAGCTGTCCAAGGTGCAGTTCGCCGAATCCGACGCGCGCGCCGAGAGCACCGCGGTCGTGCTCGGCAGTGTGCTCGACGCGGTGCTGCGCCTGCTGCACCCGGTGATCCCGTTCGTCACCGAGACCCTGTGGCAGGCGCTCACCGGCGGTGAATCGGTGGTGATCGCCGCGTGGCCGCAGGCCAGTGGCGTGGCGACCGACGAACTCGCCGCGCAGCGAGTGGCCGATACGCAGCGGTTGATCACCGAGATCCGCCGGTTCCGCGGCGATCAGGGCCTGGCCGACAAGCAGAAGGTGAAGGCCACGCTCGTCGGGATCGAGGAGGTCGGGCTCGGCGGGTTCGCCGACTCGGTGGCTAATCTGGCCCGGCTCACCGAACCGGGCGAGGACTTCGCCACCACCGCCGAGGTGGAGGTGCGGCTGTCCGGCGGCACTGTCACCGTGCAGCTCGACACCTCCGGCGCGATCGACCTCGACGCCGAGCGTCGCCGGCTGGAGAAGGATCTCGCGGCCGCGCAGAAGGACCTCGACACCACCACGGCCAAGCTCGGCAACGAGGCCTTCCTGGCCAAGGCGCCGCAGCCGGTCGTCGACAAGATCACCGGTCGACGTGATGTGGCCGCGGCCGAAGTCACCCGCATCGGCGCCCGCCTGGCGGAGCTGAGCGCCAAGTGAGCGACATGGGCCCCGGTGACCTCGACCCCGAAGACGCCGACTTCGGCGGCAGCGACTACAGCGCGGCCCAGCTCAGCAAGGGGCCGTCGCCGGTCGACCTCGCCGAGATGGCGCTGGTCGAGGCCGAGCTCGACAAGCGCTGGCCCGAAACCAAGATCGAACCCTCGCTCACCAGGATCGCCACCCTGATGGATCTGCTGGGCAACCCGCAGAACAACTATCCGGCGATCCACGTCGCGGGCACCAACGGCAAGACCTCGGTGACCCGGATGATCGACGCCCTGCTCACCGCCCTGCATCGGCGCACCGGCCGGATCACCAGCCCGCACCTGCAGCTGGCGACCGAGCGGATCAGCATCGACAACGCGCCGATCTCCCCGGCCGGCTATGTGGCGACCTATCACGAGCTCGCGCCCTATATCGGCATGATCGACCAGCGTTCCGCCGAATCCGACGGCCCGGCGATGAGCAAGTTCGAGGTGCTCACCGGCATGGCCTACGCCGCGTTCGCCGAGGCGCCGGTCGATGTGGCCGTCGTGGAAACCGGGATGGGCGGCACCTGGGACGCCACCAATGTGATCCACGCGCAGGTCGCGGTGATCACCCCGATCGGCCTCGACCACACCGAGTACCTCGGTCCCGACCTCGAGTCGATCGCCAAGGAGAAGGCCGGGATCATCAAGCGCGCACCCGAGGCGCTGATCCCGACCGACACCGTCGCGGTGATCGCCGAGCAGGAACCCGAGGTGATGGACGTGCTGCTGCGCCGGGCCGTCGCCGAGGACGCCGCGGTGGCCCGCGAGGGCGCGGAGTTCCGGGTACTGGAACGGGGCGTCGCCGTCGGCGGGCAGCTGCTCACCCTGCAGGGGCTCGGCGGCGTTTACGACGAGATCTTCCTGCCGCTGCACGGCGAGCACCAGGCCCGCAACGCGGCCCTGGCCCTGGCCGCGGTGGAGGCGTTCTTCGGGGCGGGCGCGGATCGTCAGCTCGATATCGAGGCCGTGCGCGCCGGTTTCGCGACGGTGGCCAGCCCGGGGCGGATGGAACGGATGCGCAACGCGCCGACCATCTTCGTCGACGCCGCCCACAACCCGGCGGGTGCGCAGGCGCTGGCCGCGACGCTCACCGGCGAGTTCGACTTCCGCAAGCTGGTCGGGGTGGTCGCGGTGCTCGCCGACAAGGACGCGGCCGGGATCCTCGACGCGCTCGAACCGGTCTTCGACGAAATCGTCGTCACCAGCAACGGCTCGCCGCGGGCCATGGACGTGGACTCGCTGGCCGACCTGGCCGTGCAGCGGTTCGGCGATGAACGCGTGATCACCGCCGAGACCCTGCCCGACGCGCTGGAGTCGGCGATCGCGCTGGCCGAGCAGGCCGGCGACGAGGGCGACGTGATCTCCGGCGCCGGCGTGGTGGTCACCGGGTCGGTCGTCACCGCGGGCGCGGCGCGCGCCCTGTTCGGAAAGGCTCCGGCGTGAGTGAAGAACAAGTGCCTCCTCCCGCCAACGATCCGTGGAAGGGTCTGCGCGGCGTCATGGCGGGGACGTTGATCCTCGAGGCGATCGTGGTGTTGCTGGCTTTGCCGGTGGTCGCCGACGTGGGCGGCGGTGTCACGTGGTTCTCCGGAACCTATCTCGTGGTGCTCTCGGTGCTGATGATCCTGGGCGCGGGTGTACAGCGGAAGCCGTGGGCGATCCCGTTCAACCTGGGCCTGCAGGTGCTGCTGCTCGCGGGCGCCTTCATCCACCTGTCGATCGGCGTGATCGCGGTGGTGTTCATCGCGGTCTGGGCGTTCATCCTCGTCCTGCGCTCGGATGTCCAGCGCCGAATGGACGCGGGACTGCTCCCCAGCCAGCGAATGGGCACCAAGTCCTGACCGCTCGAGGGCCCGATCGGCGTCCTGACACGGCCGACGCTAGGGTTACCCCGTGACTGAGCAGACGTTGGTACTCATCAAGCCGGACGGTGTCTCCCGGGGCCTCACCGGCGAGATCCTCGCGCGCATCGAGCGCAAGGGCCTCACTTTCCAGGCCTTGGAGCTGAAGAACGTGTCCGCGGAACTCGCGGCCGAGCACTACGCCGAACATGCCGAGCGGCCCTTCTTCGGCTCGCTCATCGAATTCATCACCTCCGGCCCGGTCGTCGCGGCCGTGCTCGAAGGCCCGCGCGCGATCGCGGCGTTCCGTCAGCTCGCCGGTGGCACCGACCCGGTAGAGAAGGCCGTGCCCGGCACCATCCGCGGCGACTTCGGCCTCGAGACCCAGTTCAACCTGGTCCACGGATCCGACTCGCCCGAGTCCGCCAAGCGCGAGATCGCCCTCTGGTTCCCCGAATTCCCCGCCTGACCCGCAGCGGTCGGTAGCGCAGCAAAGGTAGCAGGACACCCGGTCAGGCGGTATCGAACTCCGCTCGGCCGGGGCGCCCTCGCTTGCCGGATCCACCGGGTGATACCACCGCCGTGAGCGGGGCGGAGTTCGCGTGAGTTGCGCCGATGGCGATCCCCGCGCGAACCGTATGGGATACTGATTACGGATGTGTTCGACGCCGACCTGTCGCGCAGGTACGTGACGCGGTGTCGGACATGACCGGATGACACCGCGGTTGATGCCGATCATCGCTGCCACGGATGGCCCTGTTGCTGGGGTCGCCCGCGCAGGCACGCTGGATGAGCGCTCGAAAGCGCGGTGCCACGCCGTACAGCCAGGCGCCGTGTGACCGGTTGGCCCGCCAGATGATCGATCAAGGTGCGACCGGACACGCGGGGCGAGACCAGATGACCCTCGTACCATCGGGTACGAGGTGCACGGACGATGCCCCCGCGTCGGCCGCGTCACTCCCGTACCGGGGAAGGACGCGCCCGGGGGCCCGAGGAGACTTCGTGGCCGAAAAAGAGCCGCTGGACACAACACAACAGGATGCCGATCAATTGCCGGAGCGAATTCGAGTTCATGCACTGGCCAAGCGGTTGGGAGTGACCAGCAAACGCATCCTGGCCAAACTGGCCGAGTTGGGCGCCGAGGCGCGCAGCGTTCAATCCAATGTCGACCGTTCGGTCGCCGAAACGGTGCGCGACGCGATCGCCGCCGCTGACGCCGAACCCGGCGAACCTTCAGCACCCGCACCCGCGACGCGCGCGAAGAAGAGCGCCGCGTCCACCCCCGTCGCCGAGCAGCCGGCCGACCCGTCCGCGTCGCTGTTCTCCGCGCCCCACGTCGCGCGCACAGACGAGGTGTTCGCCGCGATGCGCGAGGACGCGCACACGGATCTGTTCACCCACCGGGCGTCGGAATCCCCCGTGCGGGCCGAGCCGGTGACCTTCGAGGCGCCCGCCTCGGTGGATATGCCGTTGTTCCTCCCGCCGGACGCCACCGCCGCCGAGGAGACCCGCAAACGCCGTCGGGCCGAACGGGCCCCCAAGAAGATCGAAGAGCCCGCCGCGCCGCCGGTGGAGGAAACCGTCGCGCCCAAGGCCGAGGAGCTCGACGCCGAGGCCGAGGACGAGTCCGCCGATCAGTCCGGTGACAACGACGCCGACGGCCAGCCGCGCCGCCGCCGTCGTGGCCGTCGTGGCCGGGGCCGTGGTCGTGGCGAGCAGTCCGCCGACGGCGAGGACACCGACTCCGACAGCGATGACGACGACACCGACGAGGCCGAGCAGCCGGCCGAGCAGGTCACCGCCGAAGCCGAGCAGGCCGAGGACACCGAATCCGACACCGATGACGAAGACGGCTCCTCCGATGGCGCGAGCCGTCGTCGCCGTCGTCGCCGTCGCCGCAAGGTCGGTGGTGAGTCCGCCGACGCCGAGTCGGCGACCGAAGACGATCCGCCGAACACCGTGGTGCACGAGCGCGAGCCCCGCAACAAGAGCCGCGGTCGTTCCAGCGCGAGCAACCCCGACGAAGTGCAGGGCATCTCCGGCTCCACCCGGCTGGAAGCGAAGCGTCAGCGTCGGCGTGACGGCCGGGAAGCCGGGCGTCGTCGTCCGCCGATCCTGACCGAGTCGGAGTTCCTGGCTCGCCGCGAGGCGGTCGACCGGGTGATGGTCGTGCGCGAGAAGGCGTTCGACCCCGCCGAGCACGCGCCCGGTCACCAGACCACCACCCAGGTGGCGGTCCTCGAGGACAACATCCTCGTCGAGCACTTCGTCACCAGTTCCGGTCAGGCGTCGATGGTGGGCAATGTCTACCTCGGCAAGGTCCAGAACGTGCTGCCCAGCATGGAGGCGGCGTTCATCGACATCGGCCGCGGCCGCAACGGTGTGCTCTACGCCGGTGAGGTGAACTGGGAAGCCGCCGGTCTCGGGGGTCGTGAGCGCAAGATCGAGCAGGCGCTCAAGCCCGGCGATCAGGTGCTGGTGCAGGTGTCCAAGGACCCGGTGGGTCACAAGGGCGCCCGTCTCACCACCCAGATCTCCCTCGCGGGTCGCTTCCTGGTGTACGTGCCCGGTGGCACGTCCACCGGGATCAGTCGCAAGCTGCCCGATACCGAGCGCAAGCGGCTCAAGGAGATCCTGCGCGAGATCGTCCCGTCCGACGCCGGGGTGATCATCCGGACCGCGTCCGAGGGTGTCAGCGAGCCCGAACTGGCTCGCGACGTCGAGCGGCTGCAGGCCGCCTGGCGCACCATCGAAGACGCCGCCGCCAAGGAGACCAACGCACCGAAGGCCCTCTACGAAGAGCCCGACATGCTGGTCAAGGTCATCCGCGACCTGTTCAACGAGGACTTCGCCAAGCTGGTCATCGAAGGTGACCGCGCGTGGAGCACCGTCGAAACCTATGTCCGCACGGTGGCGCCCGACCTGCTGCCGCGGGTCAACCGGCACGAGAACAACGGTGTCGACGTGTTCGACGCTTTCCGGATCGACGAGCAGCTGGCCAAGGCGCTCGATCGCAAGGTGTGGCTGCCCTCGGGCGGCACCCTGGTGATCGACCGCACCGAGGCGATGACCGTCGTCGACGTCAATACCGGCAAGTTCACCGGCTCGGGCTCGTCGAACCTCGAAGAGACCGTCACCAAGAACAACCTGGAAGCGGCCGAGGAGATCGTGCGCCAGATGCGGCTGCGCGATATCGGCGGCATGATCGTCGTCGACTTCATCGACATGGTTCTCGAATCCAACCGTGACCTGGTGCTCCGTCGTCTCACCGAGGCGCTCGGACGCGACCGCACCCGCCACCAGGTGTCGGAGGTCACCTCGCTGGGCCTGGTCCAGATGACCCGCAAGAAGCTGGGCACCGGACTGGTCGAGGCGTTCTCCACCACCTGTGAGCACTGCCACGGTCGCGGCATTCTCGTGCACTCCTACCCGGTGGATTCCGGGTCCGGGGTCGAGGAGCCGCGGTCGAAGGAGGGCGGTTCGCGTCGTCGTCGCGGTAAGGATCGCGACAAGCCCGCGGCCGCCGCGGCGCCCGCGACCAACGGCACCGCACCGGCCGCCGAGCACGCCGAAGAGGACATCGCGGTGAAGCGGGCCCACCCGGTGGTACTCGCGATGGCAGGTCATCACGACGACGAGTCCAGCGACCAGCCCACCGAGGTCGTCGAGGAGGCGCCCGCCGAGCCGACGAGGTCGCGCTCGCGTTCGCGGTCGCGCCGGGCGGGGCGTGGTGCCGCCGCGGCGAACACCGAGCCGAGTACCGAGGGTCCACTCACCGGGGTCATCTCCGGCGAGGCGGAACCCGAGGCACCCGAGGTCGAGGAGGAAGCGGTGATCTCGGCAGCTGCCGATACCGCCGCTGTCGCCGAGACCCCGGTCGTCGAGACCTCGCAGCCCGAACCGGCCGCGGTCGAGACCGCGCAGCCGGCCCCGGTCGCTGAGCCCGAACCGGTTGCTGCCGCCGCGGAACCCGCACCGCGGGCACCGCGTAGGCGTCGCGTAGCCCGGTCGACCGCAGCGCCCGCGCCGGACAGCGCGGGAGCCGTGTTCGTCCTGTCGGCGAACGAGCAGCCGCCCGCGGCGGCCGTCGTGGACTTCGCGGCGGAGCCGGTGGTCGTCCCGGAGCGCAAGCCGCGTCGTCGCGCCGTGGGTCGTCCCGCGGGCGCGCCGGCCGCCGAATCGAAGTAACCCGATGCTTGCGTGCGCGGATCGCTCCGCGCACGCAAGCCCCGATTCGGCCCCTGACCGGCCGAATTGGGGGAGTGGTTACCATTCTGGTAACCTAGGTCGGTCGCTGCCCAGTGATTGAGCATCCAGCCGAGCAGGCCGGGTGATACCGCAGGCAGCAAACGTTCTTCCCCCGCTCGTGCGGGGATGAGCCCAGGAATACGCGTCGCAGCTGCGGCGTGGACATGTGTAGGACCAATGTGAGTGGAGGAAGCCGACCGATGGCAGCGTACGCAATCGTCAAGACCGGCGGAAAGCAGTACAAGGTCGCGGTCGGTGACCTGGTGAAGGTCGAGAAGATCGAGGGCGCGGTCGGCACCGCCGTGGCGCTGACCCCGGTTCTCGTCGTCGACGGCACCGATCTGACCACCGACGCCGACAAGCTGGCCAAGATCTCCGTGGCCGCTGAGGTCATCGACCAGACCAAGGGCCCGAAGATCCGGATCCACAAGTTCAAGAACAAGACCGGCTACCACAAGCGCCAGGGTCACCGTCAGCCGCTGACGGTCATCAAGGTCACCGGCATCAAGTAAGAATTTTCCCGAGGAGACGAAGCAATGGCACATAAGAAGGGCGCATCCAGCTCCCGGAACGGCCGCGATTCGAACGCCCAGCGCCTCGGCGTGAAGCGTTTCGGCGGCCAGAAGGTCAGCGCGGGCGAGATCCTGGTCCGTCAGCGTGGAACTCACTTCCACCCGGGCGTGAACGTCGGCCGTGGTGGCGACGACACGCTGTTCGCCCTCGAGGCGGGCGCGGTCGAGTTCGGCACCAAGCGTGGCCGCAAGACCGTCAACATCGTCGTTCCGGAGCCGGTCCAGGCCTGACCGCCTGGAGCTTCGCTCCCCACAGACACCAGAGCGGGTCAGGGTTGATTCCCTGACCCGCTCTGTCGTGTTCTCCCCACCCCTTACCGCAAACGACTAGTCAGAAGGAGGAGGATCAACCCATGTCCAAATTCATCGACCGCGTCGTGCTGCATGTTCGTGCCGGTAGAGGTGGACACGGTTGCGCCTCGGTGCATCGTGAGAAGTTCAAGCCGCTCGGCGGGCCCGACGGCGGCAACGGCGGCAGTGGCGGCGACGTGATCCTCGAGGTCGACGCCAACGTCCACACCCTGCTCGATTTCCATTTCCACCCCAACGCCAAGGCCGGCAACGGCAAGCCCGGCGAGGGCAGCAACCGAGAGGGCAAGAACGGCGCCGATCTGGTGCTGCAGGTCCCCGACGGAACGGTCGTCGTCGATGACGACGGCAAGGTGGTCTGCGACCTCGTCGGCGCGGGCAACCGGTTCATCATCGCCCGTGGCGGCCGCGGTGGCCTCGGCAACGCCTCGCTGGCGTCCAAGGCACGCAAGGCGCCCGGTTTCGCGCTGCTCGGCGAAGAGGGCGACGAGGTCGACGTCGTACTCGAGCTGAAGTCGGTCGCCGACGTCGGACTCGTCGGCTTCCCGTCCGCGGGCAAGTCGTCGCTGGTCTCGGTGCTGTCCGCGGCCAAGCCGAAGATCGCCGATTACCCGTTCACCACGCTGGTCCCCAACTTGGGCGTCGTGCTGTCCGGTGACACGACCTTCACCATCGCCGACGTGCCCGGCCTGATCCCCGGTGCCAGCGAAGGCCGCGGCCTCGGCCTTGACTTTCTGCGCCACATCGAACGCTGCGCGGTGCTTGCCCACGTCGTCGACTGCGCGACCCTGGAACCCGGCCGCGACCCGGTCTCCGACGTCGATGCACTCGAGGCCGAGCTCGCTGCATACAAGCCCGCCTTGTCAGGTGACGCCAGCCTCGGTGATCTGGCCGACCGCCCGCGCGTGGTCATCCTCAACAAGACCGACGTGCCCGATGCGGCCGAGCTGGCCGAAATGGTGTCCGCCGAGTTCGCCGAGCGTGGCTGGCCGGTGTTCGAGATCTCCGCCGTGAGCCGCGCGGGCCTACGCCCGTTGACGTTCGCGCTGGCCGACATGGTTCGTCAGTATCGCGAGGATCACCCCAAGGCCGCGCCCAAGCGCACCATCATCCGCCCGATCGCGACCGACGAGACCGGGTTCAGCGTCATCGCCGACCCGGAGGAGGCGGGTGGTTTCATCGTGCGCGGCACTCGCCCCGAGCGCTGGATTCGCCAGACCGACTTCAACAACGACGAAGCCGTCGGCTACCTGGCCGACCGGTTGGCTCGCCTGGGTGTCGAAGCCGCGCTGGTCAAACAGGGTGCGCAACCGGGCTGCCCGGTCACCATCGCCGGTGTGACCTTCGAATGGGAGCCGATGATCTCGGCGGGTGTCGATATGCAGCCGACCGGCCGTGGAACCGACCTCCGGCTCGAGACCAACGACCGTATCGGTGCGGCCGAGCGCAAGCTCGCCTCGCAGGCGCGACGTGGGCTGCTCGACGAAAACGGCGAACGCAAAGAGTGAGGTGGGTCGCGCCCGGCGAAAATCGCTGTCGGGCGCGGCCATTGGATCGGCATACTGCGATGGTTGACGAGGTAGCTCGGTGATCGTGGTGCAGGGAGTTGAACGATGCAGGTGGGTTCGGAGCTGAGTCAGGGACGCGCGGCGATCGTGTCGGCGCGCACCGTGGTGGTGAAGATCGGCTCGTCGGCGTTGACCAGCCTCGAAGGTGGCCTCGACACCGCCCGCCTCGATCTGCTGGCCGACGCGGTCGAGGCGCGGATGCGGGCCGGTTCGGATGTGGTGGTCGTGTCCTCGGGCGCGATCGGCGCGGGACTCGCTCCGCTCGGCCTGTCGAAACGGCCCAAGGATCTCGCGACCAAGCAGGCCGCGGCCAGCGTCGGACAGCTGGCTCTCGCCCACGCGTGGGGCACATCGTTCGCCCGCTATGACCGCACCGTCGGCCAGATCCTGCTCTCCGCCGACGATTTCGCCCGCCGGGAGCATCACCGCAACGCCCAGCGCACGCTGGACCGGTTGCGGTCGCTCGGCGCGATCGCGGTGGTGAACGAGAACGACACGGTCGCGACCGAGGAGATCCGCTTCGGCGACAACGACCGGCTCGCCGCCCTGGTGGCGCACCTGGTGGGCGCCGACGCCCTGATCCTGCTGTCGGACGTGGCGGGGCTCTACGACGGCGACCCGCGTAAGGGCGCCGCCAACTTCATTCCCGAGGTGCGCAGCAGTGCCGACCTCGACGGCGTGATCGCGGGTAGCGGTGGCGCGCTCGGGACCGGCGGGATGGCCTCCAAGCTCTCCGCTGCCCGCCTCGCCGCCGATGCGGGCATTCCTGTCCTGCTGGCTTCGGCCGCTGATGCTGCGGTTGCCCTCACCGGCGGCACCGTGGGTACGGCGTTCGCTGCTCGCCCGATCCGGCTCTCCGGTCGTAAGTTCTGGGTTCGCCATGCCGCTGATCCGCGGGGCGCGGTTCTGCTCGATGCGGGCGCGGTTGATGCGGTGGCTCAACGACACTCGTTGCTGGCGGCGGGTATCACCGGGATTCGTGGTCGCTTCTTCGGGGGGGATGTGGTGGATCTGGTCAGCCCTGATGACGCGGTTGTGGCTCGGGGGGTTATCGAATATGACAGTGCCGAGCTCGTCTCTATGCTCGGCCGGTCTACGACTGATCTCCCCGACACGATGCAACGTCCGGTGATTCACGCGGACGATCTGGTGAAGGTCTGAACGGAGACCTTCGTTCGGGGTGTTCACACGGCTGCGGGGCGTGATGACCTGGGGTTCGAGGTGGGCACTCCGACGAAAGGGCCGTGGACGTATCGCGGTCGATGATCTACCGCGGCGGGACTACTCCTGGCTGATCGGTCTCGGGCGGTGGCGCCTTGGGTGTGGCCGGCTGTGACGGGGACACGTCGGATCCGGGAACCGGGCCGGTGACGCCGGGCTGACCGCCCGGGTCGGACATGTCGGGCATGCCCGGCAGCGGAAGTGGTTGTGGCGCTTGGCGGCCGGGTGGTGCCGGGGAGGCCGGTTGTTCCGAGGTCGGTGCGGGCGCTTCGGTCGGCCGCGGGGTTTCCGTGGTCGGGGGCCTCGGTGCCGGTGGATTCGAATCCTGCTGTGTCGGTAGCTGATTCGGCTGCGTGGGCGGGGGAGCGGGCGCCTCGCTGGGCGAACTCGTCGGCGGAACGGTCGGGCCCTGGCTCTGTGGAGCGGGTTGTTCGGTGGACGGCACGGGCGCTTCGGTGGTGGGTGTGGGCGCTTCGGTAGGCGGCGCGGGTGCTGCGGTAGGCGGCGCTGGCGGTTCGGTGGTGGGTGCGGGCGCTTCGGAAGACGGCGCTGGCGGTTCGGTGGTGGGTGCGGGCGCTTCGGAAGACGGCGCTGGCGCTTCGGTGGTGGGTGCGGGTGCGGGTGCTTCGGAAGACGGCACAGGTGCTTCGGTAGGCGGTGCGGGTGGCGCTGGCGCTTCGGTGGTGGGAGCGGGCGCTTCGGTAGTAGGTGCGGGCGCTTCGGAAGACGGTACGGGCGCTTCGGTTGTGGGCGAGGGGGTCTCGGATGCCGGCGACTGTGGGGTGGAGCTCTGACCTTGGGGTGCAGGGGTTTCCGACGGTGCGGGGGCTTCGCCTGGCGTCACGGTGGCGCCGGGTGCGGGGGCTTCACCGGGCGCCGCGCCGGATTCTGGTTCCTGGGGCGAATTGCCTTGTGGTGCGGAGGGACTCGGAGTCGACCCGTTGCCCGGTGAGGGTGAACCACCTCGGCCCGACGGCGCTTCTGTCTCCCCTGGTGCGGTGGGCAGTGCTGGGACACCGGTTCCGGCAAGCGAATACGCCGGCTTGTAGATCATGTTCATCGCCAGCACAGCTTCTTGGCGTAGCGCCTCGGCCGCCATCTGCGCGTCGATCACCTGCGCACTCTCCAGCAGGCGGGCGATCGCCCCGATCGGGCCTGAACCGCCCGGCGCCACCACGGCCAGCTTCACGGCTTCGGCGGCCGCGGCGACACCGCCGAGGCGGGCGCCGACTTCGGCCATCACCGTGGCCAGTTCGTCGATGGAGGCGGCGAAGCTGCGGGTGCTCGCGGCGGCGGCATCGGCGGCGGCGCCGGACCAGCCGGTGTCGTCGATCACCCGCTCGGCGCCGGATTTGGTCAGCGGCATCGAGGTGGAGAGGGTGGCGGCGGTCTCCAGCCAGGTCATCGACGCGCCGAGAACGGCACCGGCGTCGATCTGCTGGGCGCGCGTGTAGATCTGTTCGTGCGGCATGGATTCGAAATGTTCCATCGCACTGATGTAGGTGGGGTCGGTGCTCATCCGCGCACCCGCGTATCGACGGCGCGCAGGGCGGCGGCCGCGGCGGCGTCGGCTTCCTCGTAGAGGCCCGCGCTGAGCAGGAACGCCTCTTTCATCCGGTAGGCCGCCTCGATGTAGCGATCGAGCAGTTCGGCGGCGTCGCGTGCCTTGTGCGCGAAGCCCGCCTGCAACTGCTGGGCGGAGACGAAGCCGCCGAATCCCGTTGCCTCGGCAGCGTTCTCGAGCCCCTGTCGCAGCTGGGCGAGGTGCTCGGCCTGCTGTTCGTAGAGGTCGGCGCATCGGCGCGCGGCATCGGGGTCGAATGTCAGTGTCCCCGCCACGGCGGCGCTGCGGAACCGGGAGATCTCGGCTCTGCTGCTCTCGATCGTCATCGCGTCTCCCCTCCAGATGATGCGGTGGAGTCCAGGTTAGCCGGACCTTCTGCTGTGCGAACTGTGCGCCGGCACCAATCTGCGCTGCAATTGCGCGGCCAGTTGCCCAGTGGACGCGGGCACCACGTGCACGGTTTCGCCCGCTCGCAGCAGGTAGCGGCCGTCGTTGGCCACGTCGATCCAGCTGTAGTGCACCGGTGGGTTCGGCACCGGACGGTCGAGCCCGGTTTCGATGCGGATGTGGCCCTCGGCGGTGTGCGGCCTGCGTAATAATCGCTGGATGCGGGGCACGGCGGGATGGGTCGCGAGCACGGTTTCCTCGTCGCGCACCGCCTCGGTCGCGGCCTCGCGCGCGGGTTCACGTCCGGGTGGGGTATCGGGCAGGCAGGCGGTGACGCGCGCGCCGATCCCCGCGGTGTGCCCGATCGAAACACGCACGCTGCCACCGTAATCGGGCCGGGTACTCGGTTCCTGCCTTACCAGCACCGCATGGTCGTAGACCGCGCAGGCCAGCAGCCGGATTTCGCTGCCTGGGGTATGGGCGCCGCCGACCAGCACGATCCTGGCGTGTGGTTCGGCGATGATCCGCAGACAGGCGGCGAGGTCGGGGTCACCCCCGCGTAGTCGGTCGTCGAGTCCCGCGCGTAGCCGCGCCGCGTCGTTCTCGGTGTGCGGCGACTCGAGCACGCGCAACGGAAACGGCATGCGATCCTGACCCGATTCCCGCCAGACGTGCGCGAATTCGTCAGCGGTGAAGGTCCATCCCATTGCCGATCCCATCCTTACCGAACCAGGACGGGGACAGCCTAACCCGCGTTGTCCGATTCCGGCGTGCCGATCGAGCCTCATATCTCCGAACGGAATCTTTTCCCGCTCTGAGTACCTCAGCTGACTGTTCCGGCGGACGTTGAGGTCGGCCGACGTTTTTACGATCGCCGTCCGGGTTCAGCGGCCGGACCTCTCAGTAACCGCGCGCAGTGTCGATGATCGCGTCCAACGGCTCGCCCGCGACGAACCGTGCCACATTCGCGCCGACATGATCGGCGAACGCCGCCAACCGCAACTGCGGTGGGTTCGAATCGTGCGGGGTGATGATCGCGTTCGGCAATGTCCACAGCGGGTGCCCGTCGGGCAGCGGTTCCGGGTCGGTGACGTCGAGTCCGGCGCCGCCGATCACCCCGCCGGTCAGCGCGTCCACCAGCGCGTCGGTGTCGATCAGGCTGCCACGGGCCACATTGATCACCCACGACGACGGCTTGAGCCTGGACAGTTCGTCGGCGCCGATGAGGTGGCGCGTCTGCGCCGTCGCGGGTGCCGCGACCACCACATGATCGGTGTGCGACCACACCCGCGCGAGCTGATCGGTCGGCACCGTCTCGACATCGGCGGGTATGCCGGTGCCGGTCACCGGACGTCCCGACCGGTTCACCGCGATCACATGGGCGCCCAGCGGCGCCAGCATCGGGATCAGCGCGCGACCGATCCCGCCGGCACCGACGATCGTCACGGTCTTGCCGCGCAGCGATCCGACGTGCGGGAAGAACTCCCGCTGCTGCCACGACGTCGCCCGCAACTGTTCGGGCAGGTACCGCACCCCGGCCAGCAACAGCATCAGCGCGTGTTCGGCGACACTGTGCGAGAACGCCCCTGCCGCGGAGGTGAACACCACGTCCGGATGCGCGGTGAACACGCCCGCGTCGAAGAAGTCCTCGATCCCCGCGGCGGGCAACTGCGCCCAGCGCACCGACGACGGCAGGGTCGCCGGAAAATCGCTGGGTTTGCCGGTCCAGATCAGTGCGTCGGCCTCCGCCACCTCACCCACCCGAGCGCCCGCTCCGACGACCGCTTTCTCGAGCAAGCGCGGCGCCGGCTGATCCGGGGCGATCGCGATCGTGGTCGCGGATTCCTGCACAGAGACCTCCTGGGTCGATCGGCTGCCGGTGCCGCACTGCGGCTCGAGCGCTGTCCTGGGCACCGCACGCGGTACCGGACCCTGATTCTTCCTCGTCGCTGTCGACGGCGCCCCCGCACCCTCCCGGTCTCGCGAAGTGGTCCGGGACTGCTCACTGTTCGTCGAGGTCGACGAGTTCTTCGACGCCGTGCCGGTCGGCCAGTTCC
This sequence comes from Nocardia sp. NPDC056541, assembly GCF_042794235.1. Lineage (NCBI taxonomy): Bacteria > Bacillati > Actinomycetota > Actinomycetes > Mycobacteriales > Nocardiaceae > Nocardia > Nocardia sp. NPDC056541. The sequence goes on from NZ_JBHTUD010000016.1 coordinate 22,788, forward strand.
AGCAGGGGCGCGATGTCGAAGACGGCGTTGTCCATGTCGGCCTGTAGGTCGCCGAGTTCGGCATAGCGGGCAGGCACGGTCTGGATGGTGAAGTCGCGGGGCACGATGTCGTCGATCTCGGTCCAGCGAACCGGTGTCGACACGGTGGCCTCCGGCACGCCACGCACGGAGTAGGCGGCGGCGATGGTGTGGTCGCGCGCGTTCTGGTTGTAGTCGACGAACAGCTGCGCGGGATCGCGGTCCTTGCGCCACCAGGCCGTGGTGACATCCTCGGGCGCACGCCGTTCGATCTCCTGCGCGAACGCGAGCGCGGCCCGGCGAACCTCCTGAAACCCGTACTCCGGCGCGATCCGCACGTACACGTGCAGTCCGGACCCACCGGAGGTCTTCGGCCAGCCGACCGCGTCGAGCTCGTCGAGCACCTCGTGCACCACCCCGGCCACCCGCTGCACCCGCGACCACGGGCAGTCGGGCATCGGATCGAGGTCGATGCGCCATTCGTCGGGCGACTCGGTATCGGAGGCCCGCGAATTCCAGGGATGGAACTCCACGGTGGACATCTGCACAGCCCAGATCACCTCGGCGAGCTCGTGCACGCACAGCTCGTCGGCATGCCTGCCGTAGCGCGGAAAATACACGCGCACGGTCGGTATCCAGTCCGGCGCACCCGCGGGCACCCGCTTCTGGTGCACCTTTCCGCCCGGCAGTCCCTTGGGGAATCGGTGCAGCATGCAGGGCCGATCCCGCAGGGCGTTGACGATCCCGTCCCCGACGCTCAGGTAGTACTGCGCGAGGTCGAGCTTGGTCACGCCGAGCTCGGGAAAATACACCCGGTCGGGATTGCTGACCCGCACGGTGTGCTCACCCACCGGTAGTTCGACCGCAGGCGCCGCAGACTTGGCCACCCGCCCAACGATAGACGAGCAGGCCCGCCCCCGTGGGGGAGCGAGCCTGCGTCGGTGTGGCCGTTACCAGCGGCTGTGCTCCGTCGGCGGGGTGTAGTAGCTCTCGGCGTAGGAGTGCTCTGCCCAGCGGGACTTCGCGTCCGCGTCGCTGTCACCACCGTGGCCGGGCCACCACGCGCGCCGCCCGAGCAGCGCGGTCACCGCGGGGGTGAAGAACAGCGCCATCACGAACGCGGCGATCGCGATGCCCACCGAGATGGCGAAGCCCATCTGTGACAGGGTGCTGTTGCCCGCGAGCATCATCGAGGCGAAGGTGCCCGCCAGGATCAGCCCGGCCGCCGCGACGGTCGGCCCGGTGTGCCGCACGGCCAGCGCCGCCGCTTCGCGTGGCGTGTGTCCCTCGCGGGCTTCCTCGCGCAACCGGGCGACCATCAGGATGTTGTAGTCGGTGCCCAGCGCGACGACGAACAGGTACATGATCACCGGCAGCGTGAAGATCAGGCCGTTCTCGCCCTGGATCTGCTGGAACACCAGCACCGTGGCACCCAAGGTCGCGGCGAAGCCGAGGAACACCGAGGCCATCAGGTACCACGGTGCGACGAGACTGCGCAGCAGCAGCGCCAGCACGAGCATGATCAGGATCGCGGCCACCGGGAAAACGATCGCGTAGTCGTGGTTCATGGCGTCCTTGAAGTCCACGAACACCGCGGTCATGCCGCCGACCGCCGCCGTGGCCCCCGCGGGCGCCGCTTGATGCGCGACCGTACGCAGCGGACCGGCCACCGTGTCGAGCGCCGCATCGGATTCCGGTGCGTCGGCGAGCGTCACCTGGAAGTCGGCGATCGTGCGGTCCGGTGACAATTGCGCCTGCCCGACCTGCCCGACGCCCTCGACCTGGGTCAACGCCGTTCGGTAGGTCGTGAGCTGGTCCTCGCTCAGTGGTCCGCCGGGCGAGTGCAGCAGCACGTCGGAGGGCTGGGTGGCGCCCGCGGGCATTCCCTTGAGCAGCTCGGTGGTGAAGACCACCGACTCGGAGGCGTCGGAGGTGGAACCCGAGCTCAGATCGAAGGTCGGGTTGAAGCCGACCGCGAACACCCCGAGCGCCACCAGCACTCCGCCGGAGGCGACAGCGAATACGCCCGGCCGCCTGCCCATCGCCGCGCCGATCGCGCCGAACCGCGCGCCTCTGGGTTCGACCTGCCACGCCTTCGAGGGCCAGAACACCTTGGTGCCCAGCAGGGAGACGATCGCGGGTACCAGCGTGAGACCGGCCAGCAGCGCCACCGCGACGGCGATCGCCAGCGCGGGACCCATCGCCCGGAACATGCCGAGGCTCGACAGGGTCAGCGCCATGAACGCGATGATCACGGCGGCCGCCGCCGAGGTGATGGCCTCACCGACGCGGGCCACCGCGTTGATCATCGCGGTCTTGGGATCGTCGCCCGCTCGCAGCCGTTCCCGGTAGCGGAACATCAGGAAGAGGATGTAGTCGGTGCCGACGCCGAACAGTACGACCAGCAGGATGGCGCTGATCGAGGTGTCGATATCGAGGTCGAATGCCTTGGCCGCCATGGCGATCAGGCCGCTGACCGTGCTCGAGATCGCGCCGATGGTGATCACCGGCAGCAAGGCGATGACCGGGCTGCGGAAGATGATCAGCAGCAGCACCAGGATCAGCACGATCGTGGCGATGCCGATGATCGCCATGCCCTTCTCGCCCTCCTCGGTCTGATCGAGGGTCTGTGCCGCGGTGCCGGTGATGCCTGCCTTCAACCCGGTGTCACGCACCTGTTCCTTCAGCTGTTCGCGCAGGCTCTTCACCGCCTCGCCCTGCGTCTTGTCGGCGGCGTCGGTGAGTTTGGTCATCTGCACGGCGACGACCTGAACCAGGCGATTCTCCGACGGTGGTGTCACCTGAATGCCGGTGACCCCCTTGATATTGCGTGCGGTGAGCGCTGCCGCTGCTGCGCCGACCGTAGTCGAGTCGTCGTCGGTGAGCGCCGCGCCGTCCGCGCGGACCATCACGATGAGCGCGGCGGGCGCGGAATGCTGCGGAAATGCCTGCTCCTGCAACTTCATCGCCTGGATCGACTCGTAATGCGAAGGCAGGAACTCGGATTGGTCGGTCGTCGCGGTGAGCGTCGGCGCCGTCGACAACACGGCGACGATCGCGAGCACCCACAGCCCGATCACTTTCCAGGGATGGTGGACGACGACGCGTCCCAGTCTGGCGAACATAGTGGTAGGTCCTTTCCCGGCCCGGCTGGTCAGATGTCGAGGTCGTGGTTGCGCGGGTGCTGGACGCGGTCGACGATCATCAGGTGCACCTTCGGGGAGACCAGTGGGCGCACAGCGTCGAGCGAATCGACGACCTCGGTGGTGTAGTCGCCCCAGCTCTGCTCGCCCTTGCCGAGGATCGAGCGCCAGTTCTTCCAGTCCACGGTCCAGTCGCCGAGCTCGTTGTAGTCCGACCATGCCGAGGTCTGCTTGTGCACCAGGAAGTTGCCCTTGCGGGTCAGGTAGACCCGGACTGTTTCGATGGTCTTGCGGGTTACCCGGCGTGACCGGCCGACCTCGCGGCCGGTGAAGCGCTGGGTGCGGCCGCCACCTGGACCGACCTTGACGAGCACCGGGGCGAACCCGTCGTTGTCGGTGTTCGGCTCGGTGGTGTCTACGGCAGTGTCGTATGCGGGTTCGATGGTCATCGATTGCTCCGATTTGATAAGTCAGTGCGCATGTGGGCATGGGTATACGAGCGGCGTGCCCTGCGTTCCGGGCCGTCGTCGTGGGTCTGTGTTCAGTTGTGCGGTAGCGGTACTCGTTCCGTCCGACTCACTATAAGTAGATGTATACGTATAGGGCAAGAGGCAAAAAAAGTCCGCACGGATCGACTCCGTGCGGACCGCTCCGTGCGGGGCGAGCTACAGCTCGTACACGCCGAACGCCCGATTCTGGATGCACATCGGCATCACGTGGACCCGGTCGGTCCATTCGAATCTCGCTGCCGCCTCGACGGTTTCGCGTTCGGCGACGCACACGCTCGCGGTGCCCGGCATCGTCAACGGATTGAGCACCGCCAGGGGGATACCGGCGTGGACGCCGCTGTAGAGCCCGCCGCTGAAGCACAGCGGCGTGATGGCGATGCCGCGGATCGCGCTCTCACGGTCGGCGGCGGCCTGGGCGCCGGGGACGCCGGCGCAGTCGAGCGGGTTCTCGTTCGACGCCTGGGCGGGAACGGTCAAGAGGGTGAATCCGGCCGCACAGCCCGCGGCAACGGCCATCAGGGTTCGAGCAAATGTGGTCCTGGTCATAGGCGCATTCAAGCACTGGTGGTGATGGGTGCCCACAATCTGGGCGGCGTGTTGGGCTGTGTTTTCGGCGCGCCGGGGCACACGTATTCGCGGCTCCGAGGGGCGACCCGGCCGCCCCTCGGGATCGGGGAGCTCGGGCCGGGTCAGGTCGGGGTAGCCAGGGCGAAGGGGAGGACGGCGTCGGCGCCGCTGGTGCGCAGGGCATGGGCGGCGACGGTCATGGTCCAGCCGGTGTCGGTGAGGGTGTCGACGAGCAGGATCGGTCCGTCGACCCCGGAGAGGTCGGGGATCTCCCAGGAGTCGAACAGCCCGGCGACCCGATGGGCGGAGTTCGCCGCCGAGACCGGGGGACGGTCGGGTCTGGTGCGGAGGGTGCCGAGGTTGTCGAGTCGGCCGATCTGGGCCAGGCGTTCGGCGAGACTGGCGGTGAGCTGGGGATATCGGGGGGATTCGAGAGCCAGCACCGAGGTGGGACGGGTGGTCCAGGTCCAGTCACGCAGTACCGCGACGCAGGCGTCGAAGACCGCGTCGGGGACCGGTGCGTCGGTGGCGTCGAGCAGGGCGCGCAGCCGCATTCCCCAGCCCAGGTCGGTGAGTCGGCCGAGGACGCGGCCGGTCTCGGCACCGCCGGAGATCTTGCCCGACAACGGGATTCCCAATTTCGCCATGCCGCTGGGCCACTGTTTGCGGGGGGCGAGGTCGAGGCCGGGACGATCGAGGCGGGCTCGGGTCGCGGCGATCGCGGCGTCGTCGACGGTGGTGTCGGCACGGGTGCCGGTGCAGTTGTCGCAGCGGCCGCAATCCAGCTCCGCTGTCGCGAGCCCGCCCAGGCCGGGGTCGTCGAGTTGGCGGCGCAGGAAGGTCATCCGGCACGACGCCGTCGACTGATAATCGATCATCGCCTGTTGTTCGGCGTCGCGTGCCGCGGCCAGGCCCTCGTAGCGCTCGGTGTCGTAGGTCCAGTCCTGGCCGGTCGAGAGCCACCCGCCGCGCACCCGGCGCACGGCGCCGTCGACGTCGAGCACCTTCAGCACCATCTCGAGACGCGATCGGTTCAGCTCGACGAGCGGTTCGAGCGCCACCGTCGACATCGCCCGGTCGGTGTCCAGCGCGGCGAGCACCGAGCGCACGATGTGTTCACGCGGGAAGGCGACGGAGGCGAAGTAGCTCCAGATCCGCGCGTCCTCGGGGCCGGGCAGCAGGACCACCTCGGCGCGTTCGGTACCGCGCCCCGCGCGACCGACCTGCTGGTAGTAGGCGATCGGCGAGGACGGCGCACCGACGTGCACGACGAATCCGAGATCCGGCTTGTCGAAACCCATGCCCAGTGCCGACGTCGCGATCAACGCCTTCACCTCGTTGTTCAGTAGCGCGGCCTCGAGCACCTCGCGTTCGGCCGGGTCGGTCTGGCCGGTATAGGCGGCGACGGTGTGGCCGTGTGAATTCAGCAGGTCGGCCAGATCGTTGGCCGCCGCGACCGTGAGGCAGTAGATGATGCCCGAGCCCGGCATCCGATGCAGCTGTTCGCCCAGCCACGCCGTGCGCTGCACCGCGTCGTCGAACCGCACCACCGACAGGTGCAGTGATTCGCGATCCAAAGTGCCGCGCAGCACCAACGTATCGGTGCCGATCTGTCCGGCCACGTCGGTGACCACCCGGTCGTTGGCGGTCGCGGTGGTCGCCAGGACCGGCACCTCCGACCCGAGGTCGGCGATCAACGTGCGGATGCGGCGGTAGTCGGGCCGGAAGTCGTGGCCCCAGTCCGATACACAGTGCGCTTCGTCGATGACGACCAGCCCGGCGTCGGCAGCAAGGCGAGGCAGCACCTGATCGCGAAAGTCGGGGTTGTTCAACCGTTCCGGGCTCACCAGCAGCACGTCGACCGCACCGTCGGCCACCTGCTGATGGATCTCGTCCCACTCGGTGACGTTGCCCGAGTTGATCGTGGCCGCCACCACCCCGGCGCGCTCGGCGGCCGCCACCTGGTTGCGCATCAACGCCAGCAACGGCGACACGATCACCGTCGGCCCACGCCCCGCTCCGCGCAGCAACTTGGCCGCGATGAAGTACACCGCCGACTTACCCCACCCGGTCCGTTGCACGACCAGCGCCCGCCTGCGCTGCACCACCAGCGCTTCGATCGCGATCCACTGATCTTCCCGCAGCCGCGCATCGGGTCCGGCGAGCTCACGAAGCAGCTGTTCGGCTCGTTCGCGCAGGTCAGGAGCCGTCAGGTCGAGCACATCGTTGCCTGCGGGTGAGGTCATGCGCCTATCGTGCCGTACACCTCCGACAGGTTCGATGGGCAACACAGACAGCCGACCATGAATCAGCCCTTCACGCACAGCACCTGCCGCAGCGTCGCCACCACCTCGACCAGATCGGCCTGTGCCGCGATCACCTGATCGATGTCCTTGTACGCGGCCGGGATCTCATCGACCACGCCCGCGTCCTTACGCGATTCCACACCCTCGGTCTGCGCGACCAGATCCGCGACCGTGAATTGCCGCTTGGCCGCCGACCGGCTCAACCGCCGCCCCGCACCGTGCGAGGCCGACTGGAACGACGCCGGATTCCCCTTGCCCCGCACCACATACGACCGCGTCCCCATCGAACCCGGAATCAACGCGAGTTCACCGGATCCGGCCCGCACCGCGCCCTTACGGGTCACCAGCATCGGCTCACCGTCGATGATCTCCTCGGCCACATAGTTGTGATGGCAGGAAATGGGCTCGTCGAAACGCACCTCGCGCCCGGCGAATTCATCGCGTACCGCACGGCACACCAGCGACAGCATCACCGCACGATTACGCGCGGCGTATTCCTGCGCCCAGGTGAGGTCACGCCGGTAAGCGTCCATTTCCGCTGTCCCGGAGACGAAGACGGCCAGATCGCGATCCGGCAGCGACTGGTTGTGCGGCAGCGCGCGGGCCACCGCCATGTGCCGCTCGGCGAGCTCCTTGCCGATATTGCGCGAACCGGAGTGCAGCAGAATCCAGACGGCATCGTCCTGGTCGAGGCAGACCTCGATGAAGTGATTGCCCGACCCGAGCGATCCGATCTGCTTGTGCGCCTTGGACTCCAGCTGGGAGACCCCGGGATGCAGCTCGCCGAACGAACGCCAGAACCGCTCCCAGCTGTTGGCCCGCAACGCGGCCTGCCCATGCGACCCCGCGAACTCCGCACCCAGCTTCGTGACGTTCACCGCGTCCTTGTGCGCCTGGAAGCCGACCGGTACCGCGCTCTCGATCCGGCTGCGCAACGAGCGCAGGTCATCCGGCAGGTCGGCGGCGGTGAGATCGGTCTTCACGCTCTCCATCCCGCATCCGATATCCACCCCGACCGCGGCAGGCGCCACCGCATCACGCATCGCGATCACGGACCCGACCGTCGCCCCTTTGCCCAGGTGCACATCGGGCATCACGCGCAGTCCGTGCACCCATTCCAGGTTCGCGATATTGCGAAGCTGGCGCAGCGCTGACTGCTCGATCTCGTGCTCGTCGGCCCACATGAGCGTCTGCGCTCGCGTACCGCGCAGCTCGACGGGAAACATGGTCGGTCCTCTCCTTGATGAAGGACCAACGGTAGGGATGGGGTGGAGGCGGCGCACCTGATTTTCGCCGCGCCCGACAGGTCAGTCGGCGGTGAGGGCCGCCGCGATCCGGTCGCTTCCGGGGATCGCCGAGCTCGCGCCGAGCCGGGTGGTCGTCAGAGCTCCGGCGGTGTTCGCCCAGTTCAGCGCGGTAGACACGCCCTGATTCCAGGTTGCGACCAGTGCGCCGGTGAACGCGTCGCCCGCGCCCGTCGTGTCGAGGACCTCGACGGTGCGACCGCCGACGGATCGCTCGTTTCCGTCGGCGTCGCGATAAACGGCGCCGTCCCCACCGAGCGTGCGCACGAGATGCGCGACGTGCGTCAGCTCGTCCGAATACTGCTCGGACTCCAGGGAATTCACGATCGCGAGATCGACGGCCGCCCATAATTCGTCGGGCAGCGGCTGAACCGGGGACGGATTGAGCGCGACGACGGTGCCCGACGCGCGGGCGTGCTGTGCTGCGGCGAGCACCGTGTGGATCGGAATCTCCAACTGGCACAACAGGATGTCGGCACGTGCGATCGCGGCGAGTTCGGCTGCCGTCAGGTCGGTCACCCGCCCGTTGGCCCCCGCCACCACGATGATGCTGTTCTCGCCTGCCTCGTCGACCACGATCGAGGCGATCCCGCTGGCGCCATCGACCCTGCGGAGCAAAGTGATGTCGACGCCGGCCCCCGACAACGTGGCCGCCAGGTCCGTCCCGAACGCGTCGTCGCCGATCGCCCCGAGAAATCGCACCCGCGCCCCGGATCGCACGGCCGCGATCGCCTGGTTCGCCCCCTTACCGCCGGGCACGGTCGCGAAGTCGCTCCCGAGCACCGTCTCACCCGGCGCGGGCCTGCGTGGGACCGTCGTGACCAGGTCCATATTGACGCTGCCGAGCACGACGACGGTCGGTGAACCGGTGCGATCCATGACGCCGAATCTAGTGGCGACGGCGTTGCTGTGGACAACTTTGTCGACGGCGTCGCCGAACCTGTGCACAACTCGGTCCCGGTGCCGGTCGGAGGGCTATTCCGGGTCCCGGGTGGCGTCGAGCGCGCGAGGCGGCCTGCGTAGGCTGATAGCCATGACGGTAGAAGTGACCCCCGAGCTGGACATCCGCGCAGCGGTGCACGACGCCGCCCGCAGGGCTCGCGTCGCGTCCCGTGTGCTGGCTCAGCTGACCACGGCGCAGAAGAACGACGCCCTGCACGCGGCGGCCGACGCCCTGCTCGCCGCCGCCGATCGCGTACTCGCGGCCAACGCCGAGGACATCGCGACCGCGCAGGCCGCCGGTACCGAGGAGAATCTGCTCGATCGGCTGCGGCTCACCAAGGCCCGCATCGACGGCATCGCCTCGGGGCTGCGGCAGGTCGCCACTCTGCCCGACCCGGTGGGTGTCATCGTGCGCGGTTCCACGTTGCCCAACGGCCTCGAGATCCGCCAGACCCGCGTCCCCCTCGGTGTGGTCGGCATGGTCTACGAGGCGCGGCCCAATGTCACCGTCGACGCGTTCGGTCTCGCTCTCAAATCGGGCAACGCGGCGCTGCTGCGCGGGTCGTCCTCGGCGGCGAACTCCAACGCCGCACTGGTCGAGGTCTTGCGCGAGGCCCTTGTCGCCCAGGATGTTCCGGCCGACGCCGTGCAACTGCTGCCGAGCAACGACCGCTCCAGCGTCACCCACCTGATCCAGGCCCGCGGCCTCGTCGACGTGGTGATCCCGCGCGGCGGTGCGGGCCTGATCAACGCCGTCGTCCGCGACGCGCAGGTGCCCACCATCGAGACCGGCACCGGCAACTGCCACGTCTACGTGCACTCGGCCGCCGATCTGGACATGGCCGAGGCCATCGTGCTCAATGCCAAGACCCGCCGACCCAGCGTCTGCAACGCCGCCGAGACCGTACTCATCGACGCCGCCGTCGCCGAGACCGCGCTGCCGCGGCTCAGCAAGGCGCTCGACGACGCGGGCGTCACCATCCACGGCGACCTGCCCGGTCAGGTCCCGGCCACCGATGCCGACTGGGGTGAGGAGTACCTCACCCTCGATATCGCGCTGAAGGTGGTCGACGACCTCGATGCCGCCGTCGACCACATCAACACCTGGGGGACCGGCCACACCGAGGCCATCGTCACCGCCGATCTGGCCGCCGCTCGCGAGTTCACGGCCCGCGTGGACGCCGCCGCGGTGATGGTGAACGCGTCCACCGCGTTCACCGACGGTGAGCAGTTCGGGTTCGGCGCCGAGATCGGCATCTCCACCCAGAAACTGCACGCCCGCGGCCCGATGGCACTGCCCGAACTCACCTCCACGAAGTGGATCGTGTGGGGCGACGGCCAGACTCGGCCGGTGTGATCGTGACTCTCGTACAGGAACCGATCTTCACGTCGGTAGACGATGTCATCTCCCGTCTCGCCACCACCGGCTACCTGGCCGACAAAGCAACGGCCACTTCGGTCTTCCTTGCCGACCGGCTGGGCAAACCGCTGCTCATCGAGGGCCCGGCCGGTGTCGGCAAGACCGAACTCTCGCGGGCGGTAGCCCAGGTCGCCGATGCCGAACTGGTCCGCCTGCAGTGCTACGAAGGCGTCGACGAGGCTCGCGCGCTCTACGAGTGGAATCACGCCAAGCAGATCCTGCGGATCCAGGCGTCGAGTGAAAATGATTGGGCCGAAACCAAAGCCGACGTCTTCACCGAGGAGTTCCTGCTCTCGCGCCCGTTGCTCACCGCCATCCGCCGCACCGAGCCGACGGTGTTGCTGATCGACGAGACCGACAAGGCCGACGTCGAGATCGAGGGTCTGCTGCTCGAAGTGCTCAGCGATTTCGCGGTGACCGTGCCCGAGCTGGGCACCATCACCGCCACACGCAAGCCGTTCGTGGTGCTCACCTCGAACGCCACCAGGGAACTGTCGGAGGCGCTCAAGCGCCGCTGCCTGTACCTGCACCTCGACTTCCCCGACGAAGATCTCGAGCGCCGCATCCTGGCCAGCCGTGTGCCGGAACTCCCGAGCACCGTGGCCGAGCAACTGGTACGGGTCGTGCACGTGTTGCGCGGTATGCAACTCAAGAAGCTGCCCTCGGTCGCCGAAACGATCGACTGGGGCAACACCTTGCTCGCGTTGGGCGCCGCCGACCTCGACGACGCGACCGTGCGCGCCACGCTCGGCGTGGTGCTCAAGCACCGCAGCGATCACCAGCGCGCGCTGGCCGAGCTGAAACTGGCCTGATCGTGACTGCGCCAGCACCCCACGGAATCGGCGGCCACGTCGCCGGTTTCGTCGGTGCGCTCCGCGCCCGTGGCGTGCCGGTGGGACCCTCGGAAACCGTCGATGCGGGCCGGGTACTGACCGTGCTGGATCTGCTCGATCGCGAAGCGGTGCGCGAAGGGCTGGCCTGTGCGCTGCTGCGCAGGCCCACCCACCGCGCCACCTTCGACGGCCTGTTCGATCTGTGGTTCCCCGTTGCCGTGGGGGATCGCACCGCTGAGACTCCGGACCTGCCACGCACTCCCGACGGCCAGATCGACCTGGCCGCCCTCCGTGAGCAGCTCGCCGAACTGCTCGCCGCCGACGGCGGTGGCGAGCAGTTGCAGATGCTGGCCGGGCAGGTGGTCGAACAGCTGGGGCAGTACCAGTCCGCGCGTGGACCGTCGTTCTCCGCGTACCAGGCTCTCAAAGATCTCGCGCCCCAGTCCTTGCTGGCCAAGGTGCTCGCGGGTCTCGCTCTCCCGCCGGACGCGAGCGAGCGCGACACCGAGGTTGCCCGCCGCGTCGCACGGGAACGCATCGCGGGGTTCCGCGCCAGCGTGGAAGCCGAGACCAATCGGCGCGTGGCAGAGCAGATCGGGCGCGAACGCGTCGCGACCTACGGTGTCGCGCGCCAGGCCGAGGACGCCGACTTCCTGCGCGCGTCCGAACGCGAGCTCACCGAACTGCGGCGCGGCACCCAGCGACTGGCCCGGATCCTGGCCTCGCGGCTGGCGGTGCGGCGCAAACGAGCGCGGCGCGGCGAAATCGATCTGCGCAAGACCCTGCGTGCCTCGATGTCCACCGGCGGGGTGCCGATCGATCTGGTGAACCGCAAGCCGCGTCCCGGTCGACCGGAACTGGTGCTGCTGTGCGATATCTCGGGCTCGGTGGCCGGGTTCAGCAACTTCACACTGCTGCTGGTGAGCGCGCTGCGGGAGCAGTTCTCCCGGGTGCGGATCTTCGCGTTCGTCGACCGCACCGACGAGGTGACGAGCTTCTTCGAGCCGTACGCGGGTCTCGACGATGTGATGACCCGGATCTTCACCGAGTCGCGCATCATCGACGCCGACGGGCACTCCGACTACGGCTACGCGCTGACCAGCTTCGCCGAGAACTTCGGTGAGGCCGTCACCAGCCGCAGCTCGCTGCTGGTTCTCGGCGACGGCCGCACCAACTACCGCAACCCGCAGCTGGACACCCTGCGCGAACTGGTCGGCACCGCCCGGCACGCGCACTGGCTGAATCCGGAACCCCAGAACCTGTGGGGGACAGGCGATTCAGCGGCCCGCGACTACGGTTCGGTGATCGAGATGCACGAATGCCGATCAGCTCGGCAGCTGACCGAGGTGGTCTCCCGACTGTTGCCCGTCTGAAGGAGCTGACGATGAGTGTCGACGTCCTGGCTTACTGCCTGGCCAAACCGGGCGCCTGGGAGGACGAGCCGTGGGAGGGCGACACCGTCGCCAAGGTCGGCGACAAAGTCTTCGCGTTCCTCGGCGCGGGCACGTCGATCGGGCTCAAGTGCGGGCGTGACCGCACCGAAGCCGACGAGCTGGTCGACATCTACCCCGACGACGTCACCGTGTCGGCCTACATCGGCCGCTACGGCTGGAACAGCATCCGCGTCGGTGGCGCGGTGCCGGACGACGAACTACGCGAACTGATCGACGCCTCCTACGACGCGGTCGTCGCCAAGCTCCCGAAGTCGAAGCGCCCCACCGCCTGAGTACTTCAGCCGACGTTAAGCGGCTCACATGGCACGGCTACCAAGATCACGCCCATGCTGGCAGGGGCGTCGCGCGACGACGAGCGATCCGATCGACGGATATCGGATGCAGTGGTGGTTCTGCCGGGCTGTGCGCTCGCGCGGTCGGCGAGCTCCGCCCGGTGAACGATGCGTTCGCGAACGAGAACGATTCGCTTCGAGAAGAAGAACCTCACCTTCGGCCTGCCGGTGGCCGCGAGGTGGGTTCGGCCGGCGCAGGGCAGGCCACGGCGCTCGCGGCAGGTTCGTTCGGTGCGGATGCCGGTCCGCTGGCGCCGGGTTCAGGGGCGCGGGCGGCGCGGCGACTGGCCGGTATCGCCGCCGCTCGGCTGGCAGACGCTCCCGCGGCGGCGGAGGAGCAACTGCGTCGGGCCCTGGTTGTCGGTGCGGGTGAGCTGGCCGGGCGCGAACTCGCCGCGATGCGCACGCAGCTGGTGACCGCGGTCGCCGCCCAGCCGGGCCGTGACCGCGACGTAGCCCGCGCCGCGGCCTCGGCTGCTGCCTGCTGGCAGCCGATCTCGTGTGCGGACGCGGTCCACCTGTGGCTGGTCGCGGGTCGTGCCTGGCATCGTGCGGGTCGGCACGGCGAAGCGGTGGTCGCCTTCGACCGCCCACTGCTCACCGGCCCCGTCGGCTATCCACCTGCCGAGCTCGCGCTGGTACGTGCCCAGTTCGCTGAATCGCTGAACCACGTCGGTCGCTACCGCCAGGCCGCCTGGCAGTTCACCGAGGCGGCACGGCTGATCGGCGGTACGCCCTCGTTGCGCCGCCGCCATGCCGATCTGGTCTGGTCGGCCGCGGTCGCCCGGGAGTGCTGTGGACAGGAGACCGAGGCGCTCGGTGGCTACCTGCGCGCCGCGGGCCTGTGGGGCGAACAGGACAAGATCGTGCCGCGGGCCCGCTGCCTGCGTGCCGCCGCCTGGTTGCAACTGCGCGGACCGCAGGGGCGTGTGCGTGGGCCCTGGTGGGTAACGATCGATGTGTTGTTGACCGAGCTGGACCGCCGGGTAGCCGCCGAGCCGGCCGCACACCTCGTCGAGGAGCTGAAACGCACCCGTGCCCAGTTCGCGCAGATGTGCGCCCAGGCGTCGGGACCTCGCGAGCGTCGCGATGGCGCGGAGTAGTCCGGTCCGCCCCGATCTCATGGGCCGGATTAAGCTCAGACCTCATGCACGAAACAGCTCGGCCGCGCCGCAAGCTCGGCGTCATGGGCGGCACCTTCGACCCGATCCACCACGGCCACCTGGTCGCGGCGAGCGAGGTCGCGAACCGGTTCGAGCTCGACGAAGTGATCTTCGTGCCGACCGGCCAGCCGTGGCAGAAGGTCAACAAGCAGGTCAGTCCCGCCGAGGATCGCTATTTGATGACGGTCATCGCCACCGCGTCCAACCCGAGGTTTTCCGTCAGCCGGGCCGACATCGAACGCAACAAGGTCACCTACACGGTGGACACCCTGCGCGAGATGCAAAACGCGCATCCCGACGCGGAGCTGTACTTCATCACCGGTGCGGACGCGCTGGCCAACATCCTGACATGGCAGGATTGGACCGAACTGTTCGAACTGGCGAAGTTCGTCGGGGTGAGCCGACCGGGTTACGAACTGAACACCGATCATCTCGAGGAGCATTTGCGGGACCTTCCCGCCGACGCCGTGACGATGGTCGAGATCCCCGCGCTGGCCATCTCGTCGAGCGAATGCCGCCGCCGCGCCGCGGAGGGTCGGCCGGTCTGGTACCTCGTCCCCGACGGCGTGGTGCAGTACATATCGAAGCGGCACCTCTACGTGCCCGCAGGAACGGAAGGTAGCTGACGTTGAGCCACATGAGCGAGGGTCTGACCCCGCAGGAGGAGACCGTATGAGTGCCTCTACCGAAGCGATCGAGATGGCCACGGTCGCCGCACTCGCCGCCGACGACAAGCTGGCCACCGATGTCGTCGTCCTCGACGTCTCCGAGCAGCTGGTGATCACCGACTGCTTCGTCATCGCGTCGGCGCCCAACGAGCGCCAGGTCAACGCGATCGTCGACAACATCGAGGACAAGCTGCGCGAAGCCGGCCACAAGCCGGTCCGTCGCGAAGGCACCCGTGAGGGTCGCTGGGCGCTGCTCGACTACGTCGATATCGTCGTGCACGTCCAGCACAACGACGAGCGCAACTTCTACGCACTCGAGCGCCTGTGGCGTGACTGCCCGGCGGTTCCCGTCGAAGGCATCGCCGCACTCCCGACTCCGGCCGCGGACGACGACGCGCAGGTAGAGGGAATCAACGAGTGAGCAAGTACGCCCATGTGCGCAACCTGATCCTGTTGCGGCACGGGCAGACCGAATGGAACGCGGCCGACCGGATGCAGGGTCAGATCGACACCGATCTCACCGAACTCGGTCGCCAGCAGGCCAAAGAGGCCGCGCGCGAACTGGGTTCACGCAACGCCATCGCGATCCACGCCTCCGATCTGCGTCGCGCCAAGGAAACCGCCCAGGCACTCGGTGACATCAGCGATCTGCCTGTCATCACCGATCCGCGACTGCGCGAAACCAACCTGGGCGACTGGGAAGGCCTGACCCACCTCGAAGTCGACGCCGATTACCCCGGCGCGCGCGTGCAGTGGCGTCTCGATGCGACCTACACACCGCCCGGCGGCGAGAGCAAGCTCGAGGTGGGTGCCCGGTCCCTGCCTGTGGTGCGCGAACTGTACAACGAGCGGCAGGATTGGCCCGGTCGGACTATCATCCTGGTTGCGCACGGCGGGCTGATCGCTGCTCTGACGGCCGCGTTGCTGGAACTGCCACCGGAGAACTGGCCTGCCCTGGGTGGGCTGGCCAATACCAGCTGGGTGCAGCTTTCCAGCCACGGCCCGGACATCGATCGACCCGGCTGGCGCCTCGATGTGTGGAACGCAGCGGCGAAGGTAGCTCCCGATGTCCAATGAAGAGCCCGACCGATCAGTACCTGATGAGATGTTCCAGCAGGTGACGGCCAAAGCCGGACGGCAATTGCCGGACGCGCTATTCGGTCCGCCACCCGCTCGGCCCGCGCGCGCAGAGCGTGAGGAGCCGATCCGTTCGGTACCGGACGAGCTCTTCAAGCAGGTCACCGCACGCAGCGCGCGATCGCTGCCCGATGCCCTGTTCGGCCCGGTGCCCCCGCCGGTTGTCGCGGAACCCGAGCCGGTCGACTCGGCGGCAGACGTCGTCGAGTCCGGCTCGGGGACAGCGGATTCCGGGTCCCCGACCGCCGATGTTTCCCCAGACGGCAGTGTCGACGGCGATAGTGCGGTGACCTCGATCGGTGACGATGCCGAGGCCGCACGCGGCGCTGTCGACGTCGCATCCAGTTCCGCTGTGCAGGAAGCGGACAGCGAGACTTCCGGTGCCACGGCATCGGTGGATGTTGTCGCAGATGACGGTTCGACAGACGAACTCGGCGATGTGGATTCCGGTGCTGCACAGACCGATACCGCCCAGTCCACTGCGGATATAGCCGCTGCTGCGGATGCGGTATCGGCTGCCGGCAGTGAGAAGCCCACGGAGCAGTCCGTCGATGACCCGGCAGTCGCCGAGTCGATCGTGGATGCCGCCGGATCTACGGATACGGCTGCGCCGCAACCACTCCGGCCGGAGGCGAGCGATCCGGTTCGGGTCGATGCCGCTACCTCGTCCGAAGTTTCTTCGGCTGAGGTGGCGACCGCCGTCGAAACCGGTTCTGCTGATGCGCAGGTCGATCCTCCCGCCGCACTTCCGGACGTGGACCTCGATATCGCGGACAGCTTGCTGACATCCTCGGCAACCCCTGTCGCGGATCCCGCGGTCGAGGTGTCCGCGAAACCTGCTGTCTCGCCCGGTGAATCGGGCGCTGCGGAGATCTCCGGTTCGCTGCTCGTAGAGGAAGCCGTGTCGCCCAGGCCGGTCGAGTCGGCAGCACCGCGTCCAGTGCTGCTCGTAATCGCCGACTCGCTCGCCTACTACGGGCCGAAGGGCGGGCTGCCTGCCGATGATCCACGGATCTGGCCGAATATGGTTGCCGCGGAACTGGATTGGGATGTCGAACTGATCGCCCGGATCGGCTGGACCTGTCGCGATGCCTACTGGGCGCTGATCGGAGATCCGCGCGTGTGGGCCGCGGTGCCGCGCGCTGGGGCGGTCGTATTCGCCGTCGGCGGCATGGACACGTTGCCGTCCCCGCTGCCCACCGCGCTGCGAGAGATGATTCGCTATATCCGTCCGCCGCGTCTGCGCCGTGGCGTGCGGGCGTCCTACAACTGGCTGCAGCCGAAGCTGTCGAAACTCGGTCGCCCGGTTGCCCTTCCGCCCAAGGTGAGCGTGGACTACCTGGAGCAGTCGCGGACCGCGCTGAATCATCTGCGTCCGGAGTTGCCTGTCGTGGCGGTGCTGCCGTCGGTCCACAAGTGCGACGCCTACGGGCGCGTCCACCGGGGCAGGGCGCGGGCGGTCAAAGCATTGCAGGCGTGGTCGGGCCGTACGTCGGTGCCGCTCGTCGACCTCGGCGAGGCCGTGCGCGACGACATCGAGTCGGGATCGGCGAACCCGGATGGCATCCACTGGGGCTGGGCCGGGCACGCGGCGGTGGCGACGGCGATGACGAAGGCGCTGCAGGAGGTCCGGTAGTCCGTGGCCGTTGTGGTGGTGACCGATTCGGCGGCGGGGTTGTCCGCCGATCTCGTCGCCGAGCTCGGTATCGAAGTGGTGCCGTTGCATGTGCTCGTCGGTGAGCACGAGATCCGGGAAGGCGTCGACCCGATCGAGATCGACTACACCGCCGACTCGGTCACCACGTCGGCCGCCTCGCCCGGAGAACTGCGCGAAGCCTACGAACGAGCGCTGAGCCTCAGCGACGGCGACGGTGTCGTGGCCGTCCATCTGTCGCGCCGATTGTCGGCGACGTGGGAGTCGGGCCGCCAGGCGGTGCGCGACATGGGCGCCGAAGATCGTGTGCGCGTTGTCGATTCGCTCGGGGCCGGCCTGGCGACCGGTCTGCCCGTGCTGGCCGCCGCGCGTAAGGCGAGGGCAGGCGAGGCGTTGAACGATGTCTACGAGCGCGCAGTGTCGGCCGCGACCCGTTCGCGCACGTTCATCCTGGTCAACCGCACCGAGCAACTCCGCAAGGGTGGCAGGCTGAGCAGCGCCGCAGCGTTCTTCGGCAGTGAACTGGTGACGAAACCACTGCTGCAGCTGGTGGAGGGCAAGCTCGAAATGCGCGAGAAGGTGCGAACCAGATCGCGTGCCTACGCCAAGCTGGTGGCTGCCGCAGTGGAGGCGGCCGCATCCGATGGTGCGGCGCTCGGCATCCAGCATCTCGGTGCCCCCGAGGCCGCCGAAAACATCGCGGCGCAATTGCGTGAGCAGCTGCCGGAGGTGCAAGAGCTCTACGTCGCCGAGTTCGGTCCCGCACTCGGTGTGCACCTCGGTGTCGGCGCACTCGGTGTCGCGGTGTTGCCCGGCGGATGCGTCTGATCGCTGCCGGTTCAGAATCTCGCTGAGGGCAAACAGTCCGGTGACGATGATCCGGTGCCTACCGTGGTTGTCATGGTTGGCCACACTTCCCCACAGACCGACGTTTCGCCACGAGTGCTCGTGGTCGACTGGGACGACCGGGATGCCGAGTCGCTGCGCGCGGAGATGTCGGCCGAGGTCCGTCCCCGCTACGCCCACCTCGAGCTCGCCCTGCGCGGTCCCTCGCCGATCGCGGTCGATCACGCGACCGTGCACCAGACGTTCGTCGCGTACGTGGGCGCGGAGCCTGTCGGGCACGCCGCGGTGCGCTGGAACGCCGGTGACCTCGAACTCAAGCGGATGTTCGTGCGTCCCGCCTACCGTGGCACCGGAACCGCGACCGCGCTGTTGCACGCCGCCGAAGCATCCGTGCGCGCGGCCGGCCGGCCCCGGATGATCCTGCAGACCGGGCATCTGCAGCCGGAAGCGGTGCGCTTCTACGAGCGCAGTGGCTATCACCGGATTCCGCTGTTCGCGCCGTATCACGTCCTGCCGCAGTCGAACTGTTTCGCGAGGAACCTGGACTGAAGTGATGATCGCGGGGGGATCTACGATTCCCCGATGACCGGATACGACGACTTCGACCACCTCGACGCCGCGAGCCTGCCTCCCCGCAGACAACACATCCTCGCCGTGATCAGGGATTCGGTGCTCGCCCACGGCTACGCGCCGAGCACGCGGGAGATCGCCGACGCGGTGGGCCTGCGCTCCACATCCACGGTCTCCCAACACCTGAAGGCGTTGGAGGAGGACGGGTTCCTGCGCCGTGCCGCCACCATGACCCGACCCATCGACGTGCGCCTGTTCCTGCGTGGCGTCTCCGCCGCCGACTCCGACGCCTCGGTGTCGGTGCCCGTCGTCGGCGACATCGCGGCGGGCACTCCGATCCTGGCCGAGCACAACCCCGACGACGTCATGACCCTCCCGCGTGAACTGGTCGGCCGTGGTGAGGTATTCGGCTTGCGGGTGCGTGGCGACTCCATGATCGATGCCGCGATCTGCGACGGCGACCTCGTGGTGGTCCGTAGCCAGCGCGAGGCCAACTCCGGCGATATCGTCGCGGCGATGATCGGCGAGGAAGCCACGGTCAAGGTGTACCGCCGCCGCAACGGGCACGTGCAGCTCGAACCGCGCAACCCCGCCTACTCCGTGATCGACGGTGACGAAGCCGTCGTCCTGGGCCGCGTCGTGTCGGTGATGCGCCGACTCTGAGGTCGCTACGCCGGGCCGAACCAGTCCAGCGACTGGCCGTGCGGCCCGGCGAAAGCCAACGGCTCGTCGTCGAGGGCGAGCACCAATCGGGCCGCTGTGCTCTCGCGCGGGGGCAACCGGTCGGCCAGCGTGCTGAGAACCCCGGTGCCCTCTTGCGACACCCAGTGGCAGGGCAGGTCCCGCACCGTCGCCCGGAAGTCCGCCCGCGCCTGAGGGGAGAGGTAGCTCAGCACAGCACTGTGGAAAACCACTACGGTGCTGGCGCGTGGCGCCGCGAGTACCAGCTCGGTGACCTGCTCGTTCAGGTCGCCGGTGACGATGGCCGGTGGGTCCGCCGCCGCGATCGCGCAGGCCGAACGCAAGCGCGACAGCCGCTCGTCCTGTCCCGGCCAGACCAGCGCGGACAGCCACTGCCGGTCGTCGCTGTTCCCGGCATCGAGCGGGTTCAGATCTACTCCAGCCCGATGGACGACCCGGGGGAGCCGGTCCGGGATCGGCACCGCTCCGGTTGTCTTGCAGGTCAACACAACCGATGACGGACCGTCTGCCGGATCCAGCGCGGCGGTGTTGTAGCGATAACTGAAACGGTCCGGGTACAGGCACAGTCCGGCCGATGCTCCGACCTCGATGAGCGACAGGGGTCCGGGCAGGCGGGCCAGCACCGGCAGCAGGGTGGCCGCCCGGCCCGCCTCGTTCGTCTGTGTACGTCTGCGCAGCGCGGTCGCGGAGATCGCCGACCAGTTCTCGCGCAGTTGGTCGCGGAACTCGTGATAGGGAACCGCGGTCGCGCCGTGCACTCGCGCGGCGGCCAGGATCAGGTTGGGTTGCTGTTTGTCCGTGGGCAATTGGGCGATCAGCGCCAGTACCTCCGCGTCCACGCTGATATCCAGCGCTCGCCGGTGATAGAGCGGGGAATTTCCGCGCGCTTCGAGAAGTGCGAAGTCGCGGAATCGTTGTGCGAGTTCCATGGGTTCCTGGGTACGTCGAATCGGCCATGAGCGCACGGTATCCACTCGGGCAGACGAGATTCCGGGTGCGAAGCCACGCTGACCGGTGAGTTGTCCACAGGTTCGGAGTTATCCACAGGTTTCCTCGAAGCCCAGGTCGGCGCGGGTTCGTCAGGTCGGCGTCGACCTAGCGTCGCTGCCATGTCACGACACGAAGAGCACGAGCGAGTACGGCAGCGGCTGGGCGGGCTGGCGGTCCGCGAGCGAGCGCGACCGAGTAGTCAGCCGCTGCGCGCGTCCGGGTTGGAGGCCGGGAACAGTGCTGCGCGCCCTGACGACGGCGAAGGACAGTGGGACGATGACGAACTCGCGCCGTCGGCCGGACCGCCAGGCCCAGTGGGGACACCCGGGTGGCTCGACGATGGTGGATCGGGCAGGCGAAACCGCCTGGTGCCGGCGCGCTTCCAACACGCACGGCTGGATCCGGGTCGTCGCGGCGCGCTGGTACTCGGGCTGGTCGGGGTCATCGCTGTGGTGCTCACCGGTGTGATGGTGCTACGCGATCAGCCGGTGGCGCGGGCGGTTCCGCCGGTACCTGTACTGCGGGCGGAAAGCGTTGCGGTACAGCCCGGCCCGACCACGGTGGTCGCGGCCGTGTCCGGTCCAGGTCCGACCTCGAGTGCCGATGTCGTCGTCAGCGTGGTCGGTTTGGTCGAACGAGCCGGGCTGCACCGATTGCCGGACGGTTCCCGGATCGCCGACGCCTTGGAGAAGGCAGGAGGGATTCGTGACGGTGCCGACCTGGCAGGCCTGAACCTGGCTCAACGACTGGTGGACGGGGACCAGGTCATAGTCGGAGCCACGGATCCTCAAACCGGTCAACCACGCCTCGGCAGCATCACGATCGGTGCTGGTCGCGCACCTGTGACCACGCCCGGCACCGGCGGCTCGAACACCGCGAGCTCGAAACCAGGAGGTTCGAGCACCGCAGGTTCGAGCACCGCCGGCCTCAGTGGCGGTGTCTCGTCCGGCAATTCGCGCATCGATCTGAACACCGCGACCGAAGCCGAGTTGGACGCACTGCCCGGCGTAGGACCGGTCACCGCCAAGGCAATTCTCGCGTGGCGCACCACCAACGGACGCTTCACCGATGTCGCTCAACTCGGCGAGGTAGACGGCATCGGTCCCGCCCGGCTGGCTCGACTCCGTGACCTGGTGACGGCATGATCCACGCGAAGACGTCCCGCGCGGAGGTGATCGCGTGACCTGCCCGGTGTGGCCCTGCGCACGGCTCGGTACCGGACCCGCCACAGCTCAACCCATCGAAACAGTGGAGGACTGCGCGCCGGGATCAGGCGATCTCCGCCGCCTCGCATGTCCACTCGGATCGGGCGAAAAACCTCGTTCTGCGAACGATGTGGTTGACCTGGGCATCGGTACGCCCCGACCTGACGACACGGCAGGCGGATGAGACACGAGCCGGGCGAGGGAGCGGTTCGGGAGGAACCGCGCCGGCGACCGAGAGTCGTACAGCACGGGGGAACGATTCCGGGAGATTCGGACCGGCGTGGGCGGCTGGGAACGGCTGAACGCGGGGGCGCTTCGCAGGAAAGGTCGGGTCGGCGTCGGTGGACGCGAGCAGCAGAGCTCTGGGAGTCGGCGGGGCGGGGGCCGGGACGCCGGGTTGGCCTGGGACAACAAGGAGTGACGGGCAAGGGGGAACCGGAGCTACAGGTACTCGATATGCGGTTGGTTCCTGCGGCGTTCGGTTGCTGGGTGGCGACGATTGTCGCGGTGACTGTGGGGTGGGTCGCGGGATTGGTGCTGGCTGCTGCGTCGGTCGTGGTCGCGATCGGGTTGTGGGTGGTGCTGCTGTGGGCGATGGCGCATCGGCGGGAGCGGTGGCGGGTTGTCGCGGTGACCGGGTTGGCGACGATGCTGCTCGGTGCGGGGTTCGCGGCGGCCGGTGCTTGGCAGGAGCACCATGTCCAGGCACATCCGTTGCGAGAATCGTTCGGCCGGTCGGTGAACGTGCTCGCGGTGGTCACCGATGACGCGAAGCCCCTGCGCGCCGGTGGGTTCGGCGGTGAGCGGCGGTGGATTGTTCGTGCGGGTCTGCGCGAGTTCGGTCATGGCCCGACATGGACGCAGGCAGGCGGTTCGATTGTGGTGCTCGCGCAGGGCAGTGAGTGGGCTGAGCTGTCGCCTGGGCAAGTGGTGCGATTCCGGGCTGAGGTCAGCGAGCCGAACCGCGCCGATCTGACGGTTGCCACCCTGCACGCCGCCGACGCACCGAAGCGGATCGGTGAGCCGCCGTGGTGGCAGCGGGTCGCGGCGAGCGTGCGAACGGATCTGGTGGACGCGTCCGCCGAGGCACTGCCACCTGCTGCGGCGGGGTTGCTGCCCGCGCTCGTTGTCGGTGACACTGTCGCGCTGCCGGAACAAGTGCGTGACGCATTCGAAATTGCTGGATTGCAGCACCTCTGTGTGGTCAGTGGAGCCAATTTCACCATCCTGCTGACGGCCCTGTTGGCACTCACCCGCCTGCTCACGGCCGGCCCGCGGACCAGTGCTGCTGCGGCGGCGGTGGCCGTCGCGGTGTTCGTCGTGATCGCCCGCCCCGACCCGAGTGTGCTGCGTGCGGCAGCGATGGGCTCGGTGACAGTGCTCGCCCTGCTCACCGGCAGACGCAAGCAGGCGCTGCCGGCGTTGTGTGCGGCGGTGATCGGATTGCTAGCCGTTGCACCGCAATTGGCGGTGAGCGCGGGATTCGCGCTGTCGGTGCTCGCGACCGCGGGGCTGATCTTGCTCGCGCCCAGCTGGGCGGACTGGTTGCGGGCGCATGGTTGGTGGCGCGCACCCGCGGAGATCGTCGCGGTGTCGGCGGCCGCGTTCGTGGTCACCGTGCCGCTGATGGTTGCCCTGTCGGGGCGGGTGAGCCTGGTGGCGATCGTGGCCAACGCGCTCGTCGCACCGGTGGTCGGGCTGATCACGGTGATCGGCGCGGTGGGCGCGGTCGTGGCCTGCGTATGGGGTGATGCCGCAGTATGGGTGCTGTGGTGCGCGCGGCCACCGATGTGGTGGTTGCTCGGCGTCGCCGATCGCGCGGCCGCGGTGCCGGGCGCCACGATCACGGTGCCTGGCGGCGTGGTCGCAGGATCGGTCGCGGCGGTGATCGTCGTCGTGGTCGTGGCGGCACTGCGCTGGTCGCACACCCGCAGACTCCTCGCGGTAGTGGTGCTGGGAGTGTCGATTGTGCTGCTCCCGGTGCGCTTCTTGCAGCCAGGATGGCCACCATCGGGCTGGGTGCTCGCGATGTGTGACGTTGGGCAGGGCGACGGCCTGGCTCTGTCTGTTGCTCCCGGTGCCGCGGTCGTCGTAGACGTCGGCCCGGACCCACGCCCGATCCGGGCCTGCCTGGATCGCCTGAAAATCACCCACATCCCGCTACTGGTCCTCACTCATCCCCATGCCGATCACATCAACGGACTCGCCGGCGCTCTCCGAGGCCGCACTGTCGACGCTATAGCTACCGCCCCGGGCGAACTCCGCTCAGCGATCGCCGAAACCTGTGCCGCCGCGGACCGCACCACAACGCCGACACCGACCACAGCGCCGACGCCGAGCACTGCGCTGACGCCGAGCACTGCGCCGACACCGCCGAACCTCACCCCGTCGACCGGAACTCTCTCGCATCCCACAGAAATCGAGAGATACCCATCGCGAACAGCGGAATCGTCACCACCTGCACAGGGGGTAGTCGCCGTGCGGGTGCCCCCTGTGGATTCGGCTGTCCCACCGTTGCATCCGGACGACTCGGGCGGACCGCCGTCGCGCTCGACGACGCCGACCATCCCAGGGCGACCGCAGCCGACCGCAACCTCACATCCGATGGAGCGAGCGTCGACGGTGGTCACCGCGGTGCGGCAGACGGGAGACGATCATGTCGTGTGCCCGCGTGGGACGCCGGGGGAGAGGCCGGCGAAAAGTGGTCGCCGTTCCGCGGAACAGACTGTTTCCCAACGAGAATCGCATGGCCACGGTGACGACACCGAGGGAGTGGAGCGGGTGACGGAACTGGCTGGTGCGGCTGATATTCCGTTGATGGAACTGCACGCGGGGCACGAAATGACCTTCGGCGCAGTCGGATTGCGTGTGCTGGCACCGAGCCGGGACCTGCCGACGTCGCTGTCGGCCGATGCGGCCAACGATCGGTCACTGGTGATGCGAGCACGGACGCCGGCCGGAACGATCCTGTTCACCGGCGACATCGAGGCCGAGGCACAGGCCCGGATCATGCGCGGTGAGGATGTCCGGGCGGACGTCCTCAAGGTGCCCCATCACGGATCACGCACCACCACACCGGCATTCCTGCGTGCCGTCGGACCACGCCTGGCGTTGGTCAGTGCCGGGTCGGACAACACCTTCGGGCATCCGCACCCCACGGTGACCTCGACCCTCGCCGCGCTCGGCGCAACCGTCGCTCGGACCGACCTCGAGGGTGACGTCGTGATCGTGGGTACCGCCGCCGATCTGCGGACCGTCACGTCTCGTCGACGAGCACCGCAGACGCGGCACGGCCCCACGCCTGGATGGCGTCGAGGATCTCGATCCGGTCGGTGGGCACGCTGATACCCGTCACGACTGACGTCTCGGACCGATGCTCGAAGGTCACCGTGAAGAACGAGCAGCACGTCGATTCCCGGTGGTCGAGTCGCGTCCGGCCGCCTCGGGAGCTGGTCGAACTCGGCCGGGCGCAGCGGGACGACGGTGCTCGGCAACATGCCCGAGGTCGGCGCCAAGGGATGTCGGTAGGCGTACGTAGGATCGCCTGGTGAGCGAACGCCCTGCCTCGGTGCATCTGGTCCTCGGCGACGAGGAACTGCTGGTCGAACGTGCGGTTGCGATGGTGACCGCGCAGGTGCGGGCCTGTGCGCCCGATCCGGATTCGGTACCCGTCGACCGATTGCGCGCCGGTGACGCCAGCACGGCGGAACTGGCCGAGTTGCTCAGCCCCTCGCTGTTCGCCGAAGACCGGGTGATCGTGCTCGAGTCGGCAGCGGAAGCGGGCAAGGACGCGGTCGCGGTGATCACCGAGGCTGCGGCCGATCCGCCCGACGGTGTGGTGCTCATGGTTCTGCACTCGGGCGGCGGACGGGCCAAAGCGCTGGCACCCGCACTGCAGAAGAAGGGTGCGACGGTCCACGAGTGCACCAAACTCAACAAGGGCGCCGAGCGCGTGGAGTTCGTGCGAGGCGAGTTCCGGGCCCTCGGGGTCAAGGTCTCGACCGAAGTCGTGCAAGCCTTGCTCGAATCGGTCGGTTCGGAGCTGCGTGAATTGGCCGCCGCCTGTTCACAATTGGTGTCCGATACCGGTGGCAAGGTCGACGCGAACGCGGTCCGCCGCTACTACTCCGGCCGGGCCGAGGTCACCGGCTTCGACGTCGCCGACCTCGCGGTCGCCGGCGACCGTCCCGGCGCGATGGAAGCCCTGCGCTGGGCCACCGACCGCGGCGTTCCCCACGTTTTGCTCGCCGACGCGCTCGCCGACTCGGTCCACACCATCGCCAAAGTCGGCTCGGCAGGCCGCGGCGACCCGTTCGCCCTCGCCCAGAAGCTGGGTATGCCCCCCTGGAAGATCAAGAAAGCCCAAGCCCAAGCCCGCGGCTGGAACCCCACCACCATCGGCACCGCCCTACAGGTGGTAGCCACCCTCAATGCCGACGTCAAAGGCGGCGCCGCCGACGCCACCTACGCGGTGGAACACGCCCTCGCCCGCATCCTCGACCTCCGCGCCACTGGCTGACCAGCGCGGCTGAGCAGGCGCGCCGCACCGCCATCCAATCGGGATCCAATCGCGATGTCCGGTCGCTCTCGCGGCTGGCACAGTTGATCATGAGATGGTTGAGCCGAGTGGTAGCCGGGATGGACGAGGCGGGCGCGGTCGACGCGGTCGGGGATCGGCGGGGCGGGTAGCTCGGCGGGTGGTGCAGGTGGTCGCGGCGGTGTTGTCGGCCACGGTGGTGGTGGTCACGGCATATGGGTGGTCGACGGCGGGGAGTTTCGATGCGGGGTTCCTGCGGTCGCGGGCGATCGGTGACGACGCCCCGCACTCACTCGGGGGCGATCTCAACATCCTGCTGATCGGGTTGGATACCCGCCGCGATCAGAACGGCAACGAGCTACCGGCCGAGGTCCTCGAGCAACTGCACGCCGGCGACGGTGACGAAGGCGGATACAACGCCAATACCCTGATCCTGGTGCATATTCCGGCGTCGATGGACAAGATCGTCGCGGTGTCGATACCGCGCGACGACTATGTGCCGGTCACCGGGATCCCGGGCTACACCCACGCCAAGATCAAGGAGGCGTACGGGTTGAAGAAGGCGGCCGTGCAGGACCGGCTGATCGCGCAGGGCATCACCGATCAGCGGAAGCTGGAACAGGCGGGCAGGGAGGCGGGGCGGGCCGCTACCGTGGCCGCGGTCCGGGATCTGACAGGCGTGCCGATCGACAGGTTCGCCGAGGTGACCCTGGCGGGCTTCTACGAGCTGGCCGCCGCGCTGGGCGGCGTGGAAGTGTGTTTGAACAAGCCGGTCCAGGACTCCGAGTTCTCCGGCGCCGATTTTCCCGCCGGCCGCCAGCAGCTGAATCCCGCACAGGCGCTGGCTTTCGTCCGGCAGCGGCACGGGCTGGAGAACGGCGACCTGGACCGAACCCACCGCCAGCAGGCGTTCCTGACCTCGGTGGCCCGCCAGCTTCGCAGCGCGGGCACCCTCACCGACCCGCGCAAGCTCTCGGCACTGATGGATGTGGCGCATCGCAATATCGTGCTGTCGGACGGCTGGAACATGACCGAATTCGTCCGCACCCTGGGCGCCGCCGACGATCCCGAGGTCGAGTTCCGCACCTTGCCGGTGCTGCGCTACGACGTGATCAACGGCCAGGACGTGAACATCGTCGACCGGTCGGCGATCCGCCGCGAGATGGCCGCGGCCTTCGGTATGCCGGTCCCGGCCTCCACCACGGCCAGGCGCACCGGACAACGCACCGAACCACCTGCCGCCTGGTCGTCGGAGTCGACAGCGGGCGCTTGGCAGACCAGCACGACCACGTCGGCGCCACAGACTCCCGACGCGGGCAGGCCGGTCCGCAGCGACATCACCTCGGGCCAGGTGCCCTGCGTGAACTGACTACTCGCCGGCGACGACCAGCGAGACGTCCACATCCTCGTCGTCGTCGAGGTCGTCGTAGCGTCCCTCCCACTCGTCGTAGAGGGGAACCTCGTCCTCACGGGTGACGATCCACGCGGCGCCGTAGCCACCGTCCTCGTCGGGCACCATCACATTTTCGACCTTGAGACCGATGCCCAGGATCTCCGCCGCGCGGATCACCTCGGCCAGGTCATCGCCTCGTACCACCGTCTGATTCGCGTACACCGTCAGCATGGCGCGAATGGTAGCCGGTGGAAGGGAACGACAAAAGCCGCCGTGGTCATCGAGGCCACGGCGGCTGCGTCTTGCGAAGTATTGCCAGCGAGCACCAGGCTCGCCGTCGATCAGATCTTGTTCAGAGCCAGCGCGAGCGCGGACTTCTTGTTGGCCGCCTGGTTGGCGTGGATGACGCCCTTGGACGCGGCCTTGTCGAGCTTGCGGCTCGCGAACTGCAGCTGCTCAGCAGCCTTTTCCTTGTCACCGCTGGAGGCAGCTTCACGGAAGTTGCGGATCGCGGTGCGCAGCGCGGACTTGACCGACTGGTTGCGCTTGCGCGCTTCCTCGTTGGTACGGATCCGCTTCATCTGGGACTTGATGTTGGCCACGCCTGTATCCTCTGGTTTCCTGTCGCTGGGTGGTATTCCTTGAAAGCTCGTCGGGCGCGCGCCCACGATGCAGCAGATGGTGCTGAACTACGGGTAACACCGCGCCGAAGATCGAGGTTACCAGCTCGGCATCCCCCGGCGAAATCGGCCCTCGATCCACTCGGCCGGGCGAGCGGGCGCCGATTTCACCCGTTTCAGGTGATGCAAAGAATTTACCTGTGTCACACACGACCCTGCCGCCGGGTGATGCACAGTTTTTGTCATGACCTCCACCACTGCGCCGAGTACGGCTCGATCTGCATCACCGGCGATGGTGAGAACGAACGGCCATCCGGCAGCCACCCACACCGGATTGTTCGAGGGATATGGCCCCGGCCGCTTCGCCGACGCGTTCGACGAGATGTTCGACGCATCGGGGAAGGTACGGGCGCCCTACAAGGGCATCCACGCCGCGATGGCCGCCAATGATGTCGATGACCTGGCCAAACGATCGGACGCGCTGGACCGTGCGTTCATCGACCAGGGCATCACCTTCTCGCTGTCGGGCCAGGAGCGCCCGTTCCCGCTGGATCTGGTGCCGCGGGTGATCGCCGCCGCGGAGTGGGCCAAGCTCGAACGCGGCATCAAACAGCGGGTCACCGCGATGGAACTGTTCCTGGCCGACGTCTACGGCGAGCAGAACATCCTGCGTGATCAGGTGATCCCGAAGCGTCTGGTCACCTCGTGCGAGCACTTCCACCGCGAGGCCGCCGGGCTGGTCCCGCCCAACGGCGTGCGCATCCACGTCTCGGGCATCGACCTGGTCCGCGACGAAAAGGGCGACTTCCGGGTGCTGGAGGACAATCTGCGCTCGCCGTCGGGGGTGTCCTATGTGATGGAGAACCGGCGCACGATGGCCCGGGTCTTCCCCGATCTGTTCTCCTCGCACCGGGTGCGCGCGGTGGGCGACTATCCGGGCCACCTGCTGCGCGCGCTGCGGGCCTCCGCGGCGCCCAACGAGGTCGACCCGACCGTGGTGGTGCTCACGCCGGGCGTGCACAACTCCGCCTACTTCGAGCATTCGCTGCTGGCCCGGCAGATGGGTGTGGAGCTGGTGGAAGGTCGCGACCTGTTCTGCCGCGACAATGTCGTCTACATGCGCACGACGGCGGGGGAGCGTCAGGTCGACGTGATCTACCGGCGCATCGACGACACCTTCCTCGACCCGATGCACTTCCGCCCCGATTCCGTGCTCGGCGTCGCCGGCGTGCTCAACGCCGCCCGCGCGGGCAATGTGGTGATCTCGAGCGCGGTGGGCAACGGTGTCGGCGACGACAAGCTCATCTACACCTACGTGCCCAAGATCATCGAGTACTACCTCGGCGAGAAGCCGATCCTGCCCAATGTCGACACCTTCCGCTGCTGGCTGGACGACGAACGCGAGGAGGTGCTCGACCGGGTCGGCGAACTGGTGGTCAAACCGGTCGAGGGTTCCGGTGGCTACGGCATCGTGATCGGGCCCGACGCCTCGCCGCGCGAGCTGGAGACGATCAAGCGCAAGATCAAGGCCGACCCGCGTGGCTGGATCGCCCAGCCGGTGGTGCAGCTCTCGACGGTGCCGACCAAGATCGGTGACGATCTCGCGCCCCGGCACGTGGACCTGCGCCCGTTCGCGGTCAACGACGGGGACGACATCTGGGTGCTGCCCGGCGGTCTCACCCGGGTCGCGCTGCCGGAGGGCTCACTGGTGGTGAACTCGAGTCAGGGCGGCGGCAGCAAGGACACCTGGGTGCTGGCCGGGCGCTCGGGGACCGAAGACCGGGAACTGGCCGGACCCGAGCTCGTCAGCGAACCGCCGCAAGCGGATTCGTTCGAGCTGGGTCGCGAACTCAGCACCCCGCAGGCCAATCAGCAACAGCAGCAACAGCAGCAGACACAGCGGTTGATCGGGGAATAGAGACATGCTTGCTCGAAACGCCGAATCCCTCTACTGGATCGGCCGATACGTCGAGCGCGCCGACGACACAGCGCGCATCCTGGACGTGGCGGTGCACCAACTGCTCGAAGACGCCACTGTCGACGCGGACCGCACGTCTCGCGTGCTGCTGAAGGTGCTCGGGATCGAACCACCCGAGGGCCTTCGCCTCGACGTGTGGTCGGTCACCGATCTCGTCGCCTACAGCCACGATCACGGCGTCTCGATCAGTGACTCCATCACCAAAGCCCGCGAGAACGCCCGCGGCGCACGCGAAGTCACCTCGAGTGAGATGTGGGAGTGCCTCAATGCCACCTACAACGGCATGGCCGCGGCGGAGCGGGCGGCGCGTGGCCTCGGTCCGCACGAGTTCTTCTCCTACATCAAGGGCAGGGCGGCGATGTTCACCGGACTGACCGACTCGACCCTGAGTCGTGACGACGGCTACCGCTTCCTGCTGCTCGGGCGTTCCATCGAACGCGTGGACATGATGGTGCGCCTGCTGCTCTCACGCGCCGGTGACAAGACCTCCTCGCCCGCCTGGGTGACGGTGCTGCGCTCGGCGGGCGCGCACGACACCTACCTGCGCACCCATCGCGGCGCCCTCGACGCGGCCAGAGTCGCCGAGTTCATCCTGATCGACCGCCTGTTCCCGCGTTCGGTGTTCCACACGCTGCGCGTCGCCGAGGCCTGCCTGACCGAGCTGGATCAGCGGCCGGGCAGTCGCGTCGGCGCGCGGCACGAGGCGCAACGGGTGCTCGGACGCGCGCGCAGCGAACTCGAGTTCCTGCCGCCGGGAGTGTTGTTGGAAGATCTGCAGAGCCGCCTGCTCGCCCTGCAGAAATCGTGCCGTGAGCTCAGTGAAGCCGTGTCACGCCAGTACTTCCATGCCGCCCCGTGGGTGGCGTGGACCGACGTGCGCAGCAAGCAGGACAGCCGCGTGCAGGTAGAGGGAGAGCTATGAGTTGGCGGATCAGGGTGGTGCACACCACCGGTTATGTCTACGACGCGCCCGTGACGCGCTCGTTCAACGAGGCCAGGCTCACCCCGCGCGCCGACAGCAGGCAGAACGTGATCCTCAATCGCGTCGAAACCGTGCCCGCCACCAGGGCTTATCGCTACACCGACTACTGGGGCACCGCCGTCACGGCCTTCGACCTGCACGCACCGCACACCGAACTCGAGGTGACCGGGTCCTCGGTGGTCGAGACCGAACCGTTCGCCGAACCCACCGAGGAACTGAGCTGGGACGAACTGCAGGGCGGGCGGGTCGTCGACCGGTTCGACGAAATGCTCAGTCCCACCGCCTATGTGCCGCGCGATCGCAAACTGTCGACGGTGGCGCGTCAGCTCTCGCGCGGTGAGGAGCCGGCCAAGGCGGTGGTGCGCGCGGCCGAGTGGGTGCACAAGGAGATGGACTACATCGCGGGCACGACCTCGGTGCACACCTCGGCGCTGCAGGCCTTCGCCGAGCGTCGCGGCGTATGCCAGGACTACGCCCACCTGACACTGGTGTTGTTGCGCAGCATGGGAATTCCCAGTCGCTACGTGTCCGGGTACTTGCATCCGAAGCCGGGTGCGGCGATCGGCGAAACGGTGGCGGGCCAGTCGCACGCGTGGATCGAGGCGTGGACCGGGCAGTGGTGGGGCTACGACCCGACCAACAATCTCGCCGTCAACGAGCAGCACGTGTCGGTCGGCGTCGGTCGTGACTACGCCGATGTGCCGCCGTTGAAAGGCGTGTTCTCCGGCGGCGGCTCGACAGACCTGGAGGTCGTTGTGGAGGTCACCCGGCTCGCGTAGTGTCCGAGAGGCTCGTGCGGACCCCGCTCGCCGCGGGGTTTATTCCTCCCGGAGAGGTGGCGGCCGATGTCTCCCACTGCACAGGAACTCGTCGAAATCGAAGTCGTCCCGGAGCCGAAGAAGTGGGTGGCCGAGGCGCTCGGCACCTTCGTCCTCGTGGTCTGTGGCGTCGGCACGATGGTGCTGGCGGGTGATCGGGTGGGCCCGCTCGGTGTCGCCTTCGCCTTCGGACTGTCGCTGCTGTTCCTGGTCTACGCGATCGGGCCGATCTCGGGCTGCCATGTCAACCCGGCTGTCACGCTCGGGCACATGTTGCTCGGGCGGATCAGTGCGATCGGTGCGGTCGGCTATGTGATCGCCCAGGTGGTCGGCGCGTTCCTCGCCGGACTGGTGGTGTTCGCGTTGGCCAACAATCTGCCCGCCTACGACCGGCCGGTCGACGGTCTGGGCGCCAACGGCTGGGGTGCGCACAGTCCGTCGGCGGTGACCGGTCCGCTCGGTGATGTGGTGGTGCAGAACGGGTACGGCTTGGCGGCCACCATCATCATCGAGGTGATGCTCACCGCGCTGCTGGTGTTCGTGGTGCTGGCCTCGACCGATCAGATCTCCGACGTGCCACTGGCCGGGCTCTCGATCGGCGTCACGCTCACGGTGATCTACCTGGTCTCGCTGCCGATCGACAACACCTCGGTGAACCCGGCGCGCAGCCTGGGCGTCGCGCCGTATCAGGACGGGGCGATGGGGCAGATATGGGCGTTCATCGTGTTCCCGCTGATCGGCGGGGCGCTGGGCGCACTGCTCTACGGCCTGATCTTCGGCCGATCCAAGGACCTGCACTCCTAGCTACCAACCGTCGAACCCCGATCCGGATGTCTCCGGGTCGGGGTTCGATTGTCGTTCAGCTCCAGCTGTATTCGGCTACCAACCGATGCGCGACCAGATCGAAGGTCTTGCGCTCGACGATCGCGCCCTCGCGCCGGATACCGTCCTCCGGCACGTCGAGTACCCGGTCCAGCCGTACCCAGCTCGGCCTGCCGTCGTGATCCCATGGGCCGGTGCCGATGCCCACCCAGTTGTGGTCGTGGGCGCGGTCGGCCTTCGACGACAGCATCAGTCCGAGCAGAGTCTTGCGGTCGCGCCCGACCACCAGCACGGGCCGGTCCTTGCCATTGGTCGGGTCTTCCTCGAACGGCACCCAGGTCCACACGATCTCCCCGGGGTCGGCGCGCCCGTCGAGCTGCGGGCAGTAGACGATCTGGCGGGCGCGATGCGCCGTCGGCACGGGGGTCGAGGCCGTCGGGCGCACCGCGACGGCGGGTCCCGGCTTGGTCGCCAGTGCGTCCACCAGCTTCTCGAGCAGTCGTGGCCCCTGCTTGCGCACGATTTTGGGCCCCTGCTCCTTGGCGATGACGCCGAGCTGCTTGCCGAGACTGTTCCAACTGCTGGCCATCTGTGAAATATAACGCCGACTCGCACTTCGGTGCACCGGTGACAGGGCCCGGGCTCGCAGGAATGACGCGGTCGGGTGCACCGGTGCGAGTGGAGTAGCTGGGCGCATGGGACGATGGGCGCAGTTCGCCTATACCCCGCGAGGAGTGGAGTGGCTTCCAGTTTTGCCGATACGACGTTCACCGATCCGTCCCGGATCCGGAACTTCTGCATCATCGCCCACATCGACCATGGCAAGTCGACCCTGGCCGATCGGATGTTGCAGCTGACCGGTGTGGTCGAGGAGCGGGCCATGCGTGCCCAGTACCTGGACAGGATGGACATCGAGCGTGAGCGCGGCATCACGATCAAGGCGCAGAACGTGCGGTTGCCGTGGCAGGTCGACGGCACCGACTACGTCCTGCACCTGATCGACACCCCGGGCCACGTCGACTTCACCTACGAGGTCTCGCGCGCGCTCGAGGCCTGTGAGGGCGCGATCCTGCTGGTCGACGCCGCCCAGGGCATCGAGGCGCAGACTCTCGCGAACCTGTATCTGGCGCTGGAGAAGGATCTCACGATCATTCCGGTGCTCAACAAGATCGACCTGCCCGCCGCGGACCCCGATCGCTACGCCGCCGAGCTGGCCCACATCGTCGGCTGCGAGCCGGGCGACGTGCTGCGGGTCTCGGGCAAGACCGGTGTCGGCGTGACCGAGCTGCTGGACAAGGTGATCGAGGCCGTCCCCGCTCCGGTGGGCGACGCCGACGCACCGGCCCGCGCGATGATCTTCGACTCGGTCTACGACACCTACCGGGGTGTGGTCACCTACATCCGCGTGGTCGACGGCAAGATCTCCCCACGCGAGAAGATCAAGATGATGTCGACCGGCGCGACCCACGAGCTGCTGGAAGTCGGCATCGTCTCGCCCGAACCCAAGCCCACCCAGGGGCTGGGCGTCGGCGAGGTCGGCTATCTGATCACCGGCGTGAAAGACGTGCGCCAGTCGAAGGTCGGCGATACCGTCACCAGCGCCCGCAACGGCGCCACCGAAGCACTCACCGGCTACCGCGAGCCGCGACCGATGGTCTACTCCGGTCTGTACCCGGTCGACGGCTCCGACTATCCGGATCTGCGTGACGCGCTGGACAAGCTGCAGCTCAACGATGCCGCGCTCACCTACGAGCCGGAGACCTCGGTGGCGCTGGGCTTCGGCTTCCGCTGTGGCTTCCTCGGTCTGCTGCACATGGAGATCACCCGCGAGCGGTTGCAGCGCGAGTTCGGTCTCGAGCTCATCTCCACCGCACCCAACGTGGTGTACCGGGTGGAGATGGAGGACGGCACCGAACACGTTGTCACCAACCCGTCGTACTGGCCGGAGGGCAAGTCGCGGCACGTGTACGAACCCATCGTGAAGTGCACCGTCATCTCGCCGAGTGAGTTCATCGGCTCGATCATGGAGCTGTGCCAGCAGCGTCGCGGCGAACTGGGCGGCATGGACTACCTGTCCGAGACCCGCGTCGAGCTGCGCTACACCATGCCGATGGCCGAGATCATCTTCGACTTCTTCGACCTGCTGAAGTCGCGCACTCGCGGCTACGCCAGCCTCGACTACGAAGAGGCGGGCGAGCAGGAAGCCGATCTGGTGAAGGTCGACATCCTGCTCCAGGGTGAGGCCGTCGACGCGTTCAGCGCGATCGTGCACCGCGATGCCGCGCAGGGCTACGGGCACAAGATGACGACCAAGCTGCGCGAACTGATCCCGCGTCAGCAGTTCGAGGTGCCGATCCAGGCGGCGATCGGCGCGAAGATCATTGCCCGCGAGAACATTCGGGCGATCCGCAAGGACGTCCTCGCCAAGTGCTACGGCGGCGACATCAGCCGCAAGCGCAAGCTCCTCGAGAAGCAGAAGGAGGGCAAGAAGCGCATGAAGACCATCGGTCGCGTGGAGGTCCCTCAGGAAGCCTTCGTGGCGGCGCTGTCCTCGGATTCGGACAAGCCCAAGAAGTAGGCAAGCTCTCAGAACGACCGCTCAGGCGCCGGTGCTCACCGGCGCCTGAGCTATTTCCACCCGCAGGCGCACGCCGCCGAGCGGGCTGGGGGCGAGTTCGGCGGTACCGGAATGCAACTCGGCCTGCTGGCGGACCAGTGCGAGGCCGAGACCCGAGCCGGGAGAGCCGGGGCGTTTGGCGAAGCGGTCGAAAGCGGTGGGGGACAGGTGTTCCGGTATGCCCGTGCCGTTGTCGTCGATGGTGATCTCGGCGCCGTTGCCGGTGGACCGTGCGGCGACGGCGACCTCGGTGGCCCGGCCGTGCAGGACCGCGTTGGCGACCGCGTTGGTCACGATCAGCATGATCCCGCCGGGCAGTCCGTGTACCGGGACCGGATCGCAGGCGGTGAGCGAGATGTCGACGCCGGGATTCGCGCGGCGAGCGTTCTGCACCGTGCGATCGAGGGTCTCGCACAGTTCGAACGGTTCGAACGCACCGTGATCGGTGAGATCGCCGACGGCGAGGCGTTCCAGATCGGTGAGGGTGCGCTCGATCTGACCCTCGGCGGCCAGCACATCGGCGAGGACGGCGCCGCGCTGGTCGGCGGGCAGTTCGGTGCCGGACAGCACCTGCAGGTCGGTACGCATGGCGGTGAGCGGAGTGCGGAGCTCGTGGGCGCAGACGGCAGCGAAGTCGCGGGCACTGGCCAGTGCCTGGCGGGTCTGGCCGTGTGCGGTCTCGAGGCGTGCCAGCATCCGGTTGATCGCGTCGGACAGTTCCTCGGCCTCCTTGGCGCCGCGCCCCGACAGTGGTGGCAACTCGTCGAGTGTGTCGATCTCGTGGGTGGCGGTGGCGAGTCTGCGCAGCGGGCGTGCGGCGAATCCGGCCAGCACCCAACCCAATACGGCGGCGACGATCACCCCGGCCACCCCGATGCCGAGGCCGATCAGCTGGCTGCGGGTGATGGCGGCGTCGACGAGTTCGCGATCGGGATCGAGCCGCACCAGCAACCCCGGGGCGCCCTGGACCTGGGCGAGCGCCTCATCGGGTGGGGTGCCGGGGACCACGATGGTGCGCTCACGCGCTATCCCGGTGGTGGGCAACGGAACCGGGGCCGAGGGAGCCTGAAGTTCGGGTGGTTCCCCGGGCACGCCGTCGTAGCGCTGCGCGATCTGTACCCGCATGCTCGACACGGTCTGATCGAGCTGGCTCGTCCCCGTCACCTTCAGCAGCGCGGCGTAGGTCAGCCCGAGCGTGACCGCGACCAGCGCGGCCACCGCCGCCGACACCAACGCGACCCGGACCCGCAACGACCACGAGGCCCTCACGGCTGATCCCGCAGCACGAACCCGACCCCGCGCACGGTGTGCACCACCCGCGCGACACCCTCGGCCTCCAGTTTGCGCCGCAGATACGAGACGAACACATCGACCACATTGGTGTCGGTGCTGAAGTCGTACCCCCAGACGGTCGACAGGATCTGCTCGCGCCCGAGCACGATCCCGGCATTGCGTGCCAGCATCGCGAGCAGCTCGAACTCCCGTTTGGTGAGGTCGATCGGGGCCGGCCCCGCGTGCACCCGATGTCCGGTCAGATCGATCATCACCTCGCCGACCTGGATCGTGTCGGCCGGCGGGGCGGCGGTGACCGGTCTGCGTCGCAACAGCGCGCGCAGCCGCGCGACCAGCTCGCCCAGATCGAACGGCTTGGTCAGATAGTCGTCGGCACCACGCTCGAGCGCGGCGATCCGGTCGGTGACCGCGCTGCGCGCGCTGAGCACACAGATGGGGATGTCGTTGCCCATCGCACGCAGGGCGGTGACCACCCCGACGCCGTCGAGTTCGGGCATGTTCACGTCGAGCACCATGGCGTCGGGAGCAGCGGTCCCCACCAGGGAGAGTGCGCGAGCGCCGTCGGGCGCGGTGATCACCTCGAAGCCCGAGAGCTCGAGGCCGCGCCGCAGCGACGCGAGCACGCGGACCTCGTCGTCGACGACCAAGATCTGCTGTCCCGTCATGCACTCACCCTAGTGTTTTCCGCTGTTCATGCTGGTCAGAACGGTCGCGCGGGGACGATGGCGCGCTCACCATCGGGGTGGATCCGCTGACATTCCACGGGACCGTCCATCGATGGTGCGGGGGTGCCCGGGGTCGCGCGCTCGATGTGGATCCGGCCGGGTTCCTGGCCGGGCACACCGGGAACGATGCGTTCGAAACGGACTCCGGGCCCGGCGGGCAGCGGGGGGAGACCGGGGGCGTGCCCGCCGCCCGGCGCGGTGCAGATGATCGTGGTTGCCCGGCCGTCGTCGGGGCGCTCGCCCGGATCGGCGGACGCGACGCCCGCCGCAGTGGCGGTGATCACGGCGGCACCGCCGAGTAGTGCGGCGGCCTTGACGCGGTGACGGGTGGAGAGTGCGGTCATGATCGGGCTCCTGACTGTGCGTTTCACCGACCTTCTCGGTGGACCGCACCGACGCTAGGGCTCCGATCTTCACGCTCCGTTGAGCATTCGTTAGAGTTCTCTTGGGATCGTGCGCGCCCCTGATTCCCCGGGCTCGCCGAAAGATGTTGCTCGCCATAAGGTGAGCGGGGTACCAACCGGCCTGCACGAAATGACAGGCCGATGTCCGGGAAATAGTGTTGGATGGGCCTCACTTCGCCGCTGTTTGTGGTGGGGAACCACAGCGATGCGAGTGTTGGAGCTTTGATGACGCGTGATCTGCCTTTCGATGACGGTGCCGCGCGCGCAGAGGGGTCGGAGGGGTCGGACACGGCCTACCGGATCGCCAACGGCGTAGCCCGGGTGGCCAGGGCCGGCGCCTATGTCACCGGTGGCGCGTTGGTCGCGGCCAACGGGACCACGCGCGAGCCGGGCACCAGCAATGCCGACAGCAGGTACGCGGGCTGGTCGCAGCAGACCGTTTCCACTGATCCGAGCCCGGACGCACCGAGTCCGATCGTGACCTTCCCCGACCTGGCCGTCGAGCCCCCGCCTGCCCCGGTGATTCCGCACACGGCCTTCGCCGCGCCGCCCAAGCCCGACGTGTCGATGGTCGCGGCGACGGACGAATCCCCCCGGCGCCCAGAGGTTCCCGGCTCCGACGGTGATCGTGAATTCCGGATCCCCGGCAGCGACGAGCCGTCCAGCGGTATCGGCATACCGGGCTACGGGCACACGCCCGCCGGACCGGGGTACCACGACACCCCGAACCCGCTGCCCGGCACCACCCCGGACCCCGGCTTCGATCTGCCCGGTTTCGAAGGTCTTCCGGGCCACGGCAACCTTCCCGGTTTCGAGCTACCCGGCACCGGCCACGGTCTGCCCGGTTTCGACGGTCTGCCCGGCGGCGGTATCGGCATTCCGGGCTACGACGGTCTGCCCGGCAACGGGTTCGGCCTCCCCGGCTACGACAGCGTCGGGTTGCCCGGTGGCGGTTCGGCCGGTGCCAACGCGCCCGGCGGCATGTTCGACGGGATCGGCAACCTCGACGGCGCATTCGACGGTATCGGTGGCATGTTCGACGGTGTCGGCGCGATGGTGACCACCGACTGGCAGGTCGACGTCCACGTCGGGCTCGACGGCGTGTGGGCCACGTCGCAGATGAAGGTCGACGTGCAGGTCGGCCAGGTCGGCGATCAGCTCGACGACTACGGCCAGTGGCTCGGTGACGGACTGAAGGTCCCCGGCGACACGGCAGGCACCACGCCGGCCGGATCCGGCCTCGGCACTTCCGCGTCCGGCGGAACCGGTCTGGGCAACTCGTCGTCGGGCGCTCCCGGCCTGCCCGGTTCGTCCTCGTCGGGCATCGGCCTGCCCGGCACGACGGCACCCGCCGCGCCCGCCCCGGCGCTCGCGGCACCCGCGCCGGCCATCGCGGCTCCCGCACCCGCCCCGGCGACACCGTTCGCCGCGGCTCCCGCGCACGCGCCGGCCCCGATCGCTCCCGCGCCCGTGCCTGTCGCCCCCGCAGCGCCCGCGCCGGTGGCGGTCAACCCCGTGGTCAGCACGCCGTTGCAGACCACCATCCAGCCCGACGCGGCCTCCACCCCGATCGCGAATGTGTTCGGTCACCAAGCCGTGTCGCCGCTGACCGCGCCCGCGGCCTCGGTGCCCGCGCTGTTCACCCCACCCACCCCCACGAAACCCGTTGTGCTGCCCGAAGTCTCCGGTGGCGGCCACACCCCGACGACCGTGCCGGTGACGGTTCCCTCCAAGGTCCCGACGGTCGACCTCGACACCCCGACGACGGTGAAGGTGCCCACGGTCACGGCGCCGACCGCGCCCGACGTCACCAAGGTGCCGATCACCGTGCCGCCGACCGGCCACACCGGCTCGACCGTTCCGACCATGCCGACCACTCCCGACGACGACCTCACCACCAAGCCGGGGACCAGCACCGGCGGCGTGACGACTCCCTCGACCGGTGGGAGTACGCCGACCGTCGATGTGCCCAGCCAGACCACCCCGCACACGAGTGCGACGGTGCCCACCCAGCAGCCGACGGCGCCGACCAAGCAGCCGACCATCGATCCGCCGACCAAGCAGCCCACCGTCGACATCGACCCGCCGACGGTGGTCACCCCGCCGCCGGTCACCGTGCAGCCGACCGTCGCGCCGGTAAAACCCCCGGTCATCGAGACCAAGCCGATCGCCGCCGAGTTCGACCAGCACGACAGCGGTTACCATGGCGTCTCGGCCGGATTGTTCGATACGGGCTTGGGTGGCGGTGATTTGCACGCAGCCGCGTTTCCCATCGAGCACCACGGGTATGACTTCGTGGTCTGACACGACGATTTCGGCCGTGTCGATGCGACGAGAGTGAGGAACAGGTGTCTGCCGCAGCCGGACTGCAGACCGCGACGGTGAAGCATCCGGATGTGATGGCTCCCGTTGTCGCGCTGGTCGACGAACTGCGGGAACTGGTCCGCTCGGGCGGCCGCAACGACCTCGATGCCCGGCTGGGCATGGTGCGGGCCAGGCTCAGCGATCCGCGGGTCCGGATCGTCGTCGTCGGCGAACCGCAGGCGGGGATGAGCACGCTGGTCAACAGCATGGTCGGGTCGCCGGTCAGTGCCACCGAGGGCAAGCCGAGCGTTCCGGTGATCGTCGAATACGGCCAGGCACCGAAGGCGACGCTGGTGAAGTCGGCGCCGGGTGGCCGGGTCGAACGGGTGCCCGTCGATCCGCTGAATCCGCTTCCCGCCCTGACCTCGCTCGGTGTGTTGCGCGCCGAGTTCGCCGAGCCGAGTGGGCTGCTGGCCGACGGGCTCGTCGTGATGGACGCGCCCGGCTCGACCGCGCACGAGGCGGCCGCCTGGTCGATGATCGCCGCCGCCGATGTCGTGCTCTATGCCGCCGACTCCGCCGCCGAGCTCACCGAGGCGCAGCTGGACTACTTGCGCCGGGTCGAGCAGGTGTGCCCGTCGGTGGTCTGCGTACTCACCAAGATCGACCGCAACCCGCACTGGTCGCTCACCCAGCGACGCAATCGCGCGCTGCTCGACGGTGCCGGGCTGAACTTCGCGGTGGCTCCCGTCTCGGGTCTGCTGCACCGAGAGGCCGCCGAGCGCGGCGACCAGCAGCGTGATGCCGAGTCGGGCGTGCCCCAGCTCATCGATCACCTGCGGGAATATGTTGTCGCCCAGGCCGATTCGGTGGCCGTGGCGGCCGCGGTGCGCGATATCGCGCTGATCACCGATCAGCTCACCGTCACCCTGCGGGCCGAGTCGGACACACTGCGCGACCCGCGCAGGCGCGCCGAGATCACCCAGCGCCTCGCCGCCGCGCGCACCACCGCCGATCAGCTGCGACAGCGCACCGCCACCTGGCAGGTCACCCTCGTCGACGGCAGTTCCGAGCTCAGCGCCGACATCGAACACGATCTGCGGCACCGGTTGCGCACGCTGGTCCGCGAGGCCGAGGCCGAGATCACCCGCACCGACCCTGCCCGCAAGTGGTCCGATTTCGCCTCCGAACTGGACGCGCGGATCTGTGAGGCGGTCGAGGAGAACTTCGTGATGGCGCATTACCGTGCCGTCGAGCTCACCGAGCAGGTGGCCTCGAAGTTCCCGCCCGACAACCGAACCCCGCCGCTGCCCGAACTGCGGCTGACCAACCCCGGCGAGGTTCTCGAGCCGGTGCAGCCGCTGGAACCCCTCGAAAGTGCCAAAGCCGGAGTGGGACAGCAGCTGCTCACCGCGCTGCGTGGCTCCTACGGCGGCATCCTGATGGTCGGTCTGGCCACCAGCCTGCTCGGGATGTCGCTGGTGAACTGGTATTCCGCCGGCGCGGGTGTGCTGCTCGGTGTGAACGCGCTGTGGGACGACCGCAAGAACCGCAAGCATCGCAGGCAGGCAGAGGCCAAGGTGGCCGTCGCCCGGCTGGCCGACGACGTGATCTTCCAGGTGGGCAAGGAATCACGCAACCGCCTTCGCTCCCTGCAACGTGTGCTGCGCGACCATTACACCGAGATCGCCGCCGAAGTGGGCCGTACCGCCGACGAGGCCCTGCGCGCCGCCGAGGAGACAGGCCTGCGCTACGGCGACCATCGGGAACTGCGTATCACCGAGATCGACGCGGGCCTGCGCACGGTGGCGGGGCTACGCGCCCGCGCCGAACGCCTCGCCTACTGAGCGGGCGCCGGGGTGGGCCGAACACTGTGTTCGGCAACGGGCGAAGGCGTCGGACGCCCCGGTCTCATGAGCGGTGCGAAGGTGAGTGCGCGGGCTGGAACTGACCCGCGTTGCGCTGGTCCTCGGCCCGGATCACGTGGGTCACGGCGTTGATCAGCGCCAAGTGAGTGAAGGCCTGCGGGAAGTTGCCCAGGTGCCGCCCGGTGCGTGAGTCGATCTCCTCGGCGTAGAGGCGCAGCGGGCTGGCCAGTCCGAGCAGCCGCTCACACAGATTGGTGGCCCGTTCGAGTTCGCCGATCTCCACCAGCGCCGAGACCAGCCAGAACGAACAGATCGTGAAGGTGCCCTCCTCGCCTTCCAGACCGTCGTCGGTGGTCTCGGTGCGGTAGCGCAGCACCAGTCCGTTGACGGTGAGGCGATCGGCGATGGCGAGCACCGTCGCGCGGATGCGCGGATCGTCGGGCGGCAGGAATCGGGTCAGCACCACCAGCAGCAGCGAGGCGTCGAGCGTGTTGCCACCATAGGTCTGAGTGAAGATGCCCTCCGGGCTGACACCGAATTCGAGGACGTCGTCGCGGATCTCCTCGGCGATCTCGAACCACTCGGCCGCGCGCTCGTGCTGGCCGTGCAACTCCGCCAGCCGGGCGCCGCGATCCAGTGCCACCCAGCACATCACCTTCGACGAGGTGAAGTCCTGCGGTTCGCCGCGGACCTCCCAGATCCCGCGATCGGGTTTGCGCCAGTTCGCGATCGCCGCGTGCACGGTGCGTTCGAGCAGCGGCCACAGCGATTCCGGCACCTGCCCGCGCGATTTCACATGCAGGTACACCGCGTCGAGCATGGTGC
Organism: Nocardia sp. NPDC056541; assembly: GCF_042794235.1. Taxonomy (NCBI): domain Bacteria; kingdom Bacillati; phylum Actinomycetota; class Actinomycetes; order Mycobacteriales; family Nocardiaceae; genus Nocardia; species Nocardia sp. NPDC056541. Next base: position 65,737 of record NZ_JBHTUD010000016.1, read on the forward strand.
CCCAGATGTCGTGCTGGTCCTGGTCGTAGGCGGCGTTGCCGACGCGGACCGGGCGCGCGCCGTCGTAGCCGGACAGATTCGGCAGCTCGTATTCGGTGATCTGCCGTTCGCCGCCGATTCCGTAGAGCACCTGCAGGGGGACCGCGTCCCCGTTCTCGCCGGTGGTGACGTCGTCGAGGAAGGCGAAGAAGTCGTTGGCCTCGCGGTCGAGTCCGAGGGTGTACAGGCCCCACAGCGCGAAACTCGCGTCGCGCACCCACGTGTAGCGGTAGTCCCAGTTACGTTCTCCACCAGGGGTTTCCGGAAGTGAGGTGGTGGCGGCGGCGAGGAGTGCGCCCGTCGGCGCGTAGGTGAGCCCCTTGAGCGTGAGTGCGCTGCGCTGCAGGTAGCTGCGCCACGGATGGTCGGGGAAATCACCCTGGGTGATCCAGCGCCGCCAGCACTCGGTGGTCGCCCACATCTTCTGCGCGGCCTCGTCGTAGGTGGCGGGCGCGGGTAGCTCCGACCAGGTGAGCGCGACGAACACCTGGTCGCCCTCGGCCATCCTGGTGCGGGCGCGTGCCTCCCTCCCCTCCAGACCGAGGCGCAGATCGGTGGTGAGAATCAGCGACGGCCCACTCTCGGGATCGCTCGACGCCCGCGCGGTCGCCTGCTCGTAGACCTTGCCGGTGTACTCCCACTTGGCTCCGCGCTGGTGATAGTCGAACGAGGGCTGGCAGCTCATTTCGAGTTCGACGGTGCCGCTCACACACTTGACCGTGCGCAGCAGGATGTGTTCGGCGTCCCAGTCCATCGGGGTGCGCCGGTGGGTCTTGGACCGGGCGTTGTTGTTGTGCCACGGGCCGAGTACCAGGGTGTCGCGCACGATCAGCCAGCCGGTTTCGGTCTGCCAGGTGGTTTCCAGGATCATCCCGCCCGGCAGGTAGCGCCGCGCCGCGGGCACGTTCGTTCCGTAGGGGCCGATCCGGAAATGCCCGGCGCTGCGGTCGAGGATCGCGCCGAAAATGCTGGGGGAGTCCGGGCGTGGCACGCACATCCACTCCACCGAACCGCTGCTGGCGATCAGGCAGCTGGTTTCACAGTCGGACAGGAAGGCATAGTCGTCGATCGGGGGAAACGCGCCGCGACGGCCGCTGGAGGACACCGGACTCAGAATCGGCAGGCTGTCAGCGCTGGAAGACTCCATACCCCATCATCACGGCGGTGTGGGCGCGCGTCCACCGCTGGGGGCGGCGATCTCGGCGTATCGGCCGGTCGCGGCCGGGAATTCGCCCGCGGCCATGCGGACGGCGAGGGCGTTCACGGCGACCGACTAGGCTGGACGGCGTGCAACGCATCGCAGGTTGGTGGGACGGGTTCGAACTCTGGGTAGCCGGGCTGCCCTTCATTCCGCAGTTTCTCGTGGTGCTGGTCGGCATGGTCCCGATCAGCTTCGCCATCGCCTTCCTGCTCGACCGAAGCCTGCGTATGGCCTTCCGCCTGCTGCGCCGCGACGATCGCACCGAACCGCCGATGCCGGTCGCCCTCGCCGAACGCCCGACCGTCGGCAGCGGTGCCCGCTGATGCCACGTTCTCGCGTCCAGCTCGCGCTCATCGCCCTACTGGTCCTGGTCGTCATCGCGTGGTTCTTCACGCGCTAGTCGGCGCGAGCACCAGCCCGCGCCGACACTGCGGCTAGTTCTTGCGCCAGTCGTCGAAACGTTTGCCCAGGTCGGATACCGTGCGGCCGACTTCCTGACCCACCGTGTTCACCGCCGAGCCCACGTCGCGGCCGAGGTCGCGCACTGTGCGGACCAGCAGGTCCTCGGACTGGTCGAACGACTCGCGGTAGTGCCGGGTCGCCTCCTTGACCTCCTCGCTGATCCGCGCGTTCTTGTCCTGCTCGCGACGCGGATAGCTGCCGCCGAGCACCCGCTCGTACTCGCCGGACTGGATCCAGCGGCGCAGCTCGGCCGCGCGCAGCACCGAGAACGGATGCGACTGCAGTTCCAGGTTGAGCAGCTTGAGCACGCCGTCGCGCAGGTCGCCCGAGCGCAGGTAGTCATCGGCCTGGTCGAGGAACGCGCCGTGGTTCATCTCGTGCAGCCAGGCGCCGCCCGCGGTCTTCATGTGCACGCGCACCGAAGCCTCCACGTCCTGGCAGCACAGCAGCCCGGCCCGGTCGCCGGACAGCTCCGACTTGCGGCTCCACTCCATCAGCGCTGCCACGATCGCGCGCAACGCCCAGCCGCCCACCGGCATCCAGCCGACCGAGGCCGACAGCCGCATCAGGTGCATGAGCATCGTGCGATACACCGCGTGCCCGGACAGTGCGTGGCCCAGTTCGTGGCCGACCACGAACCGCAGTTCCTCGGTGTCCATCAGTTCGAGCAGGCCGGTGGTGAGCACGATGAACGGCTTGTCCATCCCGATGGTGAACGCGTTCACCGAGGGGTCCTGGAGCACGAACATCTCCGGTGTGGATTGCGCGTCGAGCACGCCGACGCAGTCCGCGCGCAACTGGTGCAGGGTGCGGAACTGCCGATCGTCGACCCGCACGGCGGTCGCCAGGTACATCAACCGGTGCTGGCGCTCCCGCAACAATCCCGACAGTGCCCGCAGCACCGTGTCGAAGCCGCTCAGCGAGCGCAGCGCCACGAGCGCGGTGCGGTCGGCCGGGTGTTCCCAAGTGCGCGTGCTGATCTCCGGAAAACTCGTGCGAACCCGGTCTGGAGCCATGGTCATAGGATGAAATCCCCCCTGGTTAGAGAACTCTCGTCGATTGCGATCATCATGGCGCAATCTGCTACAGTCTGCCTGTGTCGTCGAGTGTCGCCCCGCAGATCCGCCATGAGTTGGCGTTGATCGCTGTCGGCAACCTCGCGGTCGCAGACATTCTCTGTCGATGATCGGCCACCGGACCCGGCTGCGCGTTCTTGCCCAGTAGACTGGCGCGCGCTTTCCTTTCGCAGTCGTAGTCCGTCACTCCGGGGGCCGTTGGGCCCGAGTCGCGCCAACTGTCGTATATCCACGTACGACAGGTCTACCGATCGACACGATCTTCCCTGCCGCCACGAAAATCGTTGCGCCGCAGGTCCTTTCCCGAAAGGTACACCCCGATGTCTCGCAACACCTGGATCGGCTCGCGCCGCCGCGCCGCCGCCATCGCTCTCACTGCTGTCGCCGCGGTCGCCCTGACCGCCTGCGGCGGTGGCGCCAGCGACTCGACCGACGGCGGCGCTACCGTGGCCGACGGCAGCGGGGGCACCCTCAATCTCTACGCCTACGCGGTCCCGAAGCCGGGCTTCGACAAGGTCGTGCCCGAGTTCAACAAGACCGACGCGGGTAAGGGTGTGCAGGTCCAGGCCTCGTACGGCGCCTCGGGCGACCAGTCGCGCAAGGTCAAGGACGGCGCAGAGGCCGACGTCGTGAACTTCTCCGTCGAACCCGACATCACCCGCCTGGTCGACGCCGGTCTGGTCGAGTCCACCTGGAACGCCGACGCCACCAAGGGCATCCCCTTCGGTTCGGTCGTCACCCTGGTGGTGCGCAAGGGCAACCCCAAGGGCATCAAGGACTGGGACGACCTGCTGAAGCCGGGTGTCGAGGTCGTCACCCCGAACCCGTTCAGCTCGGGCTCGGCCAAGTGGAACCTGCTCGCGCCCTACGCCGCCAAGAGCGACGGCGGCAAGAACCAGCAGGCCGGTCTGGACTACCTGTCGCAGCTGGTCTCGCCCGAGCACGTGAAGGTGCAGCCCAAGTCGGGCCGTGAAGCCACCGAGACCTTCTTGCAGGGCACCGGCGACGTGCTGTTGAGCTACGAGAACGAGGCCATCTTCTCCGAGCGCAACGGCGACCCGATCGAGCACATCAACCCGCCGACCACCTTCAAGATCGAGAACCCGGTCGCGGTGCTGAAGAACTCGAAGAACCTGGCCAAGGCCACCGCGTTCCGCGACTTCCTGTTCACCGCCGAGGGCCAGAAGGCGTGGGCGAAGGCCGGCTTCCGTCCGGTCGACCCGAAGGTCGCGGCCGAGTTCGCCAAGGACTTCCCGACCCCGGCCAAGCTGTGGACCATCGATGACCTCGGTGGCTGGAAGGCCGTCGACAAGGATCTGTTCGCGCAGGGCACCGGCAAGGTCGCCGTCATCTACGACAAGGCCACCAAGTAGGCCGTGACCCGGCTCACACGCGATACTGGACAACTGTGACTGACAGCAGTGGGCCCGCCGGGACCGGGGATACCTCCGATCCCGGCGGCGCCGTGAAACTGGACAAAAAGCCGCCGACCTCGCGCGGACCTCGCTGGGCCTGGCTGCGCGTCACCGGGTCGGTGGGCCCGTTCGGCATCGGTGTCGCCGTGCTGTGGCTCAGCCTCATCGTGCTGCTGCCGCTGGCGGCGCTCACCGTCAGCTCCTTCGAAGACGGCTGGTCCGGCTTCTGGGACGCGGTCACCGCGCCCTCGGCGCTCGACTCGCTGAAGGTGACGATCGGCGTCTCGGTGATCGTCGCCGTGATCAATGTCGTGATGGGCACGCTGATCGCCTGGGTGCTGGTTCGTGACGAGTTCCCGGGCAAGGGCATCGTCAACGCGCTGATCGACCTTCCGTTCGCGCTGCCCACGATCGTCGCCTCGATCGTGTTGCTCTCGCTCTACGGCCCGAACAGCCCGGTCGACATCCACCTCAACGCCACCCAGCCCGGTCTGGTGGTGGCGCTGGCCTTCGTCACGCTGCCGTTCGTGGTGCGCTCGGTGCAGCCGGTGCTGATCGAGGTCGACAAGGAAGTGGAGCAGGCGTCGCTGTCACTCGGCGCGAGCAACTGGATCACCTTCCGGCGCATCGTGCTACCCACCCTGGCGCCGGCGATCATCTCCGGCGGCGGCCTCGCCTTCGCCAGGGCGATCGGTGAGTACGGGTCGGTGGTGCTGATCGGCGGCAATATTCCGCGCGAGACGCAGATGACCTCGCAGTACATCCAGCAGCAGATCGAGGTCGACCGGCCGGTCAACGCGGCCGCGGTGTCGGTGGCGCTGCTGGTGATCTCGTTCGTCAGCCTGCTCGTGCTGCGGATCCTGGCCGAACGCACCTCGCGCAAAGAAGAGGCGGCCCGATGAAACTGTCCGCGTTCACCAGGATCTCGCTGCGCACGGTCGCGCTGGGCTACCTGCTGATCCTGCTGGTGCTGCCGTTGGTGATCATTTTGCTGCGCACGTTCGAGCGGGGGATCGGCGCGTTCATCGAGTCGATCACCACGCCCGCGGCCATCTCGGCGTTCCAGCTGTCGATGATCATCGTGGTCATCGTGGTGCCGCTGAACGTGGTGTTCGGTGTGGTCACGGCGCTGGCGCTGGTCCGGAGCAAGTTCCCGGGCCGCAGTCTGATGCAGGGCATCGTCGACCTGCCGTTCGCGGTGTCGCCGGTGGTCGTCGGTGTGTCACTGATCCTGCTGTGGGGCGCGGGCGGCTGGTTCGGCGGGCTGGAATCACTCGGATTCAAGGTGATCTTCAGCCTGCCCGGCATGGTGATCGCGACCATCTTCGTCACGCTGCCGTTCGTGGTGCGTGAGGTGGAGCCGGTGCTGCACGAGATCGGTGACGATCAGGAGCAGGCCGCGGCCACCCTCGGCGCCTCGCGCTGGCAGACGTTCTGGCGCATCACCCTGCCCGCCATCCGCTGGGGCCTGACCTACGGCGTCGTGCTCACCGTGGCCCGCGCGCTGGGCGAGTTCGGCGCGGTGATCATGGTCTCCACGGCGCTTCCCGGCAAGTCCCAGACGCTCACCCTGCTGGTGCACGGCCGCTATATCAACGACCACAACACCTTCGGCGCCTACAGCGCGGCCACCCTGCTCATGGGTATGGCGCTGATCGTCCTTCTCCTGATGACTCTCCTCGAACGCAAGCGGGGCACCGAATGATCACCGTGACCAACGCGCGCAAGAACTACGGTTCCTTCGCCGCCCTCGACGATGTCAGCATCGATATTCCCGCAGGCCAGCTCACCGCCCTGCTCGGCCCGTCGGGCTCGGGCAAGTCGACGCTGCTGCGCTCGATCGCCGGCCTCGAGTCCCTCGACTCGGGCGTGGTGGTGATCGCGGGCAACGACGTCACCCACGTGGCGCCGCAGAAGCGCGATATCGGCTTCGTGTTCCAGCACTACGCCGCGTTCAAGCACATGACCGTGCGCGACAACGTCGCCTTCGGCCTGACCATCCGCAAGCGGCCGAAGAAGGAGATCGACAAGCGCGTCGACGAGCTGCTCGGCATCGTCGGACTCGACGGTTTCCAGCACCGCTATCCCGCGCAGCTCTCCGGCGGTCAGCGTCAGCGCATGGCGCTGGCCCGCGCGCTGGCCGTCGACCCGCAGGTGCTGCTCCTGGACGAGCCGTTCGGCGCGCTCGACGCGAAGGTGCGCACCGATCTGCGGCAGTGGCTGCGCAGGCTGCACGACGAGGTCCACGTGACCACCGTCCTGGTCACCCACGACCAGGAGGAAGCCCTGGATGTGGCCGACCGGATCGCGGTGATGAACAAGGGCCGCATCGAGCAGGTCGGTTCGCCCGAGGAGGTCTACGACCGGCCCGCCAACGAGTTCGTGATGTCGTTCCTCGGCGCGGTCGCCCGGCTCAACGGCCACCTGGTCCGCCCGCACGACATCCGCGTCGGGCGCGATCCGAGCATGGCGATGGCCGAACACGAGGGCACCGCCGAATCGGCGGGCGTCACCAGGGCCACGGTGGAGCGGATCGTGCGCCTCGGTTTCGAGGTGCGCCTGGAACTGCGCAATGCCGCGACCGGTGACCAGTTCGCCGCCCAGGTCACCCGCGGTGATGCCGCGGCGCTGCACCTGACCGAGGGCGAGACGGTGTACGCCCGTGCCACCCGGATCCCGGACCTTCCCCTGGCCTGATCCTCCAGCAACGACCGGGGCCCCGCGACACCTGTCGCGGGGCCCCGGTGCGTTGTCGAGGGGTTCGCCGGCGGTCCGTGCGCGGTCCGACTGATGGGGATCGGCGCAGGTTAGCCGGTACCGGCGGTCCGTCAGCCGGTTCGACGCGCTCGCCGGACAACTTTTTTTCGTGTCTCACCGCGGACCCTCGAAGACTGTGCATGACGCAGTGTCACAGGTAGAGGCATTTTTACTGGTGAGTAGCTTCCTCAACAGGGCTTTCGCCACGCCGAACACGAGAAATTCGGCATGGCATGGAGTTGACGTGACTCGGTGTAGGTGTAACCATTGGAAACAGTAAACGTCCCTAGAGGAGAGGCAGTGACGACGATGTCTGCGCCCACCACCCCTGACGTCGATCCTGTAGTCGCGGAGGCTCAGGCGTACGCCGAGAAGTTGCTGATGCTGTCCGAGGCATCGGTCGATCGCCACTTCGACCCGTTCGAGGACATCGACTGGGACGCCCCCGACTTCGATCCGAACTGCAAGCCCGAGCGCTGGGTCCTGGTCACCTCGGCCGACCCCATCGGTCGCCACCCCTGGTACCAGGCGCTGCCGCTGGACACCAAGATCGAGATCGGCAAGGTCCGTCAGGCCAACGTGGCCAAGGTCGGCCTGCAGTTCGAGGCGATCCTGATCGTCGGCATGATGCAGCACATCTTCAACCTGAAGAACAACGACCCGGAATTCCGGTACTGCTCGCACGAGATGATCGAAGAGCACAACCACACCCTGATGTTCCAGGAGATGGTGAACCGCGTCGCCGACGTGCCGGGCATGAACCCGCTCGTGCGTCAGCTGCGCCACCTGGTCTCCCCGGTCGGCGCGCTGATGCCGAACCTGTTCTTCATGGCCGTACTCGCCGGCGAAGAGCCGATCGACCACATCCAGAAGGACATCCTGCGCTCGGGTGACGACATTCACCCGATCATGCGCGGCGTGATGGCGATCCACGTGGCCGAGGAAGCTCGCCACATCTCCTTCGCGCACGAGTTCCTGAAGAAGAACGTGCCCGCGCAGCGCTCGTTCAACAAGTTCGTGCTGTCGCTGGCCATGCCGACCATCATGTTCATCCTCGGCCGGGCCATCGCGACCCCGCCGAAGACCTTCTTCAAGCAGTTCGACATGCCCGCCGACGTGCGCAAGGAGCTGTTCTACGGCTCCAAGGAGGCCAAGCAGGTCTTCGCCGATTACTTCATCGACGTGCGCGCGCTCGCCGAGGAGATCGGTCTGATGAACCCGGTCGCCCGCAAGGTGTGGAAGATGTTCGGCATCGACGGCCCGTCCAGCCGGTACCGCTCGGAGCCCAAGCGCTCCGCTAAGCACGCCGCCTGAGACGATAGCAATATGCCATATGTCGTTACCCAGTCATGCTGTAGTGACGCCTCGTGCGTCTACGCATGCCCGGTCAACTGTATTCATCCCACCCCGGATGAGCCGGATTTCCGTACCGCAGAGATGCTCTACGTCGATCCGGCGGCCTGCGTGGACTGTGGTGCCTGTGCCACCGCATGCCCCGTCGATGCCATCACCTCGTCGAAGAAGCTGACCGACGAGCAGAAGCCGTTCATCGAGATCAACGCCGACTTCTACCGTGTGCAGCGGGATCGGCCGACGTTGGCCGCGCCGGTGATGCCGCCCGCGATCGACACGCAGCGCTCCCCGCTGCGCGTCGCCATCGTGGGATCGGGTCCCTCGGCGATGTACGCCGCCGACGAGCTGCTCACCCAGCCCGGTGTCGCGGTCACGATGTTCGACCGCCTGCCGCAGGCCTACGGGCTGGCGCGCCTGGGCGTCGCGCCCGATCACAAGCACACCCGTAAGGTCGCCGACCTGTTCGACATCATGTCGAAGCAGGACGACTTCGGTACCTACCTCGATGTCGAGATCGGCAAGCACATCAGCCATGCCGAGCTGCTCGAGCACTTCCACGGCGTGATCTACGCCGTGGGCGCGTCCTCGGATCGCAAGCTGGACATTCCTGGCGAAGGCTTGGCGGGCAATGTGTCGGCCACCGACTTCGTCGCCTGGTACAACGGCCATCCCGACCACGCCGAGGACCGGTTCGACCTGAACCAGAAGCGGGTCGTGATCGTCGGCAACGGCAACGTCGCGCTCGACGTCGCCCGCATCCTGACCGTGAATCCGGCGCTGCTCGCCGACACCGATATCGCGCCGTACGCGCTGAAGGCATTGCGCGAGAGCAAGATCGAAGAGGTTGTGATCCTGGGCCGTCGTGGTCCGGCCGAGTCGGCGTTCACGGTGCCCGAGTTCGTCGGCCTGCTGGCCGCCGATATCGACATCGCGATCGACGGCGAGCTGCCCGCGATCACGCCGGATCTGCCCTACAAGGTGGAGCAGAAGCTGCGCCTGCTGCACAGCGTCGCGAATCGCCCGTTCGGTGAGCGTAAGCGCATCGTGTTCCGCTACCTGTCCTCGCCGGTGGAGATCGTCGGCACCGACACGGTGACCGGGGTACGGGTGGAGCGCAACGAGCTCGTCGCCGATGCCGAAGGTCGCGTGGCCGCCACGCCGACCGGTGATACGACACTGCTCGAGGCCGGTGTCGTGCTCACCTCGGTCGGCTACCGAGGGGTGCCGACTGTGGATCTGCCGTTCGACGACGCTCGCGCGGTGATCCCGAACGACGCGGGCCGGGTGCTCACCGCACCCGGTGGTGAGGTCTTCCCCGGTACATATGTGACCGGCTGGATCAAGCGCGGCCCGACCGGTTTCATCGGGACCAACAAGTCGTGTGCGCAGGAGACCGTGCAGCAGCTCGCCGACGATTTCAACGGCGGCAAGTTGCGCGAGCCCACCCGTGACGCGGCCGAGTTCGACCGACTCGTTCGTGCCCGTCGCCCGCAGGCGGTTGCCCGCGGCGCCGCGGTGCAGCGGGAACGTTCGGTGAAGCGGCTGTTCGCTCGCAGCTGATCGAAAAGCGAAGGCCCGCAACGTCACTGGGAGACGTTGCGGGCCTTTCGTATGCGCCTACTGCGCGGTGAAGCCGCCGTCCGCGGCGATGGCCGCACCGGTGACGAACGACGCCTCGCGGCTGAGCAGGAAGGCGCACACCGCGGCGACCTCGTCGGGCTGGGAGATCCGGCCCATCGGGTGCAGCGCCGCGATGGCCGCCTCCGCCTCGGGAGTCGCGCCCATCGAGGCGCGGAACGCCGGGGTGTCGACCGCACCGGAGATCAGCGCGTTGACCCGCACACCCGTCGCCGCGGTCTCGAGCGCCACCGACCGGGTGAGTCCGACGACGGCGTGCTTGGCGGCCACATACGGCGCCACGTGCGCCATGCCGACCACTCCGAGGTTGGAGGCGTTGTTCAGGATCGCGCCGCCGCCGGAGGCGGTGATGGCCGGAACCTGGTGGCGCAGACCGTAGAAGACGCCGTCGAGGTTCAGATCCAGGTCGGCGCGCCAGGACGTGGTATCGATCTCGGCGATCGGCCCGAAGGCGTTCACCGCGCCCGCGTTGTTGAACGCCGCGTCGAGGCGGCCGTACTCGGTGAGCGCGGCCTGGGTGAGTCGTTCGACATCGGCATCGACGGTGACATCGGTCGCGACGAACAGCGCGCGGCCGCCCGCCGCCCTGATCTGCTCGGCGACCTGCTCGCCCTGGTCCTTGCCGCGGGAGCCGAGAACCACGGCGGCTCCCTCGGACGCGACTCGCAGTGCGACCGCCTTGCCGATGCCGGAGCCGGCGCCGGTGATGAGTACGACCTGGTCGGCGAATCGAGTGGACATGCGTAGTGCCTTCTTTCCCTTGGTTTTTCGAACATCGGGTCGGTGTCTCTCCGTCCTTTCAGTCAACCGGCGCGCGCAGGGTCGTGCTGGCGGGATTCGGTCGCTGCATTGACGTGTCACTGAAAGTGGGCCGACTTCGAAATGGGGGAATGTAATTTGCCGCCAGTGAAATCGCGTTGGTAGTAAATGAATTGGTTACCGGTCGGTAAGTGTGCTGAATGTGCGGGATAACAAACTTGAAGAATGTATTCAATGGGCGCTCTGTCCGATTACTCGCAGGTAGCTGCTTCTCGGAGTCTGTGAATCGCGGGGAGGGCGTTCAGGGGGGTGGATATATTGGCTTCAACGATCTCACCTGCATGAATCGCCTTGTGGTGACGCATGGTTGCGGTTTCCGTATCAATCCGGCAGCAATTCGCGGACGTGCCAGTTAATCTAGGCGAGCTGTTTGGAAGACGACCGCGGCCACATGGTGCGCTCGCGTGCTGGACGTGGTCACGGTGCGTTGACGGGATAGCAAAAACATGACCAGAGGTCTGGGCTTGAGTATCGGTGCGGTCAATGCGATTTCGGCGGTAGTCGCCGACGATCCGGCCAAACCGGCGGTGCGAACACGACGCACCGCACTGACATTCGACGACGCGGGCAGGCCCCGTATCGGCGCGATCAACGAATTCGCCTCGGCGATCACGGATTTCGCGGATCTCACGCGCGAGCCCGAGCCGATGGTGATGGGTGGACGGTTCTACTCGGCGACCAACCTGATCGCCGCGGTGGTCACCGGTCTGATCGAGCTGGCCGAACCGCCCGCCGGGATCGTGTTGACCTATCCGGCGGTCTATACCGACAAACAGGTCTCGTTACTCGGCCAGGCGCTGCATCTCGCGGGCGCCGGTGAGGTCCTGTTGGTGCCGGAACCGGTCGCCGCCGCGGAATGGCTCGAGGTCGATCGCGGCCCACTGGAGCCGGGCTTCGTGCTCGTCTACGACCTGGGCGCCACCAGCCTCGACCTCACCGTCCTGCGTGTCGGTCCCGACTGGCCGCACCACCCGATGGTCGGGACTCCCACGCGGTCCATCGATTTCGGTGGCAAGCCGCTCGGCGAGATGGTCGCTCGCTACGCGGGCGACCCGGGTCCGGGCCGCGCGACCCAGACCCTCACCTCCATGGTGAACATCGACGCGCTGCGCGCCGAGCACATCCGCGACACCTTCCCGCTGGTCAGCAAGAGCGTATCCGCGGCGGGGCTGCGGCTCGCGGACCTGTCGCGCATTCTCGTGGTCGGCGGTGCCTCGCGTCCGCCCGAAGTCGCCCGCACCCTCGCCGAACTCGGCGTTCCGCTCGTCACCGTCGCCGACCCCGGCCAGGTGATCGCCTCGGGTGCGGCGGGTTTGGCGGCTCGCACCTTCGCGCCGGAGCAGCAAACCGGTGGCCCGGTGCCGCACGTGGCGGTGTTCTCCAGCGCGGCAGTCGTTTCCGCGCTCGCCATGTCGGCGATGACCGTGTTCGGCAGCCCCTTCGACCCCGGCCTGATGCCGGTACTCGACCGGTTCCCGGTGCTGGGCGCTCCCGCCGACGCGTTGCTCTACGACATGAGCGCCGACCTCCTCGCCGCCCGAACCGCAGGTCTGGTCAGCGATGTCGACCCGCTCAACGGCCGCATCCGGGTGGCGGGCATAGCCGCGGCCCGCAGCGCCTACGAGAACTTCATCTCTCCCGCGACCGCGCCCGGCGGCACATCACGCCCCGGCGGCAGCGCCGACCGCGGCGCCCCCGGCCGCCCGGACGTCAGCAACGACTGCAAGTCGCCGGTCCTCGCCCGTACCACCTACGGTGACCCGGCCCGCTTCATCAACCCCTTACCCTTCGGCCAACAGGCCGCCCAGCCCCAGAACACGCCGACCAACCCCGGCACCCCCGAACTTCCCCACGGCGGCCCGGTCTCGAGCCCTGGCACTCCTGCAGTGCCGGGCACTCCGACCTCGCCCGGCACTGTTCCCGCGGTAGGTACCGCGCCGTCGCCGGGTACGGCATCGACGGACGGCACGTCCACACCGACCGGTGGCACATCCACGCCGAGTACGGGTGGCGTGACGGTCGATGTCGGGGGATCGACCCCGACCGGTGGAACCGGCACCGGCACAACACCTTCCAGCCCCGGCACCTCGACCGGCGGGACCGGTGGCACCACCTCGGGCGGAACGCCGACCGGCGGTACGACCGACGGGGATACCACAGGCGGCGCGACCGGTGGCGGAACATCGAGCGGCACAGGAACTTCCGGTGGCTCGACCGGCGGCGGGGCGTCTGATGGCGGTGCATCGAACGGCGGCGGCACCGGCGGTGGTGGTGCATCTGGTGGTGGATCCGACGGTGGTGCGTCCGGTGGCGGTGCCTCAGGCGGCGGTGCCTCAGGCGGTGGTGCGTCCGGTGGTGGTGCGTCCAGTGGTGGTGGATCCGACGGTGGTGCGTCCGGTGGCGGCGCGTCCGGTGGTGGTGCGTCAGGCGGTGGTGCGTCCGGTGGTGGTGCGTCCGGTGGCGGTGCGTCAGGCGGTGGTGCGTCCGGTGGTGGCGCGTCAGGCGGTGGTGCGTCCGGTGGTGGTGCGTCCAGTGGTGGTGCGTCCGGTGGTGGTGCGTCCGGTGGTGGCGTGTCAGGTGGTGCGTCCTCCGGCGGCGGATCCGACAGCGGTGTGTCCTCCGGTGGTGCGGCATCAGGTGGTGCGTCTTCAGGGGGTGCGTCCTCCGGCGGCGCTTCCTCGGGAGGCTCCAAAGGTGGCGCATCGGCAGGTGGCTCCACCGGTGGCGGCGGTGGCGGCGGTGGCGGTGGCGGCTCACGCCGCTGACCATGGGTCACGCCCGTTGCAGCCGCCGCGGCATCAATGTTCTTGCTACTGACAGGTCGGCCTTGCCTCGCCGGTGGGATGAACATCCGATCGGCGAACGAGGTCGGGCGCGAGAACGGGAACTCTAGGGCTTCGTTGTAGGCGACATCGACGTTGTAGGCGACATCGACGAATGCACTCCGCACGTGAAGAGTTCGACGTCATCATCGCTGGAGAACGCCCGGGAGTGCTGAGTGTCCTCGAACACGCAGTGCACGAGCGCGCCACCGCCGACGAGCTCTTCCTCCGACGGCTCCGGCTCTCGCTGCTGATCGGCTGACGCGCCTGCGTAGCCCGGCCGCGGTATCACGTCCATGTCGCGGGGCTCGCTGCGACATGGACGGGTGTGCCACGAGAGTCGATCTCGCGGTCCGCAGCCACGGCGATGCGGTTCGCGCGGCCGGTCGTCGGAGCGCTGGTAGTGAAACCGGGGTGGGCTGTCGGTGGGTGCGGGCACAATAGGGCGGTGGGTTTAGCTGGGGGAGCGCCGAAGCTGATTGCGCTCGATGTGGATGGGACCCTGCTGGCGAAGGGGGTCGATATCAGCGCGCGGGTGGGGGCGGTGGTGCGAGCGGCGGTGTCGGCCGGCGCGCATGTGGTGGTGACCACCGGGCGAACGGTGCTCACCACACGTCCGGTGCTGAGCGAGCTCGGGCTCGCCGAGGGGCATGCGTTGTGTTCCAACGGTGCTGTGCACATCGATGTGGCGCGTGGCGAGCCGGTCGCGGTCCAGTCGTTCGATCCGGGACCTGCCGTACTCGCGCTGCGCGCACTGTTCCCAGCGATGATCTTCGCCGCGGAACAGGTGGGCGTCGGTACCTGGGCGACGGGGCACGGGCCGGGGGAGTTCTCGATCGGCGACTTCCGATTGGTCGACCACCGCACACTGAGCAGTGTGCCGACCCCGCGCCTCAACGGCTGGTGGCCCGACGGCAGCCCCGACGAAATGCTGCGCCTCCTACAAGAATTCGATGTGCCCGATGCCTCCTGGGTGCACGGCGAGTACGGTCCGTGGCTCACGGTCTCCCGGCGCGGCGTATCCAAAGGCTGGGCACTGGAACGACTTCGGATCCTCCTCGGCGTAGAGGCCGATGCGACCCTGGCCATCGGCGACGGTTTCAACGACCGGGAGATGTTGCGCTGGGCGGCACATTCGGTAGCGATGGCAGGCTCGCCCGACGCGGTGCTCGCCCTCGCCGACGAGGTGACCGGAGACGTCAGCGAGGACGGAGTGGCCACCGTCCTCGAGCGCTGGTTCGCCTGAGCACCGCGGTTGTCGCCACCGGCGCCACAGCCTGACGCGGGACCTAGGTCGGCATCGACGCGGTCATCGCCACATAGTGGGGGTTCGCCATGATCCCGAGCACATTGCCGAACGGATCCAGCACCGCCGCGGTCGCGAACCCGGCTCCTTCGCCGCGTTCGGTGATCGGCTCGTACTCGGTGGCGCCGAGCTCGAGCAACCGGGCGAAGGTGGCCGCGAGGTCGTCGACCTGCCAGAACACGACTCCGCCTCCACCCGGTGCATTGCGTGCGCCTGCCGGGGCATACGCGCGGTTGATGATGCCCAGCTCGGCTTGCAACGGCCCGAGCCGAAACTCGTAGTACCCGCCGGGTACCTCGTAATACGGCGCGATGCCGAGGAATTCGCTGTACCAGTCCTTGGCGGCGGTGAGGTCGTCGGCGTAGTAGGTGGTGGTGGCCATTCCGCGCAGCATGTCTGCTCCATTCGGTTGTCGCTTCGGTGTGACAACGACCTTGCCAGCCAAAGTGCTCACCGAATGAGCACTTTGTTCGGCAGAATTGCCGAGTATGCGAGCGGACAGATTGGTAGCCACCCTGTTGTTGATGCAGGCACGCGGGCGGGTGACGGCCGCGGAGGTCGCGGCCGAGCTCGAAGTCTCGGTGGCGACGGCCCGCCGTGACCTGGAGGCTTTGTCGGCCGCGGGCATCCCGGTCTATCCGCAATCGGGTCGCGGGGGCGGTTGGTCGCTGATCGGCGGCGCCCGCACAGACCTGTCCGGGCTGACGGCGGGGGAGACCAGGGCGCTGTTCCTGCTCGCGGGTCCGGCGGCCCAGGCCGCCCCCGAACTGAAGTCGGCCCTTCGTAAACTGGTCCGCGCCCTGCCGCACACTTTCCGCGCCGATGCGGCCGCCGCAGCCGACGCGGTTGTGGTCGATCCGGCGCGGTGGGGTCGTCCCGATCCTCGAGCACCCGCGGTGCTCGATACGCTGCGCCGCTCGGTGGTGGATCGCCGCCGCGTGCGCATCGAATACCTGCGCAAGGGGGAACGCACGGTCCGCACGATCGATCCGTGGGGCTTGGTCGAGAAGGAGACGGTCTGGTATCTCATCGCGGGCACCGACCGCGGGCAGCGAACCTTCCGCCTCGACCGGATCGCCGAGGCCATCACGCTCGACGAAACAGCCGACCGACCAGCGGATTTCGATCTCCACGCGGAATGGGCGCAGGTCGTCGAGCAGATGGAGGGGCGGCGCGCCGCCGTTTCCGCGACGGTTCTCGTCTCCACCGAGCTCGCCCCCATCCTGGCCGATCAGCAGGGCCGCAACTGCACTCTGCTCGGCCCGGCACCCGACGGTCGGGTGCGAGCACAGATCTCCGCCGATACCGCGAACATGGTCGCCCGGCAGCTGGCGGGCTGGGGCGGCGACGTGGAGGTGGTCGGTCCTGCCGAGGTGAGATCCGAACTGGTCGCACTCGGTACTCGATTGGTGCACGACAACAGGTGAGCGACGCATCGGCGCACAGGCCGTTGCCGGCTGAGGTCTGTGCGGGGCGATCCTGCTGCGACCGCCCCGCCCCCACTACGACCTGTCGATGAGCGAGGCCAGCGACCTGACCACCTCACCGGCCACCACCGCGTGCCCACTCGTGGTGAAGTGGATGAGGTCCGCGCTCATCAACTCGGGTCTCGACCGCAGCGGATGGTTCCAGAATTCGGTGAGCACCGCATCGAATTCGGCGGCCACCGCCCGCACCACCTCGTTGAACGCGATCATCTGCGGCCGCATGGCTCGCATCGGGGCCATCCGCTCGACCGACCACACGTCGGCCACGGTGAAAATCGACAGCTGTGCCCCGGTGGCGGCCAGCGCGGTGAGGATCGTCGACAGATTCGTGTGCAGTTGATCGACGTTACCGCCTGCGGTGAACAGGTCGTTGCCGCCGCAGCTGAGGTGCACGAGATCCGGTGCGAACTCCAGGATTTCGGCGAGCTGCCGGTCGATGACCTGACCGCTGGTCGCGCCGATCCGGCCCGTATTGCGATAGGCCAGTGCGGGATTCACCGAGGTGAGGTGTGCCGCGACCCGATCGGCCCAGCCGGTGGGAGCGTATCCGGGACTGGGGTCACCCGTCCCCGCGGCGATCGAATCGCCGAGCACCGCGAAACGCTGCCACGGCGCCCCCGCGAGCAGTGCGGCGGCCTGCTCCGGTGCCAGTACGAGTGGATCATCGGCCTCGGCGGAGAACTGCACGGATAGCGGTGTGCTGGAAGACATGTCGATCTCCTCTGGTTCAGTCGGTCGAACGAGCCCGCGACGGCGCGGCGAGCAGCAGGGCGACGGCGAGGTTGATGGCCGCGCACACGGCGAACAGCAGGTGGAAGCCGCGAAGGGGGTCGTCGGAGGTCGCCGAGAAGATGGCCGCCAGGACGGCGATGCCGAGTGCTCCGCCCACCTGCCGGGCGGTGACGTTCATTCCGATACCCGCCGCGAACTGCTGCGGTGGAACAGAACTCGCTGCCGCGGTGCCGAACACCGTGACGACGATGCCGATCCCGCCGCCGCCGAGCACGCCCGCCGGAATCCACGCTGTCCACAGCGCGGGTTCGGGCCCGAAGGCGTCGGTGCTCATCCAGACCAGCGCGGCTGTCGACATCAGCGCCCCGAGCACACCTACCCACCGCTGGCCTGCCGGTGCCGTAATCCGCCCGGTGACAACGGCGGTCACCATCGAGGCCACCGCGCCGACGGTCAGCGCCGCCGCCGATTCGAGGACGGAGTAGCCCCAGATGGCATCGAGGAACAGCGGACCGGCCAGCAGCCAGGCGAACATCGAGGCGCCGAACAGGAACGAACCCGCATTCGCCACGGCGAATTGCCGATCACGCCACAGTGCCACGGCGACAGCGGGATTGGCGTGCCGACGGGAGCGAAGCAGCGCGAACGTGGTCAGCGCGAGACCGCCGAGCAAGGCGACGAGCGTGCCGGGTGCGGTCCACCCCCACGACTGGCCTTCGGTGACGGCCGCGACGATCGCACCGAGCCCGATCGCGACGGCGAGCGTGCCGAGCGGATCGGGCAGCGTCGTCTCGCGGGAGCCCTGGTCGCCGCCGGGCAGCCGCAGCCCCGGCACGATCAGCGCCAACGCGATCGGCACATTGATCAGGAACACCGCGCGCCAGCCGAACGCCTCGACCAACGCGCCACCCAGCGCCGGGCCGACCACCGCCGCGAAACCACCGGCGGCCGACCAGGCGCCGATGGCGGCGCCGATCTTCGCTCGTGGCGTGGCCTCCAGGACCAGCCCGAGTGCCGCGGGCACCATGAACGCCGCCGCGATGCCCTGCAGGACCCGTCCGGCGATGAGCCAGCCCGCGCCGGGCGCCAGCCCGCACAGCAGCGAGGTGATGGCGAATCCGGCCAGTGCCAGCGCGAACAGGCGACGGCGACCCAGTGCGTCGGCGATGCGCCCGGCCGGGGTGAGCAGCGCCGCGAACGCGATCGCGTAGCCGCTGACGATCCAGGTCAGCGTCCCGGTGGGGGTGCCGGGATAGCTCAGGGCGATCGTCGGGAACGCGATGTTGACGACCGAGAGGTCGAGGAAGGCGATGAATGCCGCGCCCGAGGCGACGGCGAGGGTGCGGCCTGCGGCGCTGCTGTCGGGAGTAGCTGTGCTGAGCGGATCTTCGGGCCGAGCTGTCACGTCGGTCATGCGGAGTCCTTCGAGGGGGAGAATAAGAACGTACGATCGTTCGTAAATAAAAGTACGACCGATCGTTCGCCTTCGCAACCCCGCAGTGGAACAATGATGCACATGACCCAGTTGTCGGAACCGAGCGATCAGCGGTTGGCCAAGGGCGCCCGTGCGCGCGCCACCATCGCCCGGCGCGCCGCCGAACTCGCCTCTGTCGAGGGTCTCGACGGCCTCAGCATCGGCCGGCTCGCCACCGACCTCGGCATCAGCAAGAGCGGCATCGCCACCCTCTTCGGTACCAAAGAGGCGCTCCAACTCGCCGCCGTTCAGGCGGGCCGTGACATCTTCATCGAACGAGTCATCGCCCCCGGCCTGCGCGCGCCACGCGGTGGAACCCGGGTTCGCGCGCTGATCGACGGCTGGTTCGCGCACATCGAGAATCCGCCCTTCCCCGGCGGCTGCTTCCGGGTGGCCACCCTCACCGAATTCAGCAGCAAGCCCGGTCCCGTGCGCGACGCCGTCGTCGCCGACCACGACTACTGGCTGTCCTTCCTGGCCGGTGAGGTCCGGAAGGCTCAGGCCATGGGCGAACTCGTCGACGTCGACCCCGATCTGCTGGTCTTCGAACTGGACGCGATCGTGAGCGCCGCCAATGTCGCTCGCCAGACCGGTGATTCGGCTCGTGTGGAAGCGGCCCGCACCATCGCGACCCGCTTGTTGTCGGACGCGCCGAGTCGAACGTAGCCGACCGGGTTCGCGGATGCGCTCTGGCCTGACACGGCAACAGTCGCCGTGTCAGGGAGCCGGGATCTCCAGAGTGGTGAGGGTGAATGCGGCTGTCCGGACGACATCGTTGTGCTGGAAGTCCAGGAACAGGCGGTAGGTCCCGGGGCCCGGAACCGCCGTGTGGAAGGTGACTTCGGGACCCGAAGGCGTGACTCCGTCGCCGGGTTCGCCGTTGGGGTGGACGTGGACGTACGCGAGGTCTCCCGCGCGCAGGATGACGAGGTGGCCGAAAGCCGCCAGGTACGGCTGCAGATCTGTCACCGGCTCGCCGTCTTTGCGCACGGTGAGCGTCAGTAGATCGCCCTCGGTGCGCAACTCACCGGCCACTGTCACCTGATAGCCGTCGACCTCGGTGGTGCGGTTCACCACCGGAACCGGCTGTGGCGCATAGTGTCCCGCGATCGCCAGATCGGCGCCGAGGGTGATGGTGCGGCCGAGTGCGCGCGGTGCGATATCGGTGAACACCCGATAAGCCCCGGCTTCGGGGAGGTCCAGCTGGATCACCCAGGTGCCGTCCGCTTCCCGTCGCGGGTGTACATGCCAGAACCCGGTCAGCTCGCGACGCGCCACGATCAGGTGCAGTTCGCGATCGTGAATCGCGTCGAACTCGGTCACTGCCGACCCGTCCGGGCCGAGAATCCGGAATCGGAAGTCGATCTTGCCGGGCTCGGCGATCGTGGTGTCGAGGTCGAGGGTGTACCCGTCCTGCGTAATCCGCAGGCCCCCGGGCAGGCCCGCATCGTGCCCGGCTGCGTGTGTGCCGTGTCCGGCGTGAGTGCCACCGCCGTGCTCGGAGTGGGCCTCGTGTCCTTCATGGGCGCCACCCTGCGGCGCGTGACCGTTGTGCGGGGCGTGCGCACCGCCGCCGTGTTCGGCGTGTCCGCCGTGCGCGGTGCTCTGTTCGACGTGGCCGGGCTGGGCTGCGGCGTTGACGTGTGCGGTGTGTCCGGCGTGGGCGTTGGTGGTCATCGTTTCGCCTCTCTCAGTTCGCTGTGCGTTGATACGAACATATACCCCTGGGGGGTATATCGTAAAGAGTGGAATGCGTGTGAGCTGCGCCACCGTGGATGCCGAGTCCGGTTGTGCCGAGAGCCGCACCAGTAGACGCGATACAGGCGAACTTCTGGCCGTAGAGGTGATGGCGACGTCGATCCGAAGTGAAGGCGCGGATCGTCGCGGGTGCGGATGTGGGCAGCGCGAACCTCCCGCTCGCGTCCCGAACCGGTCGGAGTGGGCTCGGCCGAATCGAGGGCAGCGCGAGGGGTTACCCCATTCGGGGCGGGACCAAGCGGCCCGGATCTGCTGGGATCAGGCCGAGAGTACGAGCTCGGTGGCGACGGAAGTGTCGTATCGAGCCCAGATCACGTCGACCAGCGCGGAGTGTGCTCCGATCACGTCGGCATGCACGACCTCGGGCGCGGCCGCGACCAGCCGGTCGGTGAGCAGCCCCGGCGCCAGAAACCACGGCGCGACGACGATGCGTTCGGCGCCGCGGGCGCGCAGCTGATCCACCGCCAGATCGACACTGGGTTCGACTGTCGCGAAGCACATTTCAGTAGGGCAGCCGGTCACCGCCGCCAGTCGTCGAGATACCACCGCGGTCCGCCGATTGGCCGCGGCGTCGCGCGAACCGACCGCGGCGACGGCGATTCCGACCGGAGCATCACTCAACGGATCTGTTGTGGCAGCGAGCGCACCCGGAAAGGCTGGGACCAACGGTGTGACCAGGGTGGGGAGCGGGGGGACGCGGCAGGAGAGTGCGACTCGGTCGGCTACCGCGGCGATGAGCAGCGGATCGGGGCCGAGTACCGCCGCCTGGGTGAGTTGCAGCCGGGGATGACGGCGGCCTGCCTCGGCCAGTAGCGCCGGAAGGTCGACCCGCGCGTGAAAAGCGTTGCCCAGCAGGAGCGGAACGACGATCACGTCGGTGTGCCCCTGGGTGGCGAGGTCGTCGACCACCTCGTCCACCGAGGGCGTGCTGAGATCCAGAAAAGCCAGCCGGACCGGGATGTCGGGCCGGGCAGCGGCAACGTCGGCGACCACGGCCGCCATGGTCGCCGCCGAACGCGGATCGCGGCTGCCATGGGCAACCGCGATCAACGCGGGCCCGCCCGCGCCGCGCGGCACCGCAACGGCACCACGCGGCGGAGCGGGCAGGCGATACATCAGACCGCGGTACCGACCTCGACCGAGGTCAGCACGTCGCCGACCAGGCCGGCCGCGAGCGTGTTGCCACCGGCGGGGTCGATCAGCAGGAACGACCCGGTGTGCCGGTTGGTGCGGTAGTCGTCGGCCGGGATCGGCTCGGCCAAGCGCAGCGAGACGCGACCGATGTCGTTGAGCTCCAACGACTCCGGGCCGGCCTGTGCGGTGAGCGTCTGCTCGTCGAACCGCTCCACGAGCGCGCCGACGATGGCCTGGGTGGTCTTGGCGCCGTGCTTGAGCAGCAGCCGGGCGCCGGGACGCAGACCCTTGTCGCCGAGCCAGCACACGGTCGCGTCGAAGGTGTCGATCGACTCCGGCGCGTCGTGCACCGAGGCGATGATGTCGCCGCGTGAGATGTCGACCTCGTCGGCCAGGATCAGCGTCACGCTGCGCCCGACCTGCGCCACGGCCAGTTCGCCGTCCGGGGTGTCGATGCGCTCGACGGTGGTCTTCTTACCCGAGGGCAGCACCACGATCTCGTCGCCGGGTGACACCGAACCGGCCGCGATCTGACCCGCGTAACCCCGGTAGTCGGGGTATTCGGCCGTGCGCGGACGGATCACGTACTGCACCGGGAAACGCAGACCCAGCGCGTGCGTACCAGTCGAATCAGCGTCCACCGGAACGGACTCCAGGTGCTCGATCAGCGACGGGCCGTTGTAGTACGGGGTGTTCTCGGAGCGGCTGGCGATGTTGTCGCCGTGCAGCGCCGAGACCGGGATCTCGATGACGTCCTCGGTGGCCCAGCCCAGCTTCGAGGTGAGCTCGTTGAACTCGGCGGAGATCTCGGCGAACACCTCGGCCGGGTTGTCGACGAGGTCGATCTTGTTCACCGCGAGCACCAGACGCGGCACACCGAGCAGTGCCAGCACGGCCGCATGGCGACGGGTCTGCTCGATGACGCCCTTGCGTGCGTCGGTCAGCAGGATCACCAGCTGCGCCGTGGACGCGCCCGACACCGTGTTGCGGGTGTACTGCACGTGCCCCGGCGTATCGGCCAGCACGAAAGACCGCTTGGGCGTGGCGAAGTAGCGGTACGCCACGTCGATGGTGATGCCCTGCTCACGCTCGGCGCGCAGGCCGTCGACGAGCAGCGACAGGTCCGGCGTGGACAGTCCACGGTCGACCGAGGCGCGGGTGACCGCGTCGATCTGATCGGCCAGCACGGACTTCGTGTCGTAGAGCAGCCGTCCGACCAGCGTGGACTTGCCATCGTCGACAGAACCGGCGGTGGCCAGCCTCAATAGGTCGGACATCAGAAATAACCCTCTCGCTTGCGGTCTTCCATGGCGGCTTCGGACACACGGTCGTCGCCACGCGTAGCGCCACGTTCGGTCAGTCGTGACGCCGCGACCTCGGCCAGGATGGCCTGGTTGTCGGCGGCGTCGGAGATGATGGCGCCGGTGGTGGAGCCGTCGCCGACGGTGCGGTAGCGCACCGAACGGGTCTCGAGGACCTCGTTCTCGTTCGGGCCGCCCCACACGCCGGGCGTCATCCACATGCCGTCACGGGAGTACACCGGACGCTCGTGCGCGTAGTAGATCGACGCCAGGTCGATGTCCTCGCGGGCGATGTAGCGCCAGATATCGAGCTCGGTCCAGTTGCTCAGCGGGAACACGCGCACGTGCTCACCCGGCGCGTGCTTGCCGTTGTAGAGGTTCCACAGCTCGGGGCGCTGACGCTTCGGATCCCACTGCCCGAAGGCGTTGCGCAGCGAGAAGATCCGCTCCTTGGCGCGCGAGCGCTCCTCGTCGCGACGACCGCCGCCGAAGACCGCGTCGAAGCGGTGCTCGGTGATGGCGTCGAGCAGCGGCACGGTCTGCAACGGGTTGCGGATACCGTCGGGACGCTCGGTCAGGCGGCCGTCGGCCAGGTACTCCTCGACCGAGGCCACGTGCAGGCGAAGGCCGTAGCGCTCGACCACTTTGTCGCGGAACTCGAGCACCTCGTCGAGGTTGTGGCCGGTGTCCACGTGCAGCAGCGTGAACGGCAGCGGCGCGGGCCAGAAGGCCTTGAGCGCCAGGTGCAGCAGGACGGTGGAGTCCTTGCCGCCGGAGAACAGGATCACGGGACGCTCGAATTCGCCCGCGACCTCACGGAAGATGTGGATCGCCTCGGATTCCAGCGCCGCGAGGGTGTCGAACTCGGACAGGCCGAGTTCGCGTTCGGTGGTGTTGGTACTCACAGGCTCACTCCCAGTGGTGGTGATGGTCATGATTGGTGCAATCCGCATTCGGTCTTGGCGATACCGGCCCAGCGGCCGCTGCGCGGATCGGACCCCGGCTCGGGCTTGCGCGTGCACGGCGCGCAGCCGATGGACGGGTAGCCCTCCTCCACCAGGGGATTGACGAGAATGCCGTTGGCCTCGATGTAGGCCTGCATCTCGTCGTCGGACCACGGTGCGATCGGGTTGATCTTCACCAGGCCGAAGGCTTCGTCGAACGAGATCAGTGGCGCGTTGGCGCGGGTGGGCGCCTCGACGCGGCGGATGCCGGTGATCCACGCGTTGTAGCCGTTCAGCGACTTCTTCAGCGGGACCACCTTGCGCAGCCGGCAGCATTCGGCGGCGTCGCGGGCGAACAGATCCTTGCCGAGCAGTTCGTCCTGCTCGGTGACGCTCGCCTCGGGGCGCACGTTCACCACATTCACCCCGTACACGGCCTCGACCGCGTCGCGGGTGCCGATGGTCTCGGCGAAGTGGTAGCCGGTGTCGAGGAACAGCACGTCCACACCGGGACGGGTCTGCGCGGCCAGGTGGACCAGCACACCGTCCTGCATGTTCGAGGCGACGATGTAGCCGTTCCCGAAGTTGCGGTCGGTCCAGGCGATCAGGTCGGCGGGCGAGGCGTCGGGGCCCAGCTCCGCCGCGCCCTGCTCGGCGAGCGCGCGCAATTCGGCTTCGGACAGTTTGGCCGCGAGATTCGTTGTCACAGTGGGGATCTCCTCATCGACTATCGGAGGTCGGCCTCGTCGGCGCGCACAGCCCACACCGCGAAGCGTTCCCCGGATTCCCGGTTCTTGACGAAGTTGCGGACGACGCGATCGATGTAGTCACCGAGCTCGACGCTGGTCACCTTGTGCTGACGCAACTTCCGGCCGAACGCGCTGTCCAGGCCGAGGCTGCCACCGAGATGAACCTGGAAACCCTCCACCTGATTCCCGGTGCCGTCGTCGACGAGCTGGCCCTTGAAGCCGATGTCGGCGATCTGGGACCGGCCGCACGAGTTCGGGCACCCGTTGATGTTGATGGTGATCGGCACGTCGAGTTCGGCGTTGATGTCGGCCAGGCGCTGCTCGAGTTCGGGTGCGAGCACCTGCGAACGCTTGCGGGTCTCGACGAAGGACAGCTTGCAGAACTCGATGCCGCTGCAGGCGAGGAGGTTTCGACGCCAGACCGAGGGGCGGGCCTGCAGGCCGAGCGGTTCGAGTTCGTCGATCAGCGCGTCGACCTGGTCGTCGGGGATGTCGAGGACGATCAGCTTCTGGTACGGGGTGAAGCGGATGCGATCCGAGCCGTACTTCTCGGCGGCGTCGGCGACCTTGCTCAGGATGGTGCCCGAGACGCGACCGGCGATGGGGGAGAAGCCGACGGAGTTCAGGCCGTTGCGCAGCTTCTGGACACCGACGTGGTCGATGGGCTTGGCCGGCTGCACGGGTGCCGGACCGTCGATGAGCTTGCGCTTCAGGTACTCGTCCTCGAGTACCTGACGGAACTTCTCGATGCCCCAGTCCTTGATCAGGAACTTCAGGCGGGCCTTGGTGCGCAGGCGGCGGTAGCCGTAGTCGCGGTAGAGCGAGACGACCGCTTCCCACACGTCGGGGACCTCTTCGAGGGGCACGAAAGCGCCGACGCGCTGCGCCAGCATCGGGTTGGTGGACAGACCGCCGCCGACCCAGAGATCGAGGCCGGGGCCGTGCTCGGGGTGGTTCACGCCGACGAAGGCGATGTCGTTGATCTCGTGCACCACGTCCTGCTGGCCCGAGATCGCGGTCTTGAACTTGCGGGGAAGGTTCGAGTACTCCTTCTTCCCGATGTAGCGCTTGACGATCTCGTCGATCGCCCAGGTGGGGTCGATGATCTCGTCGAGCGACTCGCCCGCGAGCGGCGAACCGAGGACCACGCGCGGGCAGTCGCCGCACGCCTCGGTGGTGTGCAGACCGACCGACTCGAGCCGGCGCCAGATCTCCGGGACGTTCTCGACCTCGATCCAGTGGTACTGGACGTTCTCGCGGTCGGACAGGTCGGCGGTGTCGCGGCCGAACTCGGTGGAGATCTGGCCGATCGTGCGCAGCTGGGCGGCGGAAAGCGCACCGCCGTCGCACCGCACCCGCATCATGAAGTACTTGGCTTCGAGCAGGTCGATGTTGTCGTCGTCGGTGAAGGTGCCGTCGTAGCCCTCTTCACGCTGGGTATAGAGACCCCACCAGCGGAAACGGCCACGCAGGTCGGCTTTGTCGATCGAGTCGAAGCCGCCCTTGGCGTAGATGTTCTCGATGCGCGAACGCACGTTGAGCGGGTTGTCGTCCTTCTTGGACTGCTCGTTCGGGTTCAGCGGCTCGCGGTAACCGAGGGCCCACTGGCCTTCGGACCGGCGGCGGACCGGCTTGCCGGTGCGGGCGCGCGGTGCGACCGGGGCATCGGTGCTCGGGCGGGCCGGGCGCTGGGCAGCTGAACGCTCAGTGCGGGCCTGCGCCGTCGACTGTTCGGTCGAACCGGCGTCGGTGCTCGACGTCATGGGTGGTCGCTCCTGCGGGGGTGTTGGGACATCCGTGCTGAAGGCGCGAGGGGCTGGCTCGCGTCAGGGGAGTCAGCGGGCCGATGAAAGTCGAAGGCACCGGGGGATACCCGGGCGTGGACGCCGCTGCGCTACCGGTGGAAACCGGGCCGACAACAGGCGCTGCAGACACGCTGGAAGTCGACGTGGCGACGGGCCACGAGTCGTACTCCAGTTGCGTGCATGTGGCTATTGTGCCACGTCAGCCTGGTCGTTCCGACCGCAAGGAGATATTTCCCGCACTTTTGGGGGAAATTCCCTGGACGGCCGTCCTGTTCTGTGACGGGGGTCATAGGCCGCCGCCCGGAACCGGGCTGTGATACCCCGCGCGGGCATGTGTGCGGTGCCGCACAGCGCGGTTGACCTGGATCGCACTCGAGGTTGCACAGTAGTGCCATGAGCAATGACGCCACCGCCGCCGGTCAGACCCCCGCCGATCTCGGCACCGAACTCGCGGCCATCCGCGCCGTCGTCGACACCATCGCGCATGCCCAGGCCAACGAACTGGCCGAGGAGTTCGTCGCCGTCTTCCGGGAAGACGCGATCTGGACCACCGGTCACGGCAAGCGGCTGTTCGGGCGCCCGGCCATCGCCGAGTTCACGGCGCAGGTGCTGCCAGGGGCCACGACGCACGGCACCGCGACCTACGAGATCGAGCACGTGCTGTTCCTGCGGCCCGATGTCGCCGCCGTCAAGATCCGCCAGAGCTACTGCACCCTCGACGGCGAGTTGTCCGGGCAGGGCACGCCGATGTATGTGATGACCAAGGAAGACGGCGCCTGGGTGCTCACCGCCAACCAGAACACGCCCGTCGTGACGGACTGACGTGCGAGGGGCCGGGCGGAGCGCGCTACCAGGGCCCGGCAGACTGGAGGGGTGACTACCAGCGCTGCTTCCGGGGTTCCCGGCGTGACACCGGCCGATGCCGATCGACCGGTGCTGCGCGATTTCGGGAGCGGCGCGTTCGGGGTGTACGTGCACGTGCCCTTCTGCGCCACGCGCTGCGGGTACTGCGACTTCAACACCTATACGGCGGGGGAGCTGGGTACTTCGGCGTCGCCGCAGTCGTGGCTGGAGGCGTTGCGCGGCGAGCTCGCGACCGCCGCGGCCGAGTTCGGTGCCCTGCCGAGCGCGACGCCCGCGGTGTCGACGATCTTCGTCGGCGGCGGGACACCGTCGCTGCTCGGTGGTGACGGGCTGGCGTCGGTTCTCGATGCCGTGCGGGCGAACTTCACCCTGGCCGCCGACGCCGAGGTGACCACCGAATCCAACCCGGAATCCACCTCGCCCGAGTTCTTCGAGCGGCTCCGCGTGGCGGGCTACACCCGGATCTCGCTCGGCATGCAGTCCGCCGCACAGCACGTGCTGAAGGTGCTCGATCGCACGCATACGCCGGGCCGCGCGGTCGCCGCGGCTAAAGAGGCGCGCGCGGCCGGGTTCGACCACGTGAACCTCGATCTGATCTACGGCACCCCGGGCGAGACCGATGCCGATCTGGATCTGAGTCTGGACGCGGTGCTGGCCGCCGGTGTCGATCATGTCTCCGCCTACTCCCTGATCGTCGAGGACGGAACCGCGCTGGCACGCAAGGTCCGCCGTGGTGAACTGCCCGCACCCGACGACGATGTCCTCGCCGCCCGCTACGAACGCATCGATGCCCGCCTCGCCGACGCCGGTCTGACGTGGTACGAGGTCTCCAATTGGGCCGCGAGCGATGCCGCCCGCTGTCAGCACAACCTGGGCTACTGGGACGGTGGCGACTGGCTCGGCGCCGGCCCCGGCGCACACAGCCATGTCGGCGGCGTTCGCTGGTGGAACGTCAAGCACCCCGCCCGCTACGCCGACCGTGTCGCCCTGGGTGGTCTCCCCGCCGCGGGCTGGGAGGCCCTCACCGACGACGAGCGCTACACCGAACACCTCATGCTCACCGTCCGCCTCCGGACCGGCCTGCCTCTCGCGGATCTAGCCCCCTCGGCAAGCTCGGCCCTCGACCGCATTCTGGCCGACGGCCTGGCCCGCGTCACCGGCGACAATCTGGTCCTCACCGACCGTGGCCGCCTCCTCGCCGACGGCATCGTTCGCGACCTCCTCACCTGACCGCGCGAGGGGGCGCGGGAGCCGTTCTCGGCTGATCGACGGGCTGCTGAACCAGTCGAAGAATCGCGCGAGTGGTGATGTCATCGTGATCTGAATTTCGAGATTTCTCAGGCTTGGGATCGCATCCAAAGATTGCCCGGTCATCCTGGTGTAATCCACCAATGCACACCTGGCGAGAGGCCTCGAACAGCGGGGTGCTCTAAGGGTATGTTCGGTGGGTTCGGGGTGGAAGATAACGATTAGGGGCGTAGGCTTCGGCTCGATCCTAGGGAGTTATATGTCCACCGAACGGCACATCACCCTCGTCCACGAGCAGAGCGAATTCGCTGAAGCGCGCTCCGCGGAGAAGGCGGAGAACGCTCGTCAATGCGCGGTCGCCGCGCGGACGGTCGCTTCGCACTCGAACGACGCCGAAGATTGCACGTCGCTGCTGGCGATGTTGGGTCTCGACGCCCTCGCGGGCAAGCAGGTCGGCGCCCCCGACTCCGCCGCTCGCTGCGGCGCTGCTGCCCGAGTCTGATCCGGCACCGGCCGCCCGAATCGGGCGGCCACTGCCGACGCCTTCGCCGACGCGCTGACATCGCCGTCAGCCCCGAGTCGCCGTTGAGCGTTGCTCGACCGGCGAGAAGTCATCGCCACCACCGATCACCCCACCGGCTATCGCCGGTCGTGGCGCACCGAGTAGTTCCGCGGTGTTCGCGAGCGTGATCAAGTACTCCGGCAGTCCGCGCACGGCGTCGACGCCCGGCGCGGGCGCCGTCGGCGGTCCTCCTCCGCAATGGAAGTAGCGATCGACCGACCTGGTTGTGGCGTGCCCCGACGGCGGGTTGACGCCGATAGCCGGGCCTGTCGATCCGGGAACGCTGTGCCCGATACCCGGCCTCGACACATCGTGCTGGCCGGGCGGTCGATACCGCGGTGCCCTACCCCATGTCCGGTCATCGCCTCCGCTCGTGCTGACGCTCGGACCCATACGCCCAGCCGCTGAGCCTGCAGCGGGAACACGGCCCGCCGAAACCACCCCGGGGTCGACAGCCGCCGCGGAAGTCCCCGCGGGCGCTGTGAGCAACCCTGCGCCGACAGGTGCCGTCAACGTAGCCGTACCGCTCGGCGGTGCCGCGCCAGTGACACCCGACGACGCCGAGGTCACCGTCGTAGCGTTGCCTGGGCGTGCCGATCGGTCATCGGATTCCACCGATCTGCCGTCGACCAGTTCGTGACCGTCGACCAGCACTCCCGTGCCGCGATCAGCACTCCTCACCTGCTCCGAGTCTCCGACCGTCACCTGCTGGGCCGAACTCTCCCCGGACGCGACGGACAAGTTCTGCCCGCCATCTGCGGAAACCTCGACCGGCGACACCTTGCGCCGCTCGCCTCGCGATTGCCCCACGGTGCCGATCAGTAATTGCCGATCGCTCAGTTCGCCGGAGTCGAACGACCGAAGTGGCATGGGCAGCACCGGAATGCGAGCGACCAACTCCGCGATCGGCAACACGTATCGCTGCCGCATCGCCGTCCGCGCATCCTCCTCCGCGGCCGAAGCCGCACCGTGCGCCGATGCTGAGCCCATGGTGTGTACCGCCCCACTCGCCGACCATGCCGCGGCGCCGATCTCCTCGGCAACGGGTGACCCGACCGCGTACTTGGTCGCCACGATCGCCTCGGCAGCCGCTCGAACCACGCCCGGCAAATCCTCCAGCGCGACAGTCAGATCGTGCGCTCGGGCGACATAGTCGTCGACCGCGGATCCGGCCGCGGCGGCACCCACGCCCGACCAAGCCGACGCCAGCGACCCATCCACTGCGTGCCGGAATGCGCGTAGACCCTCGTCCCACCACCGCGCGATCTGCTCGAACCTGTCCGCTTGCGCCAACGCGTCGGTCACCTCGAGTGCCCCGAATGCCGCGACGATCTCCCGATGTCGCCAACAATGCGTGTTCTCCCCGCCGCCGGGAACACCCGATTTCGTGACGTCGCTCGAATAGTCCGGATATGTGTTCTCGCCGCGAATACCGCTCGGCTCGGGGCCTGTCACGCTGACACCGAAGAAATATGTTGTCCCGCAGAGGGTTCCGGCATCCGAAGTCGATCAGCCCACGCTTCGTCAGCAACCACCATCAGATCGCGCGCAGCCCGGAAAGATTGCCGAATATCGGCCACGATCTGTGAATGCGCGTCCAATACGGCAGTGACGCTGTTCTCGTTCGCCGCCGCGAGGGAACGCAATCGCGCGACCAATGTGCGACCGGATACCAACCGCGCTTCTCCCTCGCCGAGCCCCCAGCGCTCCTGATCGCCGATTTCCACGGCAAGTGCCCGTATCCGCGCGATCGCGCGGAGAAATTCCACGCACGCACCGTCGATCCGGGCGAACTCCGCCGGCCGCACCGCGACCGCGCTCGAACCGACTTGCCCCGCTTCGCCGACCCCACCCGGATACACCACAGTTCCCTCCCCGTGCACTCTGTAGTCAGCTGAAAATAGCTGGTAGGCCCCCTGATTCAGTCCGAAATCTACGCCCGCTGCCCGAGCCCGGCAACCCGCGAAACCGCAACTGTGGATAACTCGGGTCTGTGGATAACCCTGGCGTGGGGCTCGACCGAGCCGACAAACCGAACACCGCCCCCGACGCCGGATATCCCCGCATGACGGTTCGATGCCGGACCGCCGTGCGATCCAGGGATCGGCAACAAGACAATTAGACTGGACAACAAGACGCTGCGAGCGTCGGCGTGCGACCCTGTGCGAACGCAGCACGGGTAGGCGTGACGTACCAGGCACGAGCGAGGAAGGTGGGGTCGATGGCGTCGAGTACCGAGGATCGACGTTTCGAGGTCCTGCGAGCGATCGTCGCGGACTACGTCGCCACCAAGGAACCGATCGGCTCCAAGTCCCTCGTGGAACGGCATCACCTCGGCGTTTCCAGCGCCACCATCCGCAACGACATGGCGGTGCTGGAGGCCGAGGGCTACATCACGCAGCCGCACACGAGCTCGGGCCGCATCCCCACCGACAAGGGCTATCGCGAGTTCGTCGACCGGATCGCCGAGGTGAAACCGCTCTCGGGCGCCGAACGCCGGGCGATCATGGAATTCCTCGAATCCGGGGTCGACCTCGACGACGTTCTGCGCCGCGGCGTGCGCCTGCTGGCCCAGCTCACCCGCCAGGTCGCTGTGGTGCAGTACCCCACCGTCTCGGCCTCGATCGTGCGCCACATCGAGGTCGTCGCGCTCAACCCGGCCCGGCTGTTACTCGTGGTGATCACCGACACCGGCCGCGTCGACCAGCGCATCGTCGACCTGGGCGCGGTGATCTCCGACGAGGACCTGGCCGCCGTGCGCGGCCTGCTCGGCGGGGCTATGGACGGCAAGCTGCTGTCGGTGGCGAGTGCGTCGGTAGCCGGTGTGCCCGAACGCGCACCGGCCAAGATCCGCGACGTGCTGGTCCGGGTCTCGACCGTCCTGGTGGAGACGCTGGTCGAGCACCCCGAAGAACGCCTGGTCCTCGGCGGCACGGCCAATCTCACCCGCAATGTCGCCGATTTCGGCTTCCCCGGCTCCCTGCGCACCGTGCTGGAAGCCCTGGAAGAACAGGTCATCGTGCTCAAATTGCTCGCCGCCGCCCAGCAGCCGGGCCAGGTGATGGTGCAGATCGGCGAGGAGACCCAGGTCGAGCAGATGCGTGGCACCTCTGTCGTCTCCACCGGTTACGGTGCGGCGGGCGCCGTGCTGGGCGGTATGGGTGTGCTCGGCCCGACCCGCATGGACTACCCCGGCACCATGGCATCCGTCGCGACGGTCGCCCGCTACATCGGCGAGGTGCTCGCCGAAAGGTGAAGCCAGCTCGGGATCCACGACAACCGGACTGTTAAGGTCGATACTTCGGCCGGTAAAGTTGAGTGGATTCGACTAAAGGATGCGCCCGGCGCTCGGCCGGCCCACACCGACCAAGGACTAGAGAACTCACGTGGCACGGGATTACTACGGACTGCTCGGCGTCGGCAAGAACGCCACCGACCAGGAGCTCAAGCGCGCTTACCGCAAGCTGGCCCGCGAACTGCACCCCGATGTGAACCCGGACGAGGGCGCGCAGGCCCGCTTCAAGGACGTCTCCACCGCCTACGAGGTGCTGACCGACCCCGAGAAGCGCCGGATCGTCGACCTCGGCGGTGACCCGCTCGAAAACGGCGGCGGCGGAGCAGGATTCAACGGTGCGGGCTTCGGCGGCCTCGGCGATGTCTTCGAGGCGTTCTTCGGCGGGATGAGCGGCCAGGGCGGTGGCCAGCGCAAGCCGCGCGGCCGCGTGCAGCCCGGCGCCGACTCGCTGATCCGCACTCGGCTGAGCCTGGCCGAATGCGCGGTCGGCGTCACCAAGCATCTGACCGTCGACACCGCGATCCTCTGCGATGTCTGCGTGGGCTCTGGCACCAACGGCAACTCCAAGCCGGTGCGCTGTGAGACCTGCGACGGCGCGGGCGAGGTGCAGTCGGTGCAGCGCTCGTTCCTCGGTCAGGTGCTCACCTCGCGGCCCTGCCCCACCTGCCGTGGCGCGGGCGAGACCATCCCCGACCCCTGCAACAAGTGCGGTGGCGACGGCCGCGTGCGCGCCCGTCGCGAGATCGCCGCGCCCATCCCGGCCGGTGTCGCCAGCGGCATGCGGGTTCGCCTCGCGGCGCAGGGCGAGGTGGGCCCCGGCGGCGGCCATGCCGGCGACCTCTACGTCGAGGTGGTCGAGCAGCCGCACGACACCTTCGTGCGCGACGGCGACGACCTGCACTGCACGGTCCGGGTGCCGATGGTCGACGCGATCCTCGGGACCACCGTGGTCGTCGACACCATCCTCGACGGCCCCACCGAACTCACCATCGCGGCGGGCACCCAGCCCGGCGAGGTCATCCAGCTGCGGGCGCACGGCATGCCGCGCCTGCGTTCGGGTGCGCGCGGCGACCTGCTCGCCCACCTCGACATCGTCGTGCCGAACAAGCTCGACGGCAGGCAGACCGATCTGTTGCGCAAGTTCAAGGGCATGCGGGACAAGGATCGCGCCGAGGTGATGTCGACCCAGTCCGAGCACAACAGCGGTCTGTTCGCCCGGCTGCGCGCGTCGTTCAGCGGGCGCTGAGCCCGTGGCCGCAACGGTCTTCTACCTCGACGAGGTCCCCGAGCCGGGCGCTGTCGCGGTGCTGGACGGCCCCGAAGGCCGCCATGCCGCGACCGTGCGCCGGATCAAGGTCGGCGAACCGATCACCCTGTCCGATGGGCACGGTGTGCTGGCCGACTCGGAAGTCGTTGCGGCCCAGAAGGACCGGCTCGAACTGGCGGTCCGTGGCCGTCGGATCGCCGCGCCGCCCACTCCGGCGGTGACCGTGGTGCAGGCGCTGCCCAAGTCGGATCGCTCCGAGCTGGCCGTGGAATTGATGACCGAGGCCGGCGCGGACCTGATCGTCCCGTGGCAGGCCGCGCGCTGCGTCGCGAACTGGGAAGCCAAGGCCGCCAAGGGCATCGAGAAGTGGCGTGCGGCGGCGAAGTCTGCGGCCCGCCAATCCCGTCGCGCCTACATTCCCGAGATCGCCGCCCTGCACCGCACCCGAGACCTGGTGGAACTGGTGCGAAAAGCCAAGGCGGACGGCGCGATCGTCGCGGCCCTGCACGAATCCGGCGCGGGTAGATTCACCGAACTGCCGCTGGCCGCGGCGAGCGAAGTGGTGCTGATCGTCGGCCCCGAAGGCGGCCTCGACGACGCCGAGCTGGCCGCGCTCGCGGAGGCGGGAGCCGACATCGTGCTCCTCGGCCCGACCGTGCTGCGCACCTCCACCGCGGCGGCCGTCGCGCTCGGCGCGCTGGGGGCGTTGACCTCGCGCTGGTGAGGCAGGAGTGGACCGTCCGGAACCGGGTATTTCACGGGGACGCGAACGGCATACCACGGGCGCATTTTATCCACTGTGCGGTGTCAGTGCTCGGCGGTAAACTGATCTCATCGAACACCAGGTCGAAACCGGAAGCAGGCTGTAGCCACTTTTGAAGAACTCAGGCGAGATCGGCAACCCCACCAACCCCGTATCAGACATCGGCGCAGGCGGTAACAATGCTGGTCCCGCCGCGCGGACCGTGCGTTCCAGCATCGAGCTCGCCCCGGAGTCGGTTTTCGGTTTCCTCGGCTCGGCCGACCAGAACCTGCGGCAGCTGGAGAAACTCCTCCCGGCCGACATCCATGTCCGCGGCAACACCGTCACCATCACCGGTAAGGCAGGCGATGTGGCGCTGGCCGAGCGGGTCATCGAGCAGCTCGTGGCGCTGACCGGCCGCAACCGGGTGATCACGCCCGAGGCGGTTCGCCACACCATCTCGATGCTCACCGACGAGGGCGTGTCCGAATCGCCCGCCGAGGTGCTGAGCCTGGATATCCTGTCGCGGCGGGGCAAGATCATCCGCCCCAAGACGCTGAACCAGAAGCGCTATGTCGACGCGATCGATGACAACACGATCGTGTTCGGCATCGGCCCCGCGGGCACCGGTAAGACCTACCTGGCCATGGCCAAGGCGGTGCAGGCCCTGCAGTCCAAGCAGGTCACCCGCATCATCCTGACCAGGCCCGCGGTCGAGGCGGGTGAACGGCTCGGCTTCCTGCCCGGCACCCTCAACGACAAGATCGACCCGTACCTGCGCCCGCTCTACGACGCCCTGCACGACATGATGGACCCCGAAGCCATTCCGAAGCTGATGGCCTCCGGTGTCATCGAGGTCGCGCCGCTGGCGTACATGCGTGGTCGCAGCCTCAACGATTCGTTCATCATTCTCGACGAGGCGCAGAACACCACGGCCGAGCAGATGAAGATGTTCCTCACCCGCCTCGGCTTCGGTTCGCGGATGGTGGTCACCGGCGACATCTCGCAGGTCGACCTGCCCAACGGTCAGCGCTCGGGCCTGCGTGCGGCCGCGGAGATCCTCACCGATATCGACGACATCCACTTCTCGGAGCTCACCAGCGCCGACGTGGTCCGTCACCGGCTGGTCTCCGACATCGTCGACGCCTACGACCGCTTCGAATCCGAGACCCGCGCGGTGCCGGGCCCGCACTACCCGGGCAATCGCGCCCAGCGCAGGGCCGCGGGTCGCAGCGACCGGCGCTGAGGTGCGCCACGCTGGCCCGATGCCGCTCCCGGCGGCGTCGGGCCAGCACCGTACCCTGAACAGGTGAGCATCGAGATCGCCAACGAATCGGGCATGGACGTTCCCGAAGAAGACCTGGTCAGCGTCGCGCGTTTCGTGATCGGCCGGATGGACGTCCATCCTGCCGCCGAACTGTCGATGGTGCTCGTCGATCTCGACACCATGGCCGACCTGCACGTGCGCTGGATGGACCTGCCCGGCCCCACCGACGTGATGTCGTTCCCGATGGACGAACTCGAGCCCGGCGGTCGTCCCGACAGCCCGGAGCCCGGCCCGTCCATGCTCGGTGACATCGTGCTGTGCCCGGAGTTCGCGATGGGTCAGGCGCAGAAGGCAGACCATTCGCTCGATCACGAGCTGGCCCTGCTCACCGTGCACGGCGTGCTCCACCTGCTCGGCTACGACCATGCCGAGCCGGAGGAGGAGAAGGAGATGTTCGCGCTGCAGGCCCAGCTGCTCGAGGAGTGGTACGTGAGCCTGCGCGAGGAGCAGCGCCGCGCCGAGCTGGCCGAGCGTGACGACCGTCTACTCGGCAAGGCAGGTTTCACCGCACCCGGTGAAGGCCCCGCGTGACAGCACTGACCCTGATCCTGCTGGCAATCGTGTTGATCGGTATCGGCGGGGTGTTCGCGGGCGTGGACTCGGCACTGAACACGGTGTCACGGGCCAGGCTCGACGACATGGTCCGCGAGGAGCGCCCCGGCGCCGCACGACTGCGCAAGATCGTCGACGACCGTCCGCGCTATGTGAATCTCGTTGTCCTGCTGCGTATCCTGTGCGAGATCACTGCCACGGTGCTGCTGGCGGCGGCGACGCTGGACCTGTGGAACGAGAGCACGGCGCTGCTGGTCACCGCCGCGCTGATGGTTGTTGTCTCCTATGTCGTGATCGGCGTCGGTCCGCGTACCCTCGGCCGTCAGCACGCCTACTCGATCGCGTTGGCCGCCGCCGTGCCGCTGCAGATCATCGGCGCGGTGCTCAGCCCGGTCAGCCGCCTGCTGATTCTGCTCGGCAACGCGATCACCCCCGGTAAGGGATTTCGCAACGGCCCCTTCGCTTCCGAGATCGAGCTGCGCGAGGTGGTCGACATGGCCCGCGAGCGCGGCGTGGTGGCCGACGATGAACGCCGGATGATCCAGTCGGTCTTCGAGCTCGGCGACACTCCGGCTCGCGCGGTGATGGTGCCGCGCACCGAGATGGTGTGGATCGAGGACGACAAGACCGCCGCCCAGGCGATGTCACTGGCGGTGCGATCGGGCCATTCCCGGATTCCGGTGATCGGCGAGAACGTCGACGACATCCGCGGCGTGGTCTACCTGAAAGACCTTGTGCCCTACGCCGATCGCGCCCGCAAGGTGTCGGTGGGCGATGTCATGCGGCCCGCGAACTTCGTCCCCGATTCCAAGCCGCTCGACGAACTGCTCGACGAGATGCAGCGCCGCCGCAATCACATGGCGCTGCTGGTCGACGAGTACGGCGGTATCGCGGGCCTGGTGACCATCGAGGACGTGCTCGAGGAGATCGTCGGTGAGATCGCCGACGAATACGACACCGACGAAACCCCGCCCGTGGAGGACCTCGGCGACGGGCGCTACCGCGTCTCGTCGCGGCTGTCGGTGGAAGACCTGGGGGAGCTGTACGGCCTCGACATCGAGGACGACGACGTGGACACGGTGGGCGGGCTGCTCGCTCACGAGCTGGGCCGCGTGCCGCTGCCCGGCTCCAAGGTGACCGTCTACGGGCTGGTGCTGCGCGGCGAGGGTGGCGCC
The DNA here is from genome assembly GCF_042794235.1 of Nocardia sp. NPDC056541. Classification (NCBI taxonomy): domain Bacteria; kingdom Bacillati; phylum Actinomycetota; class Actinomycetes; order Mycobacteriales; family Nocardiaceae; genus Nocardia; species Nocardia sp. NPDC056541. The sequence goes on from NZ_JBHTUD010000016.1 coordinate 103,041, forward strand.
GACGCGCGCGGGCGCATGCGAGTCAACACCGTGCTGGTGCGCCGGGCCGCGGACAAGGCCGACAAGGCGGAGAAGAAGACCGACAAGCCCCGCAAGGGCACGACCGACGAGGCAACCGCCGACACCGACACGGTGCGCGTGCCCGACGACAACGGAGAGCACCATGAGTGAACTGAACGCAGAGGACAACAAACTGCTGGTACTGGCGCGTGGCGCGCTGGGCCGCACCGGGGGTGCGAGCGGCGCCGCGGTGCGCGATACCGATGGCCGCACCTACGCCGCGGGCGAGGTCGGGCTGACCGCACTGCGCCTGACCGCGTTGCAGGCCGCCGTGGCCGCCGCGATCTCGAGCGGCGCCGAGGGGTTCGAGGCGGCGGTCGTCGTCGGGGGTGACGCCGAGGACGCGGGCATCGACGCCGTGCGCGAGGTCTCGCCGTCGGCTTCGGTGATCCGCACCGACCGCACCGGCGCCGTGCTGAGCGAGGTGCACGGTGGCTGACTCCGGCAAGGAATTCCGTTCCGGCTTCGTCTGTTTCGTCGGCCGCCCCAACACCGGTAAGTCGACGCTCACCAACGCCCTGGTCGGCACCAAGATCGCGATCACCTCCTCGCGCCCGCAGACCACCCGCCACACCATCCGCGGCATCGTGCACCGCGAGAACGCCCAGCTGATCCTGGTCGACACCCCCGGCCTGCACCGTCCGCGCACCCTGCTCGGCCAGCGTCTCAACGACCTGGTCCGCGACACCTATTCCGAGGTCGACCTGATCGCGTTGTGCATCCCGGCCGACGAGAAGATCGGCCCCGGTGACCGCTGGATCGTCGAGCAGATCAGGATGATGGCGCCCAAGACCAAGATCCTCGGCGTGGTCACCAAGATCGACAAGGTGGGTCGCGACGAGATCGCGCACCAGCTGATGGCGCTGTCGAAGCTGCTCGGCCCCGAAGCCGAGGTCGTTCCGGTCTCGGCCGTGAAGGGCGAACAGGTCGAGGTGCTCGTCGACGTGATCGCCTCGCAGATGCAAGAGGGTCCGGCGTTCTATCCCGACGGGGAGATCACCGACGAGCCGGAGGAAACCCTCATGGCCGAGCTGATCCGCGAGGCCGCTCTGGAAGGCGTGCGCGACGAACTACCGCACTCGCTGGCCGTGGTGATCGAGGACATCGAGCCGTACGAGGCGAACGAGGACATGCTCGAAGTGCATGCCCTGCTGTACGTCGAACGGCCGAGTCAGAAGGCGATCATCATCGGTAAGAACGGTGCCCGCCTCAAGGAGGTCGGCACCAATGCCCGCAAGCAGATCGAGCACATTCTGGGCACCCGCATCTACCTGAACCTGCACGTGAAGGTCGCCAAGGATTGGCAGCGCGATCCGAAACAGCTGGGGAAGCTGGGCTTTTGACCGTTTGACTGTCGGCGGTTCGGGGTATCGTTCGGCGAACACGCCGGTTCGTTCGGCGTGTGTCGCTGATCGTCCGGGGAGGCCGTGGAAGTGCCCGATGCCAATGATGTCGGCAAGCTGCTGGAGCTGCTGCGGGCGCTCGAGATTCCCGACGCCCGCCCGCGCGTGCTGCGCACATTGGTTCACGGGCGGCGCGCGCTGCCGCGGCCGATCATCGAAGTCGTCGGCGTTGCCGGGCACACCGCGCTGGTCGGCGAAATCTACAGTTGGCTCAGCGAATCCGGGGGCAGGCGGGCGACGCCGCGCGTCAAGATCGACCTGCACGCGCCCGACCTGCCGCGCACGCTGCTCACCCCCGACCTCAACGCGATCGACGCGGGTCCGCACGCCAATGACCAGGAGATCCCCGGCCACTGCCTGCCGATCGTCCAGCAGCTGGTGGCGGGTTTCGCCGCCGACGACACCGCGATGGGCGCGATCAAGTTCCCGCGCTACCGCACCGCCGACTGGCTGACCCGCCAGCGGGTGACTTCCGACGAATCCGAGGCACCCGACGAGCTGCGTCGCAGACTGCCCAAACTGCTGCGTAGCGGTTCACCGACGAGCCGTTCCGACACCGCCGAAGGTGTTGCGGGCGACACGATTTCGCGAGTGGTCTTCGGTGTGCTGGCGCTGTGGCCGGTGCTGCGGTTGTGGCTGTGGGTGTCGGGGCGCATTCCCGGCATGTCGAAGGTGACGCGGTGGTTCCTGCACCAGCGCTACCTGGCGCCTGAATTGTCAGGCAGCTTCCTCGGTTTCGCGTCCCGGCTCACCGCGTCACATCGGGTCGACGAGAACGAGGAGCAGGTTGCCAAGCTCCTCGTGCACGCGTTTCTCGAGGACCTGCGCGATGCCTACCGACGCCGGATCTGGCGACCGTCGAGCTGGCGGCGCACCGCGTACCCGGTGGCGTTGCTCGGTGGTCTGGCCGAGGGCAGCGACGGTGCGCGCATCCTCACCTGGATCAACGAAATCAGGAACGAGACCGGCCTTTTCGATCCGCTGGTCGTGGTGGCGCTGCGCGACGAAGGGCCCAGCCGTGAGGTCGGCGAGCTCTCGCACATCAGCGACCTCCGCCCGCTGCGCACCCTGGAAAGTCTCGCCGACGCGCCGACCCCGCAACCGCCCGATCCACTGCAGGAGTGGGTGCGCGAGATCGACAACCGGCGCACCCATCGTCAGGCCGACGCCTGGTTCCTCCCGTTGCGCGCGATCCTGCCGCCCGACACGACCCCGCGCGTCAGCGATGGCCGCTTTCGCGGTCTCGCACTGCCGCCCGCGCCGCCGCTCGCCGCGCGCAGCTGGTTCGTCGGTCTGTGTGTGCTGATCCCGATCGTGCTGGCCGTGGCCGCGACCCTGGTCTACTTCCCGCCGCTGCGTGGCGCCGAATGCTCGCACTGGCCGTGGACCGACGGTGTCTCGGTGAGTTTGCGCGACGGTGAATGCGTCGGCTACAGCGACAACCCCCGCCAGACCTTCGCCGACGACCCCGAGCTGTCGGCGATGCAGCGAGAAGTGTTCCGGCTCAATGTCGCCGCGGCCGACGCGCGCGCGAACAACCCGAACAGACCCTTGATCTCGCTGGTGTACTTCGCCGGCCTCAGCTACGTCGACACCAATGTGCGCTACCCGCACGCCCAGGTCGAGGAGCTGGCCGGACTGGCGGTGCAGCAGCGTCGCGCATTGCTGGCCTCCGATGAATCGGAACCGTTGCTGCGCATCATCATCGCCAACGGCGGCTCCGATATGCGCCAGGCCGGGTGGGTGGTCGACAATCCGCTGCGCGAGCTCGTGGCCGACGATCCCAGCGTGCTCGGGGTGGTGGGAATCGATCGCAGCAACGACGAAACCCGCAAGGCCATCACGCGTCTCGGTGAACTCGGGGTGCCCGCGGTGGCCACGACCCTGTCCGCCGATGGTCTGGAGCAGGCATCGCCGCTGTATTTCCAAGCGGCACCGAGCAATACCGTGCAGGCCCGTCTGGTCGCCGACTATGTGCAGGGTGCGCGTGACCTCAACGGCGCATCGCGCTACGACAAGGTGGCGATCTATCACCCCGAGGCCGCCGGTGATCTGTACGTGACCACCCTGGTGGAAGATCTGCAGAAGGAGCTCACCAAACGCGGTGTGGCCCAACAGAGTATGAGCTGGCGCGAACAGCAGCAGCTCTACCGTTTCCCCGCACCGTGCGAGACCGCCGGATTCGACCGTCGCACCCTGCTGTTCTTCGCGGGCCGCAACGACGACTTCCCGACCTTCGCCAAATCGGTGAGTCGCGGCTGCCTCAGCGGCGCGGGCCCGGCGATCCTCGGCAACGACGCGGTGACCAGGCTGATCACTGATCCGAAGGCCACCGCCGCGCTTCCCGCCAACCTCACCGTGCGCTATGTGTCCAAGGCCTCGCCGGTCATGCTCGGCGGCGCCGATTGTGTCGGCGGCATCGGCAAGCTCGGCGACCAGCCGGTGCCGTTCGAACACGAGCAGCTGTGTACCGAACTGGCGGGGTTGATCGGGGACCTCCGTGGCTATCCCGACCTCACCGACTACCGGCCCACCTGGGCGGGTGACCGTACCGGTCTGGCCTTCGACGTGAGCGGCCTGTTCGTTCAAGCGGTGCGCAACAGCCGTGGCGTGCTGGCCGACCTCCCGCCGAACCGAACCGCCATCGCGGTCCAGCTGCGCGAGTCCGACTATCGCGGCGTCACCGGCACTCTCGGTTTCTCGACCAGCCGTGTCGCCGACGGCTCGTCGATCGCGGTGCTGGTCACCACCGCGGTCGGCGGCGCGGGACCACAGCGCTGCCTGATGATGTTTCCCCGGCAGACCGGCCAGGACGGTTGTCCGTCGGGTACCAAGAGCGACCTCGAAGGGTGGTCGGAACCGGGCCGATAGGAACGGTCACCACCACTGCGTGGGGCGGTGACGCTCCCAGTGCAGTTCCGATTCCAGCTGGGCCGCCAGCGAGATCAGCAGTGGTTCGCTGTCGGCGGTGCCCATCAGTTGCGCACCGATCGGCAGTCCGGCGTCGGTGAAGCCGGCGGGCACGTTCACGCTCGGCCAGCCGAGCACGTTCCACGGCCAGGTGTACGGGCATGCGGCGGTGATCAGATTGTTCGTCGCACCGAAGCCGATGCCATCGATCTCCTCCACCTGCGGGGGAGGGGTCGCGGTGGTCGGCGCCAGCACCAGGTCGTAGTCGTCGAAGAACGAGCCGATGCGCTTGTGCAGCAGGGGTTCCGCGAGACGCGCGGCGGTGAGTGCGGGTCCGCTGAGCACGCGTCCGATGCGCGCATTGGTGGTGGTCCTCGGGTCGACGACCGCGCCCGGCATGTCCCGGTGCACCCGGCTGATCCCCGCCAGTGATCGTGGCAGGAAGGACGCGCCGATCATCAACCCGTAGTGCAGGTCTGTCACGGTGACGGTATGGCCGAGCGTGCGCAGGGTGGCGGCCAGCGCGTGCACGGCGGCCGCGATCTGTGGATCGAGCGCGGTGGTGGTCGCGGTGTACGGAATGCTCAGGGAGAGCGCAATTCTGAGCTTGCCGGGATCGCGCCCGACGGCCGCGCTCGCCTCGATGGGCGCGGGCTTGTGCCGGTCGCCCTCGTGCGGTCCGGCGGCGATGTCGAGCAGCAGCGCCGCGTCCCGCACAGTGCGCGCGAGCGGTCCGTTGACGGTGAGCCCGTTGAACGCCTCCGCCAGCGGCCAGGTGGAGATGCGCCCTCGCTGCGGCTTGATCCCGATCAGGTTGGTCCACGAGGCCGGGATACGCACCGACCCCGCGCCGTCGGAACCCAGCGCGGCGGGGACCAATCCGGCCGCGACCGCCGCCGCGGACCCGCCCGATGACCCACCCGGCGTGCGCGTGCGATCCCACGGATTGCGGGTGTGGCCGAACGCGTCACCGCTGGTGAACGGCAGCTGTCCCAGCTCGCAGGTATTGGCCTTGCCGACGATCACCGCACCCGCCGCGCGCAACCGGCGCACCGATTCGGCGTCCGCGGATTTCGGCGTGAACTCCCCACCACACCCGAAGGCGGTGACTTCGCCGCTGATGTCGGTGTCGTCCTTGACCGCGATCGGCACACCCAGCAGCGGCAGCCGCACACCCGCCGCCAACCGCGCGTCCGCCTCGGCCGCCTCCTTCAGCGCGGCGTCGCGACGGACGACCCGGAACGCGTTGAGCGACGGCTGCGACGCCTCGATCCGGTCGAGCGCGTCGGCGACGGCGACGACCGAGGAAATACTGCCGTCGGCCACGGCCGAGGACAGCTCGGTGAGGCCGAGATCGGCCGAGGAATTCGGTGCGATGTGGTCGGGCGCGGACATGTGAGCTCCGTCTCTGCAGGTGCGTGGCTCGACCGTAACGCGAACCTGGTCACCCGTCCACATCCCCTAGGGTGGGTATAGACATACATACGGTATGTATGTAACAGTGGACGTGCCCAGTATTCGACCAGGGGAGGACCCCATGGGAATCAGCTCAGCACTCGGCCCGGCACGCGAGATCGCCCTCTCATCCGGCCGCATCCGCTATCACGACACCGGCTCCGGATCGCCGGTCGTCTTCGTCCACGGACTGCTCGTCAACGCCGATATCTGGCGCGGGGTCGTGCCCGGTCTGGCCGCCGCAGGCCACCGCTGCCTCACGCCCGACTGGCCGCTCGGATCCCACACCATCCCGATGCCCGACGCCGATCTCGGTCCCACCGGCATCGCGGACCTGATCGCCGAGTTCCTCGACGCGCTCGACCTCACCGATGTCACGATCGTCGCCAACGACACCGGTGGTGCGCTCACCCAGATCCTGATGACCCGCCGACCGGAACGGATCGGCCGCGTCGTCCTGGCCGCCGTCGACTGCTACGAAGTGTTCCCGCCGCAGCCTTTCGCGGGCTTGCTGAAGGTGGCGAAGATTCCCGGCGTGATCCGGCCGCTGCTGGCGCCGATGCGCTTCGGGTTCATGCAGCGCCTGCCACTCGGATTCGGGCTGGTCACCAAACATGCCCTGCCGCAAGAGATCGCGCAGTCCTATTTGGGGTCTGCCCGGCGCAACGCCGCCATCCGTGATGATCTGCGCCGCTTCGCCGCCGGTGTCGACAATCGATGCACCGTGGCTGCCGCCGAACGCTTCGGCACGGTCGATGTGCCGGTGCTGGTGGTCTGGTCGACCGAGGACAAACTGTTCCCGATGGCGCTGGCCGAACGGCTGGTCGCCGATCTCCCGCGGGCGAGCCTGCGCACCCTCGACAATTCCTACACTTTCATCCCCGAGGACCGGCCGGAGTTGCTCACCGAACTGATCGTGGAGTTCACTCGGCTGCATGCAGCGCCGTAGTCAGGAGGATCGCTCCCGGGTCACCCGAGCCGCGCTCGAGCAGGCAGGCCGTCGCCTGTTCGCCGAGCGCGGCTTCGCCGGTACGTCGGCCGAGCAGTTGGTGGCCGCCGCCGGTGTCACCCGCGGCGCCCTGCACCACCACTACGGCGACAAGCGCGGACTGTTCCTCGCGGTCCTCGAACAGGTCGAGACCGAGGCCACCGAGGAGATCGCGAGCGCTGTCGCCGCTGTCGACCGCGCCGACATCATCGGTGGCATGACCGCGGGTCTGGCGCGTTTTCTCGACATCTGCGCCCGCCCGGAAATGCTGCGCATCGTGTTGATGGACGCCCCGACCGTCCTCGGCTGGCCCGCTTTCCGCGAATTCGAAGCTCGTCACGGACTCGGCCTCATCACCGACGAACTGCAACGCGCCACCGACGCGGGCCTGATCCCGGTCGCCCCCGTTCCGGTACTCGCGCAACTCTTGCTCAGCGCCATCACCGAAGCCTCGCTCATCGTCGCCCACGCCGATGACCCCGACCGTGCTCGCATCGAAACCCAGCAATCGCTGCTGCTCCTCATCGCCGGTCTGCTCCAGTCCTGATCCGTGTCCGTGACCGCGGTGTCGGGCGCACATGGAAGACTGGGCGCGTGCGGTTGTATCGGGATGAGGCGGTAGTGGTTCGCCAGCACAAGCTGGGCGAGGCCGATCGCATCGTCACGCTCCTGACCAGGCAACACGGGCTCGTCCGGGCGGTGGCGAAGGGGGTGCGGCGCACCAAATCGAAGTTCGGGGCGCGGCTCGAGCCGTTCTCCTACATCGATGTGCAGTTGCACCCCGGGCGCACGCTCGACATCGTCACCCAGGTCATCACCGTGGAGGCGTTCGCCGCCGACATCATCGACGACTACGGCCGCTACACCACCGCGTGCGCGATCCTCGAAACCGCTGAGCGTCTCGCGGGTGAAGAACGCGCACCCGCCCCGAAACTGCACGTACTCACCGCGGGTGCCCTGCGCGCGATCGCCGCCAAACAGCGACCCCACGAACTGATCCTGGACGCGTACCTGTTGCGCGCCATGGGTTTCGCCGGGTGGGCGCCCGCGCTCGACGAATGCGCCCGCTGCGCGACCCCCGGCCCGCACCGCGCCTTCCATGTGGCAGCGGGCGGCGCGGTCTGTGTGCACTGTCGTCCGCCGGGCGCGAGCACGCCCATCACCGGGGTGCTCGATCTGCTCGTCGCCCTGTTGAAGGGGGAGTGGGCCTACATCGACAGCGTTCCCGACAACGTCCGCCGCCAGGCCAGCGGTCTCGTCGCCGCCCACCTGCAGTGGCATCTGGAGCGCCAGTTGCGCACGTTGCCGCTGATCGAGCGATCCCGCATCGAACCCGCGGACCGGCCCGACGCCGCAGTCGTGGGCCGGGTCGGCTGAGCAAACGGCGCGAAGCCGGAGCCCGTGCAGCCCGTACCCGGCGATCAGGCAGGATGGATGCCGTGATCCTGCGTCGTGACTCCTCTCCCGCGAGCAAGGACGGCACCCGCACCGTGCGGCCGCCGTCCCAGCATCCCTCCGGCGCGCGTCCGCCCGCGATCCCGCCCGAGCTCGTCCCCAACCACGTCGCGCTGGTGATGGACGGCAACGGCCGCTGGGCCCAGGAGCGTGGCCTGCCGCGCACCGCCGGACACGAACGCGGCGAGGCCGTGCTGATGGACTCCGTCGAAGGGTGCATCGAGATCGGCGTGAAGTGGCTCTCGGCCTACGCCTTCTCCACCGAGAACTGGCGACGCAGCCCCGACGAGGTGCGTTTTTTGATGGGCTTCAACCGCGACGTGATCCGCCGCCGCCGCGACGAGATGCACGAGATGGGTGTGCGGGTGCGCTGGGCCGGGCGCCGGCCCCGCCTGTGGCGCAGCGTGATCAAGGAACTCGAGGTGGCCGAAGAGCTCACCAAGGACAACGACGTGATGACGCTGACCATGTGCGTCAACTACGGTGGTCGTGCCGAAATCGCTGACGCCGCAAGGGAAATCGCGCGCCGGGTGGCTGCGGGCGAGATCGACCCGGAGAAGGTCGACGAGGCCACCGTCGCGAAGTACCTCGACGAACCCGATATGCCCGACGTCGATCTGTTCCTTCGCCCCTCCGGCGAGTTCCGCAGCTCGAACTTCCTGATCTGGCAGGCGGCCTACGCCGAATTCGTGTACCAGGACACGCTTTTCCCCGACTTCGACCGGCGTAACCTGTGGGACGCGTGCCTGGAATACGCCAAGCGCGATCGCCGCTTCGGTGGCGCCAAATGAGTGACGACGGAGCCGAGATGGATACCACGGTCTCACCCGAAATCGACCTGCAGGCGCGCACCGGCGCGTGCCTGCAGATGCAGGACGTCGATGTCCGGGTGGACGCGGACGGGTCGCTGGGCTTCGAATACGACGGCGCCCTGTGCTCGATCCGCGCCGTCACCCTCGCGCCCGGCCTCACCGTGCTGTCGCTGACCAGCGTGCTGGCCTGGGATCGTCCGCTCAAGGCGGCCCTGCACAAGCGCGTCGCCGAACGCAACAACGAGATCCAGTTCGGGTCGGTCACGCTGATCGCCCGTGGCCAGCTGGGCGACGTTATTCTGCGCTACACCTTCCCCGCCGAAGGCCTGGACGACGGGGCACTCACCACCATGCTGCTGCTCGCGCTGTCCGGCGCGAGCCGAGCCCGGCAGGGGTTGCTCGCGCCGTAACCCGTGACACCTGTCATGGGCGAATGGTGACAGTCGGCTCAGGTTTCGCGGCCTCGTCCGCGCGAATCTTGAACCATGCCTTCACCACGAACAACCAGCGCGGCCATCGAGCTGCGCGACCTGCGCAAATCCTTTCCCGGGACCACGGGTCCGGTCCGCGCCGTCGACGGTCTCGACCTGACCGTGGCGCCGGGCGAGATCGTCGCCTTCCTCGGCCCCAACGGCGCGGGTAAGTCGACCACGATCGACCTGCTCCTCGGCCTGACCGCTCCCGATTCGGGCACGGTCGCGGTCTTCGGCCAAGCGCCGGAGGATGCCGTGCGGGCCGGGCGGGTGGCCGCGGTGCTGCAGTCGGGTGGGCTGCTGCCCGACCTCACCGTCGGCGAAACCGTTCGCTTGGTCGCCGCCCTGCACGCCCGGCCGCGGCCGGCGCCGGAAGTCCTCGAGCGGTCGGGCATCGCCGATATCGCCGACCGCCTCGTCGGAAAGTGCTCGGGCGGCCAGCAGCAGCGGCTGCGGTTCGCGCTGGCACTGCTGCCCGATCCGGACCTGATCGTGCTGGACGAACCCACCACCGGCATGGACGTGTCGGGCAGACGCGATTTCTGGGCGGCCATGCGCGAAGACGCCGTGAGTGGCCGCACCGTGCTGTTCGCCACCCACTATCTCGACGAAGCCGACGCCTACGCCGACCGGATCGTGCTGATGCGTGCCGGTCGTATCGTCGCCGACGGCAGCGCCGCCCAGATCAAGAACCTGACCGTCGGCCGGACCGTGGCGGCCACCCTGCCCGGTGCCGACCCGGCCCACCTGTCCGCGCTGCCCGGTGTCGAGCAGGTGGAGCTGCGCGGCGATCGAATCCTGTTGCAGGCCAGAGACTCCGATGATATCGCCCGTTTCCTGCTCACCCACACCGCGGCCCACGACATCGAAATCACCACCCACAACCTGGAATCGGCGTTCCTCGCGCTGACCTCCGCACCCGAAGGCGAGCGCTGACATGATCGAGACAACCCGCACCGCGACGAAACCGGTGCGCACACCTCGCCTCGGCGGCCTCAGCCCGGCCTTTCTCTCGCTCGAACTTCGCCGCATGCTCCGCAACCGGCGCACCCTGATCTTCACCCTGATCATGCCGCCGGTGTTCTTCGTGATCTTCGGTCTCCAGGGTGGAAACCGGGACGAGTCCTTCGGTTCGGGCAACGTCACCGGCTACATCATGGTGTCGATGGCGCTCTACGGCGCTCTGCTCGCGACTACCAGCGGCGGCGCGATGGTGGCGGTCGAACGTGCCCACGGCTGGACCCGCCAGCTGCGGCTGACACCGCTGCGGCCGGTGGCCTACGTGGCGACGAAGATCGCGGTCGCGATGTCGCTGGGGCTGGTGGCGGTGACGACGGTGTTCGTCGTCGGCGCGTTCTGCGGTGCGAGCCTGACGCCGGTGGCCTGGGTGGCCTGCTTCCTGCTCGCCTGGGTGTGCTCGCTGGTGTTCGCGGCCTTCGGTCTGCTCATGGGCTACCTGTTGCCCTCCGAGAACGTCATGCAACTGCTCGGCCCCGGACTGGCGATGCTGTCGTTCGCGGGCGGGCTGTTCTTCCCGATCCACGGGTGGTTCGCCGCGGTGTCGAAGGTGCTGCCGACCTACGGGGTCGCCACCCTGGTGCGTACCCCGTTCGGTGACACCGGTGCGGGCACCGTCGCGCTGGCCGTGGTGAATGTCGTCGCGTGGACCGCGGTGTTCGTGGTGGGCGCGGCCGCGCTGTTCCGCCGGGACACCGCTCGTTGAACGAACGATCACCCGGGCCGATTCGTGGGTACCGTCGGTACTCGCCGGGTCGGCCCGCGTGGCTGCGCAAGTGCTGTGAGAAGGGATTGCTCGTGAGTTCGGGTGACTTCGTCGACCGGGTGTTCGGCACCGGGGCGACCGATACCAGCGGCATGCGCCGCGGGTGGTTCGGTGCCGCGCTCGCGGCGGGATGGTTGCTGTACCTGGTACCGCAGATCTACGACAGCTGGGTCGAGCACGGCACGGTGCGGTCGGTCGGTGCGACGGCAGCCGTACTGGCGTTCGGCGGGCTGATCGTGACGGCGTTCGTCGTCTTCCGCCGACTCGACTGGGAGGAGCAGGACGATCCGCGGTCTGTCGATCCGCGGATCTGGCCGTTGCTCGCAGGCATGGCCGCGTTGTCGGTGGTGATGATGGCGCTGCTCGGCGCGGCCGCGCTCCCGACCGTGCTCTACATCGCCGCGGTCGCGATCTTCTCGCTGCCCACCCGGCTCTCGTTGGTCGTGGTGGTGGCGGTATCGGCGACGATGGTGGCGATGCCCGTGTTCGCGCCGGGTCGGTGGCTCGGTGGCACGGCGCTGGTGCTCGCGGTGATTCCACCGGTGATCTGGCTCGCCAGAGAGATCGGCTTGCGCGGCAGGCGACTCCAGGCGATCACCCGCCGTCAGCGCGCCGACCTGGCGATCGAGGCCGAGCGCAATCGGGTCGCCCGCGATGTGCACGACATCCTCGGCCATTCTCTCACGGTGATCACTATCAAAACCGAACTCGCGCAGCGTCTTATCGATGTCGACGTGGCGCGCGCCAAGACCGAGCTCGCCGATGTGGAACGCTTGGCCCGCGAGGCGCTCGCCGGGGTGCGCGACACCGTGGGTGGTCTGCGTGAGGTGAGCTTGCGCCGAGAACTCGCCACCGCGCACACCGCGCTGACCGCAGCCGAGATCGTTGCTGTACTGCCCGATTCGACGATGGTGGACACTCGGCACAGTGAACTGTTCGGCTGGGTACTGCGCGAGGCGGTGACCAACGTCGTGCGCCACAGTGCGGCCCAGCACTGCACCGTGGTCGTTACCGAGAACAGCATCGAGATCACCGACGACGGCCGTGGTTGCGACGTCACCGCACCGTCCGGTTCGGGTTTGCGCGGGCTGGCCGAGCGACTGCGCGCGGCCGGTGGCACGCTGACCATGTCGACGCCATCGGGCGGCGGCGTCGGCCTGCTGGCGACGGTGCCCGCGGAAGGGAGTGTCCGATGATCCGGCTGCTGCTCGCCGACGACCAGGCACTGGTGCGCGGCGCGCTCGCCGCCCTGCTCGGTCTGGAATCCGACCTCGAGGTGGTCGCCGAGGTCGGCCGCGGCGACGAAGTCCTGGCCGCGGTGACCCGCACCAGCCCCGACGTGGCACTGCTCGACATCGACATGCCCGGCCTGGACGGCATCGAGGTCGCCGCCCGCGTGCACGCCGAACACCCGCGCGTGCGAATCCTCATGGTCACCACGTTCGGGCGCCCCGGCTACCTACGCCGCGCCATCGATGCGGGCGCGAGCGGGTTCGTCGTGAAGGACACTCCCGCACGGGAGTTGGCCGACGCGGTCCGCCGGGTACATCTGGGACTACGCGTCGTCGACCCGGCGCTGGCGACCGAGACCCTCACTGCCGGAACGTCTCCGCTCACGGCCAGGGAACGTCAAGTGCTCGCCGCGGCCGCCGACGGTTCGGCGGCCGGGGCCATCGCCGAGCGCTTACACCTCTCGGAAGGGACTGTGCGCAACCATCTTTCGGCCGCCATCGGCAAGACCGGCACCCGCAACCGCGCGGAGGCGATTCTGGCGGCGCAGCGTCAGGGCTGGTTGTAGCTCAGCGCTCGGGCTTCCAGGTGATCTTGCCGCCCGTGAAATCCTGGGCCTTGCCGCCCTGGTAGTCGTACTCGTCGCTGGTGGGATAGCCGTAGCGGCCGTTTTCGCCGCCCGCGCGGATCCAGTCGGCCTGGATGCTGCCCCACACCGCGTGCGCGCCGGTCTTCGACGTCCAGTAGATGGCGCCGGTCGGGAACATGGTGAACTGGCCGTCGCCCTTGCCCGCCGCGGACACGTCGGTGAGCGGGAAGCCCAGCGGGCTCGACTCCCAGCCCAGCGCCGCCCACTTGTCGCGGATCGGGCCGCTGATCTGGTGTGTGCCGGTGCCGACGGACCAGTAGATCGAGCCCTTCTGGAAGTGGTTGAAGCGACCGCCGCCCGACGGGGTGGACTCCTCGCGGGTGGTCGGGTAGCCGAGCTTGCCCGACTCGTTGCCCGTCTCGGCGAACTTGTCCCGGATCTGACCCGAGACGGTGTTGGCGTTGGTGTCGGGATGCCAGTAGATGGCCGCGTTGTTGGCGAAGGTCTGGTACTTGCCGCCGGCTGCCGCGTCGGCTTCCGGGGAGGTGGGCTCGCCCAGCGCCGGGCCGCCCGCCTGGTCGTATTCGGTCTCGATCGCGCCGCCCACCTCGAATCCGCCGATCATCCTGGCCTGCGCGGTGCCTGCCATCGCCGCGGGCAGCGCGGCCACGACGGTCACGGCTGCCAGCGCGGTCAGGCCGCGTGATCGAAGGGTTCGACGGTGCAAAGTCACAGGAAACTCCCTGGTCGGATCGGTATTCAACGATGTCCGGCGCTCGGGACCCCCTCCGGTGCCGCACCCGAACCTACCCGTTCGGCGGCGGTGGCAACAGTGGCCTTGCTCACCGGGGATGGTGCGGAGGTCCCGGCAGCATGACCTCGAGACCGCGGGCGAAATCCTCCGGGTCGACGTCGGCGAGCAGGAGGTGCTGCAGGATGAAGCCGGGCAGCAGCCCGATGAGCGTTTTGGCGATCGCGTCGGAATCGGTGCCCGGTGGCAGCCAGCCGGACTCGCATAATCGGTCCGCGTACTCGAACCACAACGCGCGCATCGACGCGATGGCCGCGCGTACCGGGACGGCCGCCTCGTCCGAGACCAGCGCGAGCGCCCACGCCTGTGGGGCGAGTCGCAGCGGTCCCTCTGGTCCACTGCGTTTGACGATCTCGGTGGTCAGCAGTCGGATGACCTCCGCCGGGGGAGGCGCGGTCTCGGTGCGGATGATCTCGGCGAGCCGCTCGCGCAGCGGCCCCATCGTGCGTTGCACGAGCGCGGCGATGATCTCGTTCTTGCTGGTGAAGTACCGGTAGACCGCGCCCGCCGACATCTGCGATTCCGCGAATACGTCCTGCATCGAGGTCTCGTGGAAGCCCTTCCTGGCGAAGCACAGCTGCGCGGCGTCGAGGATCTGCTGCCTGCGGCGTTCCAGGTGTTCTTCGCTGACTCTGGGCATGGGTCAAAAGTAAAACGAATGTCCGTTCTTGACAAGCGAGGTGGGCGGTGTCACGGTAGGAACATCAAAAAGAACGAACATTCGCTTTAATGGGAGAAATCGCATGACGATCACCCGCCGAGCAGTAGCTCTCGGCCTCGCGGCCACCGCGATCCAGGCCCTGATGCTCATCGCTTTCGCCTGGCCCGCCGTCAATATCGGCCCGCGTGATCTGCCGATCGCCGTCGCGGGTCCTGGCTCCGCCCAGGTCGCCCAGCAACTGCGGCAGCGCGATCCCGAGGCCTTCGAGATCATCACCGTCGCCGACGCGCAGCAGGCGCGAAACGCGATGGCCGACAACGAGATCTACGGCGCTGTCGTCACCGGCAACGGTGCACCGCAGGTCCTGGTCGCCTCCGCCGCCTCGCCCGCCGTCGCCCAGCAGCTCACCGCCGTGGCACAACAACTCAGCGGTATCCCCGTCGCTCCGGTCGAGGACGTGATCGCCGTCGATCCCGACGACCAGCGCGGCGCGGGCTTCGGCTCGATGGTCCTGCCGCTGGTCATGTCCGGTATGGCAGCGGGCATCCTGCTCACCCTGCTGGTCCCCGCCTTCGGGTCCCGGCTCGCCGGCCTGGCCGCCTTCGGTGTCGCGGGCGGGCTCCTGAGCACCCTGATCTTCCACACCTGGCTCTCGATCCTGCCCGGCTCCTACCTCGAACTGGCCGCCATCGCGGGCCTGGCCTCCTTTACCGTCGCCGCCGTCATCGTCGGCCTGGCCGCCGCGATCGGCCGCCCCGGCATCGGCCTGGGCGCCCTCACCATGCTGCTGGTGGGCAACCCGTTCTCCGCCGCTACCTCGGCCCCCGAACTCCTGCCCCAGCCCTGGGGCACCATCGGCCAGTTGCTCCCCCCGGGCGCCGCCGCCGCCCTGCTCCGCTCGGTCGCCTACTTCGACAGTGCCGGCGCCCTCGCCCCCCTCGCCGTCCTACTCGCCTGGGCCGCAGGCGGAGTCGCCCTCCTCGGCCTCGGCGCCCTCCGCTCCCGCCAGCTGACCACGCCGACCGCATCTCCCGAACCGGTGGCAGTACCCGCCTGACCCGCCCCGCGAAAACGCTCCGCACGAACAACTCTCGTGCGGAGCGTTTGGCTATAACAGGTCCGACGCGGTAAGAACGCGGATGCTCACCCCATCACTACTGGACACCTCAGTGCTGATTCGACTCACTGATGCCGAACGCGTCCTCGTGGTAGGCGCCGGCGGTGGGTTCGATCTGCTCAGTGGGCTGCCGATTGCTTTCGCTCTCCGTGAGCGGGGGAAGACCGTGTTCCTGGCGAATCTCACCTTTACCGCCGCGACCCGCACCACGGCACGTTCGGTCGCACCGGGTCTGTTCGAGGTAGATGCCGACACGGAAGGACAATCGGGCTACTTTCCTGAGAAGCATGTTGCTACTTGGCTTGCCGATCATGGCTGTGCCGACAAGGTGTTCATGATCCGCAAGGGCGGCACCGCCTCGGTACGTGCCGCTTACGCATGGCTGGCGCGCGAGCTGGACCTCGACGGCATTGTGCTCGTCGACGGCGGTACCGATCTGCTGATGACCGGTGACGAAGCGGGCCTCGGAACGCCCGTGGAAGATGTCACGAGTCTGCTGGCTGCCTCAGCGCTCGACATACCGGTAAAACTCGCTGTCTGCGTAGGGTTCGGTGTCGACGCCTTCCACGGCGTCTGCCATGCCCACTTTCTGGAGAACGTCGCTGGTCTCGCCAAAGCCGGTGCCTACCACGGGGTATTCGCGCTGACGCCTGGACTCCCGGCTGTGGACGCTTGGCTGGACGTCGTTTCCTGGGTACAACGCCATACCCCTGGCCGCGAAAGCATTGTGTGCGCGTCGATCACCGATGCGGCTCGCGGGGAGTTCGGCGACCACCATTCACTCGACCGCACCCGGGCTGCGGACGCTCGACTCTTCATCAACCCGCTGATGTCGATGGTGTGGGGATTCGATCTCGATGCTGTCGCCCAGCGCGTCCGCTATCGCAGTCACATCGAGCATGCTGCCAGCCCATTCGAAGTCGCTGCCGCCATAGAGGCTTTCCGGAGCGAGGTGCCACTGCGTCCGTGGCGAGATATCCCGGTGTGAGCCGGGCAGCGAGTCACTACCGCCTATTCGCTGCAAAATCTGAAGCGAATAAGCGCGTAATCGCTGCATTGGGCGAACGACTAGCCGGTGCGGTAGTCGTCGGTGCCGAATTCTTGGTGGTAGCGCTGGGCTCGGGTGAGCATGCGGTAGATGCCGGCGATCATGCGGTCGGTGGGGAGGGGTTCGGCGACGATGGGGTCGCCGGTTTTCACGTAGTAGCGGCCGTCGGGGTAGTCCATCCACCAGAAGGTGCGGGCGGGGGTGGGGCGCGAGTCGAGGGCGGGGCCGGACAGGGCCGAGATCTCGCCGAAGGCTCGGCGGGGGCGGTGGAACATGCGGTTGAGTTGGTCGGCCGAGCTGAGGCGGCCCGCGCGGTATTCGAAGTGGTCTTCTTCGACGGACAGCTGGTCTCGGCGGACCTCGACCGGCGCCTTCTTACCCGGCTTCGTGCGGGGGAGAGCAGCGACCGTCAGTGCTGCCACCTGGCTGGGGGTGCAGTAGGTGAGGGTGACGTCGGCGCCGGTGTCCTCCGCGGCGCCCGGCGCCTGTTGCAGGGTGGCGCCGACCGCGCCGCGGATCGCGCCGTGGAAGCGGATGATGTTCGCGTTGTCCTGTCCCACATAGCCTTTGGATTCGACCCTGGCATCGGGGTCGAGCAGGACGGCGAGGGCGCGTTCCACCGCCGGGTCGTATTTGCGGAGGAGGGCGTCCACCGCGGCCTCCCGGTGCTGCTTCAGCTCGTCGAATTCGGCGATGTCGGTGCGATATTGGAGCGGATAGGGGAGGCGGTCACGGCCGTAGCCGGACCACAGGATCTCGAATTCGATGCCGGTGAATTCAGCGCGGTGCACTGTCGTCGTCTCCGCCGATCGCCGGGGGCACGGTCCTGATCTGGTCCGCGCCGAGCAGGAGGTCACCGTTCTCCTGGGTGATCAGGTAGTCGGGGATGTCCTTGGTTCGTTCGTCGTCGGAGGTGCCGCGACGTGTGCCCGGCGCGCCCATGCCGCCCACGCCCGCTGCGCCGCGACCGGTGGCGGAGGTGGTTCCCGCGCGGGTTCCGGTTGCTGCCGCGGCAGCGGGGGACGGGGTGCCGGGGGTGCTTCGGCCGGGAGTGGCGCTGGTCGGGGTGCCGCTGCCGCGTGGGGTGCCAGATCCACCGGGCCCGCTGCCGGTGGGTCTGCCGGAGCCGGGAGCGCCGGTGCCCGGGGCGCCGACACCGGGTGTGCCGACGCCTGGCGTAGTTGCACCAGCGTTGGTCGGCGCGGTGGTGTTCGGAGCTGTTGTGGTGGGGGTGGTGGATTGCGGTGTGGTGGTGGCGCTCTGGGGTGTGGTCGAGCCCGCGTCTGTCGAAGAGGTTGTGGTGGAGGGCGGTTCGGTAGCGGCACCCTCGGGTGTCGCGCTGTCGCCGTTCGTTCCCGCTGCCGGGTCTTCGGTTTCGTTGCCAGCTGCGGTCGAATCACCTTGACTGTCCACGGCATTCGTCTCGCTGTTGCTGCCCGGTCCACCGTCGTCGGCGATGGTCGGCGCGGTCGGCAAGAAGGGAACGCCGTTGTCGGTTTGGCCGGCGACCTGGCTGTACACGGAGCGCAAGATCCGCCTGCCCTCCTGGGTGGCTTCGTCGCGGTTGTGATCGTCGACCTTCATCACACCGTCGGCGGGCAACGACTTGCCGGTGACGTTGGTGCGCTCGGTGAGGCCGGGCATCAACGCTTGGGTCTGCTCGATCCCGGTGCGCATCTCGGTCAGTTTGAGGCTGATCGCGGTCGCGGCCTGAGAGAGTGGAATCGATTGCTGTGCATAGTTGTTCACAGCCGCGACGGCGGCGGAAGCTGCCGCGCCCGTCCATCCGCCGTGGCCGCCCGCGCCGGTGACGGTGCGGGCGAACTGCTGGTTGAACCCGGTGAAGGTGCCCATCAGCGCGCCACCGATATTCGCCCACGCGGTGACCGCGTCATCGACCAGCTGTGGTTTCATCGCCGCGACCGCCGCCTGCATCTGCTCTAGCGTCATGCTGTCGTAGTTGTCAGGGGTGGTGATGTGCGGGGGTTGGATGTCACCGCCGAAGATCGTGGCGTAGTTGCCGGCGAGCTGGCGGTCGTAGATCTTGGCCCGCTCGGTATTCCACTGCTCCTGAGCTGCGATCACCTTGCTCTTGTAGTCCTCGTAGGTCACAGGTGTTCTCCTGTCGCGGAGATCTCGGCACCGGTCGCTTCGTCCTGGGCAACGAAGTTCGCAATCGCTTTGGCCACAACCTCTTTGGCTGTCTTGACCGTTTCGATGTGCTGCCTGATCACTGTATCCAACGCACGATCACCTCCGGCTGCGGTGAGCGAGAACTTGTTCTCGAGGATCTTGCTCGAGTCGAACGAGCCGAACCCGCCGACTCGTCGCACACTTTCGACCATCTCGTAGACCTCCTCGAGCCGGTCCAAATGGTCGTCGCACACGCGATCGAGGTCTTTGCCTGTCTCGGGATCCAGTGACAGTTGACCGGCCTCTGCCTGACCGAGTAGTCGGCTCCATTGAGTCGGATCTATGCCGAGCACCATCAGCTGTCCCCTCAGCTTGTGGGCAAGTACTGAACCAGTGCGGTGCTCAGTCGCCGGGCCTCGCCGCAAGGTTCGCTGGCCCCTTCAGCGCTGACGCGGTTCTGCACCTTGAAATCGACCGATCCGGCAGGCACTTCGACACTGACGTAGCAAGCGACGTCGTTCGCGGAGCCGATCGGTCGGAACTCGAGCGCATTGCGGGATCCGACCTGGAGGTCGGCCCATCCGGTGTATTCGCTGGTTCGCTGCCTGGACTCGGCAAGCGTGTGCGCAGACGACATCACGGAGAAGGTGTACTTCTTAGCCGAGTCCGTCCAGTTGCAGACCTTCCATCCAGTGAAGTCCACTCCCGCGACATCTTTCTTCTTGCTTCCCACGTTCATCCCAACCGCGCCGACAGCCGAATCCGGCAACGAACACGGATCCCACACCTTCGCCTCGGCATCCACCGAAGTAGGACTCGCCGCCACACTCACACCGCTCGTCTGCGGAGTAGCCGTTCCCTGCTCCCCATCACCGCACCCCACGACAGCCAACCCCGCCACCGCGACAACGCCGAACACCCTCGCCGCCGCACCTCGAACTGCCATGTCTTCGTCCCTCCCACAGAACCGGTGCCCGTTCATGACGTCCCCGCTCCGAAGATCGTAGTCACGCTGATACGCATCGCGAAAGGTCACGCCTACTCCGCCGCGCAGGGTGAGGACGCGGTCATCGAGAACCGCACCTCGTTCCTCGGCCCAACGGAGGTGTCCCGGAACGATGCGACGGTGTAGCCGGTCGAGTCGCGGTAGAGCCGGTTCACCGGGTCGTTGTCGGGCCGCTGGCTCGGTACGAGGGTGAAGCCGCGTGTGGTCATCGCTTCGAGATTCGCCATCGCTCGGTCGATGAACTCCTGGGGCGGGTTCACTTCCTCCATCGTGTACCGGGGCCGCCACGGCGGACCCTCGGACATCAGAGAGTTCGGGTTCGTTCGGCAGCCCGTGCCCGGCAAGGTCAGATTCGCGATCTCGACGGAGCCCTTCTGCGGCCAGATGAGCTCGAAATTGCGCTCGACAATCGCGCCTGCCTCGGCGACGGTCAGCCCCGTGGTGTCTTTGATCCGCTGGTTGGTCGGACCTTCGTGGATGAAACCTCTGCATCCCGTGACGCCCGCAGTGATCATCAGGATGCAGGCCACGATCGTCGTTTTCGTCATTTGATGTCGATCGTTCGGCCGGGCTCGGCATTGTCGGTGATGCGGGGGTCGGCGTACGGGTCGAGGTCGGGATTGCCGAGGGCTGCCGCGAGGCGAGCGGCAGCAGCTGCCTTCGCTGCGTCGAACCCCTCCTTGCCGCCGTCGCCGTTGTCTCCCAAACCGATGTCGACGTACGGTGTTTCGATTCCTCGTTCGACATACGCGGTCGCGGTCGATCCTTCGATAACGCCGACGATGTTCTGAAACGCTGTCGATCTCGGATCGTCCCAGTACTTCCCGTGCCCGTCGGTACCGAAGACGACCTCGGTGGGGTGGTTTCGGGAGGTGTCGCTGTAGAAGCCGGTATCGAGTCGTGTTACGCCGGGTACCTCGTCGGGGTCACCGCCCAATTCGGCGGACGCGTGGGGGTTTCCGGGAATCGTGAATGCGCCCGGAATGCTGAGTCCGCCTTCGGGATAGGACTGCACCACCCCGATCAGGTCGCCGGGTGCCGTCATCGAATACCGCTGGACACTCGGGTTCGGGTTGTTCCAGCCCGTGTCGAAAACGCCGGTGCCCGCCGAAGAAGCGTGCAGGATGCGGTCAGCGCGCAGACCCAACTGCTCGGCCGAGCCGACGATCGAACCGCCGTAGGAATGTCCCACATAGGAAACCGGCGTCCCCGGCGCGGTCGCACCGACTTCCCGGTCGATTTCGCGGCCGAAGTCGACAAGCCGAGGCGCCATGTCCGCGGCGAATTTCGGGCTCGGCGCCCCGTCGGAAAGGCTGGTCAGACTCTGCGGGAAGTCGCCCT
The DNA here is from genome assembly GCF_042794235.1 of Nocardia sp. NPDC056541. NCBI lineage: Bacteria > Bacillati > Actinomycetota > Actinomycetes > Mycobacteriales > Nocardiaceae > Nocardia > Nocardia sp. NPDC056541. Next base: position 124,316 of record NZ_JBHTUD010000016.1, read on the forward strand.
CCATGTACAGGAAAATCGGGCTGCCCGTTTGATCGGCGAGATTCCATGCGGCCACGTGATTCGACCCGGAGCCGTTGAGATTCGTACTGGTGCCGGGCACATACACCCCCACACCGGGCGCGCCCGACTTCATCTCGCCGACCATCTCGATCATCCGCCCGTTGCCCTCGGTGCTGAACATGACGAACTTGCGGTCGACCATGCCCAGCTGCGGTGTCGCTGTTTCGCCGGTCGCGGCGGCGGTGGTGTCGAGCGTGCCCGCACCTTCGGGATTCGGGATGGGCGCGAGCATCGCTTCCAGCTGCCTCACCCGCGATTCGTCTCGATTCGGCTTGGCCTTCTCCGACGTCAGCGCGTTGCGGACATTGATCTCGTTGGCCTCGATTCGCATCACGAACGGCACGCCGTTCAGATTGCCCAGCTTCTCCGGCGCCGCGATCACCAGCTGACGTTGCGCTTCGGGACTCAACCCGGCCAGGAAGGTCGCCCGATCGTCCGGCGACATCGACGCCAGCTCGATCGCGACCGCGTCCGGATCACGCATCGAACCGTCGGCGAGGGTGATGTCGGGCTGCCCGTCGCGCATCGCCCCGAGGTCGCCCATCGATTCCCGCAGCCTGGCGCCGAACAGGTTGTCGAGGCGTTCGAGCTCGTCCAACCCGCTGAGCAGGTTGAGCTGGAAAACTCCTGCGGCGCCCTCCTCTTCCGGATCGGAGTAGGTCACCCGGCCGTCGGGCGCGACCACGAAACCTTGCCCGACGGCGAGGTTCTTCTGTTCCAGCACATAGGTTTTGGCGTGTTTCAGGCCCTGGTAGGCGTCTTCGGCGTCGTCGGCCACACGGAGCAGCACGGTGCGCACCTCGTAGCCGTGATCGACTTCCTCATCGATGCGCCGCGAGGCCGCGTCTTTGGTCTGTCCGTACCAGCTACCCGCGGCCGAGATCGCGCGCGAGCAGTCGTTGACGGAGGTCGAGAGGATGTCGGCGTTGGCGCGGGCGGCTTCCCCGGCGCGGTGCAGGCCCTCGAGATTCCAGGTGTCGAGTTGGGGGATGGTCGGCCGCATCAGCGGGTACCGAGCTTTCCGATTTCGCCCGCGGTCTCGGCGTCTCTTGCCTGGATATCGGCGGAGAACTTGTCGACGAGGTCGGCCAGCGTCGTGTACCGGGTCGCGATCGAGTCCATGGCCTGCGAAGCCGGGTCGGACAGCCCGCGTACGGCGGCGAGCACGTCATTGCCGTCGCCGGTCGCCTCGCTCGCGGCCGTCCAGCTCAGCGCGTCGACTTCGGCCGCCTCCCGACGCCAGGTCGTCGCCATCGTCGTCAACTGATCGGGCTCGACGCCCAGGGTCCCGCTCACGATGCCCCCTCCTTCGCTGCCGAGAGGACTGCGCGCCCGTGCGGGCCGGTCCCTTCGTGAAGGTTGGACGGGGCTCGCGAAGCGAAGGTTCCATCATGTGATGTGAGTCACACAGATGCGGGTTCGTCTCTCGCCGCATCGGTTCGGCTGTGCACGCACTCGCGGCAGGTGCCGAAGATCTCGAGTGTGTGGCTCACCTCGGTGAAGCCGTGTTCGCTCGCGATGGTCTCGGCCCATGCCTCGACCGTCGGGCCCTCGACCTCGACGGTGCGCCCGCACTGGCGGCACACCAGGTGGTGATGGTGGCCGCTCGAGCACTGGCGGTAGACGGATTCGCCGGTGTCGGTGCGCAGCACGTCGACCATGCCCGCGTCGGCCAGGGACTGGAGAGTCCGGTAGACGGTGGTCAGGCCGATGCCCTCGCCACGTTTGCGCAGCTCGTCGTGCAATTCCTGCGCCGAGCGGAACTCGTCGATATTGTCGAGCAGGGCCGAGATGGCACTGCGCTGACGGGTGCTGCGGACCCCGACCTGCTTCGCGGAGGTGTTGTCTGCCAACGGATTACCCTTCCTCGGCATGGGCGACGGCATCGACCACGATATGCGCCAGATGGTCGTCGACGAGTTCGTAGAGCACCTCGCGGCCCGAGCGTTCGCCGTGCACCACGCCCGCCGATTTGAGAATGCGCAGATGCTGGCTGACCAGCGGCTGGGTGACGCCGAGTGCGTCGACCAGCTCGTGCACGCAGCGCGGCGACTCACGCAACTGCAGCACGATGGCGATGCGTACCGGCGCGGCCAGTGCCCGCAGCAGCTCGCCCGCGTCCTCCAGGACCGTGCGCGACGGCACGGCGGCGGGGGCGGGGGAGTGGTACGGGTTGTGCGGGTGCGCGGGCGCGGCCTCGGTGGTCATCAACCAACTCCTTAATGGAAACAGATTCCATTTTGATATGCACAATTGCGCATGTCAAATGACGCGCCGCGCGGACACCTCGGCTGCTGCAAACCCACTGGACGCGTCCCGATACGCTGGACCCACTTACGTACGGTAGGCCGCATCGAACACCGGTACGGCATGCCGAACAATTCCGACTCGCAGTGGATGGAGAAATCTCGCGTGGCACCCAAGTCGAAGGTGGACACCGTTGCCAACCTCGCCAAGCGCCGGGGTCTGGTCTACCCGTGCGGTGAGATCTACGGAGGCACCAAGTCGGCGTGGGACTACGGTCCGCTCGGCGTCGAACTGAAGGACAACATCAAGCGGCAGTGGTGGCGGACCATGGTCACCAGCCGCGACGACGTCGTCGGCCTCGACTCCTCGGTGATCCTGCCGCGCCAGGTCTGGGAGGCCTCGGGCCACGTGGCCACCTTCTCCGATCCGCTGGTCGAGTCGCTGCACACGCACAAGCGTTACCGCGCCGACCATCTCATCGAGGCCTACGAGGCCAAGCACGGCCACCCACCCGCCAACGGCCTGGCCGACATCAACGATCCCGACACCGGCCAGCCCGGCAAGTGGACCGAGCCGCGTAACTTCTCCGGCCTGCTCAAGACCTTCCTCGGCCCGGTCGACGACGAAGAGGGCATGCACTATCTGCGTCCCGAGACGGCGCAGGGCATCTTCGTCAACTTCAAGAACGTCCAGGAGACCGCGCGCAAGAAGCCGCCGTTCGGCATCGCCCAGATCGGCAAGAGCTTCCGCAACGAGATCACGCCGGGCAACTTCATCTTCCGCACGCGTGAGTTCGAGCAGATGGAGATGGAGTTCTTCGTCAAGCCGGGCGAGGACGTGGAGTGGCACAAGTACTGGATCGACACCCGTCTGTCCTGGTACACCGACCTCGGCATCGACCCGGAGAACCTGCGCCTGTTCGAGCACCCCAAGGAAAAGCTGTCGCACTACTCGGCCGGCACCACCGACATCGAGTACCGCTTCCGCTTCCAGGGCAGCGAATGGGGCGAGCTCGAGGGCATCGCCAACCGCACCGACTACGACCTCAAGACGCACTCGGAGCACTCGAACGTCGACCTGAGCTACCGCGATCAGGCCAGCGGTGAGCGCTACACGCCGTACGTCATCGAGCCGGCCGCCGGTCTGACCCGTTCGCTGATGGCCTTCCTGGTCGACGCCTACACCGTCGACCAGGTGCCCACCGCGAAGGGCACGACCGAAGAGCGGATCAGCCTGCGTCTGGATCCTCGCCTCGCGCCGGTCAAGGCCGCGGTGCTGCCGCTCTCGCGCAACGCCGACCTGACCCCGAAGGCCAAGGACCTCGCCGCCCAGCTGCGCCGCAACTGGAACGTCGACTTCGACGACGCGGGTGCCATCGGCCGTCGTTACCGTCGTCAGGACGAGATCGGTACCCCGTTCTGCATCACGGTCGACTTCGACACCATCGACGACCACGCGGTGACGATCCGCGAGCGCGACTCGATGGCCCAGGAGCGCATCGCCCTGGACAAGGTCGAGTCCTACCTGGCAGCACGACTGATCGGCGCCTGATCCGTCAGGTCGACGGAGCCCGCACCGCTAGCTCGGTGCGGGCTCTTTCACCTCCGCGCACTGGGCGGTTGATCACACTGCGTAGCTGACGGTTTGCGTTGGGTGGGCGCTTGCCTCACGATCTTCGTTGTGCTGTGGGAACCGGAAGACGTGGTGCGGGCGCTCGACCCGTCGGAACAACGATTCGTGCGGCACGCGACCTTCACCGGACGGTCGGTCACGGTGCTCGGGGAACTGGACGCGGCCGGGCTCGGCGCGGCCTTCGCGGCATTGCAGCGGCGGTTTCCGATTCTGGTGTGCCGGATCGTCGAGGATGCCGACGAGAACGGAATCCTGTTGCGTCCGGGGGATATCGAGGCCGTCGGCGCGTGGGTGAGTTTCGGCGATCCCGACGAGGTGCGGATTCCGGCCGAGTCCATGGATCCCGGGGCCCAATTGGCCTATCTGGATGTGGTTCTCGCCGAAGAGGATCGGGCTCGGGTCACGTTGTTCGTGCACCACAGCGTGGCCGACGCGGGGCATTGTGTCGAACTGTTCGCGCGGCTGTGGGGCTTCTACACCGACTATGTGGAGACCGGGAAGATCGCGGACACGGCAACCGTGGTCGCCGAGTCGGAGACCACGGCCGGTGCGACGCGGGGGTATCCGGCGTCGCTCGAGGTGCTGCTGGCGCAGCGGGGGATCCGGCGTGGGCGGCGGTCGGGACTCGAGACGGTAGCGCGTCCGCTCGTCGTCACAGATTCGGTGAGTGGGATCGAGCGGGCGGAGGCCGCACCGGCCACGTTGGCCCGGCCCGCGCGGATTCAGCTGGATACCGTCGCGACCGCACGGGTGCTCGAGCTGGCTCGCGCGCACGCGGTGAGCGTCAACGGGTTGGTCACCGCCGCGGTGTTGCGGGCGTACGGCGATCTCTCGGGCGCGGACCACGTCTCGTGTATGTATCCGGTCGACCTGCGCAGGCGCCTCGACCCTGCGGTCGCCGCGGAAGCCGGCACCAACCTGTCCGGCCTGGCCGCGTTCGCCACCGATGCCGCCGACACCGCGGACCTCGTCGTGCTCGCTCGCCGGATCGGCACCAGCCTGCACAACGACCTGGCCGACGGGGTGATCGAACAGTCGGTTCTGCACTTCCCCGACTTCTTCGGTCCCGATCGAATCCACTCCACCGCAGGGCATATCGCGCTCACCAACACCGGGACGGTGCCCCCGTTCCGCGCCCCCGCCGGGCTGATTCTCGACGACTACGAGATCGTCTACCTCTCCGCACACCCCCGCCCGTCGACGGGGGCGTCCGCGGCGGTCACCTTCCTCGTCTACACCTATCTCGGTCGACTGACCATCGGCCGATTGGGTGGCGGCCCGCTCGCCGCCCACCTGCTGGATGCCGTCGCCGCGGAATTGTCCTGGTCATCCGCGGATCAGAAAGCCGCGACCGCCTGAATCCGACGGCACGGCCCGGCTCCGCAGAGCGGCACCCCGCCGCAAGTGGCGCAGTCGATGGGAATTCCGGCGGCCACGACCGCTGGAGGCTGGGTGCACGGATCTCGCCTGCGGATCGCACGGGCCGGCCGCGCCTCAGCGCGGTGCGAGAGGCTCCTGCAGCTCGGTGACCCAGCCATCGGGATCGGGCGTCCACTCCAGGGTGACTTCGCGGACGGGCGCGCCGGTGCGGTGCCCGTTGTCCTCCACCCAGCGACCGAGCGCCTGCCACGCCGCGCCGATCCCGCTCACGTTCCCGCGATGGACGGTGGTCGCGGCGCGTTCGAGCGCGGGCAGATCGACGATCGAGAAGTCCGGTGCCGCAGCGGGTTCCACATTCACCGGCACACACGCGTGCACGCCGACCGTCCCGTCGTCACGCGCGTCGTAGTAGGCGATCGCGGGACCGGCGATCGTGATCCCGGCCGCGGCCAGCCGGTCGGACAGTTCGCGGAACAGCGGCCCGATCACCGGGCTGATCGCCTGGGGTTCGAATCCCGAAGCCCAGCTGGACGATTCGGCCACTCTGACTGCGGGCACCGACTTGATCACCACATCCTGATCGGGCATGACGCCCTCCTTTTCGATGATTCGGAGTCTCGCTTCGACTTCGGTCAACCGCGAACGGTCGGCCGCGATCCGCTGTTCCAACTCGGCTCGGCGCAAGGTGAGCATGCCGCGCAGTTCTGCCGCGTCGGGCCCCGGCTCGAGCATTCTGCCCACCTGTTCCAGCGTGAACCCGAGCTCTTTCAAGGCGATGAGCCGATTGAGCCGGGCCAGCTGCGCCGCCGTATAGAAGCGGTACCCGGTGGCCGCGTCGACTCTGGCGGGCGCCAACAAACCCACCGCGTCGTAGTGGCGCAGCATGCGCACCGACACCTGACCGTGCCTGGCGAAATCTCCGATACTGAACATGACGCCTTCCGGTGTACGGCCTCACACGGTGAGAGAGTCAAGGGCGAACCTGTCGACCTCGCCGCGCCGCGATCAGGCGCGTCCGGCACTGCGCCCGGCGCGGTCGACCCTCGCGCTGGCCGGGATCAGAATCTGCCGCCCCGGCTGACTCGACGCGATCCCGACGAGCCGCCGTACGAGCCCGGACGGTAGCCGCCGCCTCCGCCATAGCCGCCGCCTCCGCGTCGCGAACCGCCACTCATCGCGCCCCGCAGCAGCTCGTTGAGCAGGATTCCGCCCAGCACCGCGCCGGTCTGTGAGCCGCCGCCCGACATCGGCTGACGCGTCTCCCACGCCTGCACGCTGGCCTGCGCCTGCTGCATGGCCCGGCCGCCGAGGTCGGCGGCGGTCTGTGCGCTGATGAGTGCGCGTTCGGGGTCACTGCCCGCGAGCCCGTGTGCCTCGGCGAGGTGACGTTGCGCCTCGGAGAGCCGGGTGCGGGCCTCCGCATCGACGCCGCCACGCCGGGTGGTGATGAACGACGACGCCGCATCGATGCGGGCGGATGCGTCGGTGAGGGTGCGATCGAGCCGGCGTCGCAGATCCTCCACGGCCAGTTTGCGATCCGAGGCCGCCGCGATCGCACGGTCCAGTTCGGCATCAGCGGTGACCGCGGTGTGGAAGGTACCGAGGGGATCGCTGTCGGCGTTCGGGGCATTCAGGGCTGCGGTGGCGGACGAGACCGCGGTGGCCAGGTCGGCGCCGCCGAACTCGGTGAGGCTCTTGGCCGAGCTCAGGTCGGCGCGCAGTTCGTCGAGGGCGGCCGCAAGACCGTCGCGCGCTTGCTGGATATTCGTCGCGGCCTGGTCTACGGCATCGAGCAGCGTCCTTGCCTGCCCGATCGCGCCTTCGGCCGCGCGGATCGCCGCGACCGCACCACCCTGCTGCCCGACGGGCTGGGTGAGATCGGTTCGAGCGGAGTCGATGTTGTTCTCGGCGAAGGTGATTCGCTCCTGCGCCATCCGCACGTTGTCGTGGATCGGCGCGATGACCGAGGGTGGATAGGTCGAGCCCAAGCGGGTGAGTTCGGCTTCGGAGCCCGGCATGCGCGCGGTCAGCTCGACGATGTCGCGGGTGAGCGTGTCCAGTCGAGCGGGCGCGTCGATGAGCAGATCGCGCATGGCGTCGAAATCGGCGACCTGCGAGTCGAGTTCGCGATCGGCCGTGCCCGCCGTGGCGATCAGCTCGATGAGCATGGCGCGCTGCTGGTCCGGCGTCTCCGGAATCGCGTCGTCGAGTTGCTGACGAATCGTGAACGCCTTCGCGGTGGCGGCGCGGGCGGCATCGAGCGCGGAGCGGAACGGCGTCACCGCGGTGTCACCGAATTCGCTGGTGGCCAAGGTCAATTCCTCGGCGCTGGTCCGCACGGCATCGTCGATCTCGACCAGTCGCTCGCGGGAGAGCGCGTGCAAGGTCGGCAGCGACAATCGCGCCAGCGCCGCGGAATCGGTCGGATCCACCTCGCGCGCGGTGGTCAGCTCGGCACGATCCCGGTCACCTCGACGCTTGCGCGAGAACAACATCAAACCGCCGGCCACCACGATCACGGCCAGCCCGATGAGGATCAGCACACCCCACGGCACCCCGCCGCCCCGCATCGCCGAACCGATTCCCTCGGCGGTGTCGACCGCGGCCTGTGCCCACTTCTGGTCGCGCAGATCAGGTTCCACCGAGCCCGCGAGCAGCGAGTCCAGTTCGGAGTCGCTCACACTCTCGGGAAGGGTGCCGTCGAGCCAGTAGCCGCGGTCGTCGACGGCCACCGCCAGCAGCAGATCATGATCGCTGAAACCGGAGAGGTCGGACGTGCGGGCAGCCCAGTCGCGGGGCGCCATCGACCCGAAGGTGCGCACATAGTTCACCCACAGCTTCACCTGGTGATCGCGGTAGAGGGCGTCGACCGCGTCGAGCACGCGTGCTTCGTCGCCCGCACTGAGCACATTCGCGGTATCGACCACCTGCGGACCCATGCGCGCGGGCGGTTCGCCGACCGCGCTCGGCGCGCACAGCAGACTCAACACGGCGAACACCGCGCAGAGTGCGGAAACCGATCGTGGGGCCGAACTCGACAGCGGCATGTGTCGAATCTAACGGTCGACACCGACACCGGCACGACAGCGCGGCGCGTGGCTTCTACGATCGGGTGCATGGTCACAGTCGCTCGCCAGTACACAGGTCACGTCACCGCGGGCGGGGACGCCCAGCAGCGCGACGCTCCCGGCACCCGCATCGTGAAGATGTCCGTCGGTCCGATGGACAACAACACCTACCTGATCCAGAGCACCACCACCGGCGCCGCCGTGCTGATCGACGCCGCCAACGATGCCGAGCGCATCATCGATCTGACCGTGCTCGAGACACCCGGCCAGATCGAACTGCTCGTCACCACCCACCGCCACCCCGATCACTGGCAGGCCCTGACCGAGGTCACCAAGTCCCTCGACGTCCCCACCGCCGCCCACACCCTCGACGCCGACCACCTCCCGGTCCGCCCCGACCGCCTGCTCGAAGACGGCGACACCATCGAAGTGGGCGACCTCGTCCTCCACGTCATCCACCTGCGCGGCCACACCCCCGGCTCGGTCGCCCTCGCCCTCACCGACAACGCGGGCCACACCCACCTCTTCACCGGCGACTCCCTCTTCCCAGGTGGAGTGGGGAAAACTCACAGTCCCGCCGACTTCGACACCCTCCTCACCGACGTCAGCACCAAACTCTTCGACCGCTACCCCGACGACACCGTCGTCTACCCGGGTCACGGCGACGACACCACCCTCGGCGCCGACCGCGCGAATCTGCCCGAATGGCGGGCGCGGGGTTGGTGATCTCCGGTCCGGTCAGCGCAGCGTGAAGGCTGGTGCGGTGAGGGTGAGCCCCAGGTCGGCGGTGTAGGCGAAGACCGCGAAGAACACCAGTGCCGCACCGGCCAGGGCGAGATCCTTGTTGAAGTGGACCATCTCGTGTTGCTTGGTCTCGGCGTCGGTCTCCTTCCAGAAGGTATGCATCAGGAAGGCCGTCGGCACCAGGAACGCCACCAGGACAAGCGATCCGAGATCGCCCCAGGCGCCGAGCAGCACGCTCGTTCCCGCGACGAGCACGGCGGCACCCGAGGCGTACACCGCGAACAACGGCGACGGCACCCCACGGCTCGCGGCGTAGCGCGCGGTGTCGTTCGCCGCGCTCAGATGGCCGATAGCCGCGCCGATGAACAACGCGGAGAACAGGATTCGTCCGATCAGGACCATGACGCTCATGACTTCCACCTGATCATCGCGAGGCCGGTCGCGTCCAAGACCGATCTCTGCGGACCCGATACTGAGCGGGTATCGTCGCAGCTCATGGACCTCCGTCTGCTGCGATACTTCACGGCGGTGGCCGAGGAACTCCACTTCGGTCGCGCTGCCGCCCGGCTGTACATGACCCAGCCGCCCCTGAGCAGGGCGATCAAACAGCTCGAAGACGATCTCGGCTACGAACTCCTACGTCGTTCACCGACGGGCGTGACTCTCACGCCTGCCGGGTCCGCCCTCTACGACGAGGCCCTCGCGCTGCTGGCCCAGGCCGATCGAGTGCGCACCAGGGTCGCGGTCGCCGCCGGGGCGTCCGCCGTCACGATCGGCACCTTCGCCGAAGCGGCAGGGAGCCGACTGGCCGCGGCGTACCGGGCCGCGCATCCCGACGTCCAGGTGCACATCAGAGAAGGCGACTTCGCCGACCCGACGGCCGGGTTGCGCGCCGGACGCGTCGACATCGCCCTCACCCGCACGCCCTTCGACGAAACCGGCATCACCACACAGGTTTTGCGCACCGACCCGGTGGGTGTCGTCCTTCGCGTCGACGATCCCCTGGCCGATCGCGCGAGTCTGCACCTGCGCGAACTGGCCGATCGACAGTGGTTCCAGCTGCCCGCCGACACCGATCCGATCTGGCGGAGTTACTGGTCGCACCCGACCGATCCGGACACCGGCCCGGTGGTGCGCACCGTCCACGAATGTCAGCAAACCGTCCTGTGGAACGGCACCGTCGGCCTCACGCCGCTGGGCCACCCGGTCCCGGAGGGTCTCGTGGTGGTCCCGCTCGCCGACAAGCCGCCGAGCAGCCTCGTGCTGGCCTGGACCAGCGCGGCACACAGCCCGCTGATCCGCTCGTTCGTCGACATCGCCGCGACGATCCCCTGGGTGTCCGCGGGCTCGGCGGTCGGCCGTTCACCGGAACGGAATCCGGTGGTGACCGCTGACCCCGCGGGGCGTCGGAGCGACCTGGCAGACTGACGAAGGTGAAATCGGGTTTCTCGCGAACGGCCACGCCCGCCCCGGATGTCAGGCATCCGCGTGGGCTGGTGTCGACGGTCTCGGTGTGGTTCGTCCGGTTGATCGCCGGCGCGGTGCTGATGGGGTTGGTGCTGGTCGCCGGGACAGCGGTCCGGGTCTGGCAGGTCGCGCGGATCGACGACTACACCCCCGCGAACGCGATCGTGGTGCTCGGCGCGGCCCAGTATTCGGGAACGCCGTCGTCGGTTTTCGAGGCGCGGCTGTATCAGGCGTGGCGACTCTACGAGGCCGGGGTGGCGCCCACCGTGATCACTGTCGGCGGCAAACAGGAGGGCGACCTGTATACCGAAGCCGCCTCGGGCAAACGGTATCTGGAGGACAAGGGCGTCCCCAGCGAGAACATCGTGGCCGTCGAAACCGGTTCCGACACACTGCGCAGCATCGAGGCGGTGGCGTCGGCGATGGGGGAGCGCGATATGTCATCGGCCGTACTCGTGAGCGATCCGTGGCATTCACTGCGAACCAGGACGATGGCTCGCGACGCAGGCCTGGAAGCGTGGACCGCACCCACCCGTACCGGGCCCGCCGTCTACACGAGGGAGTCGCAATTCCACGGCATCGCCCGCGAAACCGGCGCGCTGCTCTGGTACCAGCTCACTCATTTCTCGGCAGATTTTCCTTACGAGGCGGGACAGTGAGATGACCGGGACCTATACCCCGCACGACCAGGAACGCATGGTCCACGAGCCCGGGAAGACCGCGTGGCCCGGCGCCGCGGGCAAGGGGCATCGCAGTGAGTTCTCCCGCGATCGTGCCCGCGTGCTGCACTCCGCCGCGCTGCGTCGCCTCGCCGACAAGACCCAGGTCATGGGCCCGCGCGAGGGCGACACCCCGCGCACCCGGCTGACCCACTCGCTCGAAGTGGCCCAGATCGGGCGCAGTATCGCCGACGGTGTCGGCGCCGACCCCGACCTCGTCGACCTGGCCGGCCTGGCCCACGACATCGGCCACCCGCCCTACGGTCACAACGGTGAACGCGCGCTCGACGAATTCGCCGACCGCTACGGCGGTTTCGAAGGCAACGCGCAGAACCTGCGCATCCTGACCCGCCTAGAACCCAAGGTCCTCGACGCCGACGCAGAGAGCTTCGGGCTCAACCTCACTCGGGCGGCCCTGGACGCGACCCTCAAATACCCGTGGGGCAGAAGTGGTTCCGGCACCAAGTTCGGCGCCTACGACGACGACCTCGAGCGCCTGGCCTGGGTGCGCAAAGACGCGCCCGACCGCAAACAAAGCCTGGAATGCCAGATCATGGACTGGTCCGACGACGTCGCCTACTCGGTGCACGACGTGGAGGACGGCGTGATCGTCGGCCGCATCGACCTGCGCGCCCTCGCCGACCCGGCCGAACAGGCGGCGCTGGCCGAGCAGGGCCACGGCCAGCATCCCGATCAATCGATCGAGGCACTCGCCGCCGCCGCGCAGCGGCTCTCCGAGCTCGACATCGTGGCCGATGCCGCGAACTACGACGGCAGCTTCGGCGCCTCGGTGGCCCTGAAACGGCTCACCAGCGAACTGGTCGGCCGCTTCGCCACCGCCGCGATCTCGGCCACCCACGAGCGCTACGGCGAAGGCCCGCTCAGCCGCTACGAGGCCGACCTGATCGTGCCGCCGATCGTGGCCGCCGAGGTGGCCGTCCTCAAGACCGTCGCCCTGCGCTACGTGCGCTCCGACCCCGGCCACCTCGCCCGCCAGCAGACCCAGCGCGACCGCGTACAAGCCGTCGCCGATCGCCTGCTCACCACCGCGCCCGCCCACCTCGACGATCAGATGCTGCCCTGGTTCAACGCCGCCACCACCGAGGCCGCCCGCGTGCGCGTGGTGATCGACCAGATCGCGTCCTACACCGAGAGCCGCTTCGAACGCGTCGCCGCCTCGCTGGACTGCCGCTGAGCAGACCCGACTAGACTCGCTCATCGTGGCCGGACGAATCCCAGATCGCGATATCGCGGCGATCCGTGAACGTGTCCGGATCGAAGATGTAGTCGGCGAGTACGTGGCGCTCAAGCGCGCGGGCGCCGACTCGATCAAAGGTCTGTGCCCGTTCCACGACGAGAAGTCGCCGTCGTTCCATGTGCGCCCCAACCACGGGCTGTTCCACTGCTTCGGCTGTGGTGAGGGCGGCGATGTCTACAAGTTCCTGCAGCAGATGGAACACATCGGTTTCGTCGAGGCCGTCGAGCAGATGGCCGATCGCATCGGCTACCAGATCAACTACGAGGGTGGCGGCACCTCGGTGCAGCGCGACCGCGGCACCCGCTCGCGCCTGGTCGCCGCCAATGCCGCCGCGCACGAGTACTACATGGGCCTGCTGCACGAACCCGAGGCCGAGGCCGCGCGCAAGTATCTGACCGACCGCAACTTCGACAAGGCATCCTGGGCGCAGTTCGGCTGCGGTTACGCCCCCGCGGGCTGGGACGGGCTGACCAAGCACCTGCAGCGCTTGGGTTTCGAGTTCAAGGAACTGGAAGCTGCCGGACTGTCCAAGCAGGGCAAGCGCGGTCCGATCGACCGGTTCCATCGTCGCCTGCTGTGGCCGATCCGCAATCTCGGCGGCGAGGTGATCGGTTTCGGCGCGCGCAAGCTGTTCGACGACGACACCATGCCCGGCAAGTACGTGAACACGCCGGAAACGTTGCTGTACAAGAAGTCTCAGGTGCTGTTCGGTCTCGACCACGCCAAGCGCGACATCTCCAAGGGCCATCAAGCCGTGGTCGTCGAGGGCTACACCGACGTCATGGCCATGCATCTGGCCGGGGTGAAAACCGCGGTGGCGTCGTGCGGCACCGCGTTCGGCGAAGAACACCTGCAGGTACTGCGCAGGCTGCTGATGGACGACAACTTCTGGCGCGGCGAGATCATCTACACCTTCGACGGTGACGCGGCCGGGCAGGCCGCGGCGCTGAAGGCGTTCAGCGGTGATCAGCGGCTGGCAGGACAGACCTACATCGCGGTGGCGCCCGACGGGCAGGATCCGTGCGAGTTGCGTCAGCACTCCGGCGACAGCGCCGTGCGTGATCTGGTGGCGCGGCGGACCCCGCTGTACGAGTTCGTGATTCGCGGACTGCTGGCCGAACACAATCTCGACGATGTCGAGGGTCGGGTCGAGGCGCTGCGGCGTACGGTGCCCGTGGTGGCCCAGATCAAGGACAACGCCACCCGCAAGGGGTATGCCACCAAGCTGGCCGGTTGGGTGGGCTGGGACGACATCCAGCTCGTCGTGCGCCGGGTCGGTGAAGAGGCGAAGAAGAACCGGATGGGCGGCACCACGCCCGATCTGAAGTCCGGCGCTGCGGCGATCCCCGCGCCTCGCGTCGAGGAGAGCTCCTCGGTGCGGCCCGCACCGAACGACCCGGTGCTGTACGCGCAGCGCCAAACCCTCAGCGCCGCACTGCAATACCCGGGCATCGCGGGCGTGTCCTTCGACGCCATCGACGCCGCCGCCTTCACCCACCCCGCCTATGTGGCCGTGCGCATCATGATCGCCCAGGCCGGCGGCACGGCTGCCGGGCTCAGCGGTGCGGAATGGGTCGCCGCCGTCGCCGACCATACCGACGATCTGATGATCCGCGCTCTGGTCTCCGAACTGGCCAACGAGCAGCTCCCGGTGCGCACCCAGAACGACACCCCCCGCTTCATCACGGGCATCCTCGCGCGAGTCCAGGAAGCCTGGGTGGGCCGCCAGATCGCCGAGCTCAAGTCGAGGCTGCAGCGGCTGTCGGCCAGCGAGGAGCCCGACACCTACATGACGCTGTTCGGCGACCTGGTGGCGCTGGAGCAGTACCGCAAGAGCCTCGCCGCCCAGGCGATGGGCAACGAGGGCTACGCGGCCGGCGCCTGACACCACCCGTGAGTCACGATTTGGTGGCTTCGGTGAGAGTGCGGGTGGAGTACGCCACGAACGGCCCCTCCTGCCGGATTCGATCGTGGAGCCGACGCAGTTGGTCGAGGTAGGCCTCGACGGTGAACCCGGGCACCATCCAGATCACCTTGCGCAGGAAGTACACGACGGCACCGATGTCGTGGAACTCGATGCGTAGCCGCTCGGTCCGCTGGTCGGTGATCGTCAGTCCGGCGGCCCGCGCGGCGGCGGCCTCGTCGTCGGGATGGCGCCCTCGACGGGCTTCCGGTTGCGGACCGAGGAAATACTCCACCAGCTCGAACACACTCGCCGGTCCGACGTGCTGTGCGAAATACGTTCCCCCCGAACGCAGAACGCGCGCGATCTCCGCCCACCAGATCGTCGCCGGATGTCGGCTGGTGACCAGATCGAACGCCGCGTCGGCGAACGGCAACGGCGGCTCGTCGGGCGCGGCGACGACAACGACGCCGCGAGGATGCAGCAACGCGGTCGCCTTGGCGACGTTCGGCGGCCACGACTCGGTGGCGACCATGGTCTGCGGGAACACCTGCGCCTCGGCCAGAACCTCGCCACCACCGGTCTGAATATCCAGAGCAGCGGAAGCGGTCTTCAGCCGATCACTCATCAGCCGCTGATAACCCCACGAAGGTCGCGCCTCACTGGCCCGCCCGTCGAGCCAGGAGAAATCCCATCCCTCCACCGGCGCCGATGCCGCCTCGGCGATCAAATCCTCGAACGTCCGTCCCATGCGAAATCACTATGCCAGCGACCGTCCGGCGACACCTCTCAGTTTCGCGGCTACCGGCTGAGCTGTTCGCGGACGAACGCCGCGGCCTGGTCGCGGGTGTCGTTGACGAAGTACGCGGGTCGGCGACGGGCAGTTCGGCGCAGATGAATTCGGATCGGAGGTTGCATAATGACACGGTGCACTCCGGTGATGGTCTGTTCGATCGACGCCTGTCCGACCGCGCGCGAGAAGTAATCCGCCAAGGTGCCGAGATCGCGCTGAACGCGCCGGAGGAATGGCTCGACGAACTCTATGACGCCACTCTCCTGACAACCAGCCTGCGCGCTGTCGCGGGGGATCCGCTGCTGGCCGAGGCGGTCCGGCGCGTCAACCGTGGCAACCTGCTGCACTGGGCCTCGGCCAACGTGGCCGATCCGGGAATGCCGGTGCCGATCAACCTCGGTGCGGACCAGATCGCCACCGTTCGCGACCTGGTCCGGCGTGGCATGAACGAGGCCGCTTTGCAGGCCTATCGCGTCGGGCAAAATGTCGTCTGGCGACGGTGGATGACCATCATCTTCATTCTCACGCCGGACCCGTTCGAGCTGCAGGAGGTCTTGGAGGTCACCGCCGCCTCGATCGCCGCATTCGTGGACGGCACCATCGAGGCGATCACCGAGGTCATCGGTCAGGAGCGCGACGAACTCGCCCGCGGCTCGTATGCCGAACGCCGCGAAGTCATTTCGCTCATTCTCGAGGGGGAGCCGACCAACATCGAGCGTGCGTCGACCCGCCTCGGCTACCGGCTCGACGCCACCCACACCGCGGCCATCGCCTGGAGTGACATTCCCGGTGCCGAACTCGACGAACCGCATCGGGTGACCAGGGCCCTCACACAGGCCGCCGGGGCGGCCACGGCGTTGAGCGTGCTCGCCAGCGCGGCCACCCTGTGGGTGTGGGTGCCCGGCCCCACCCCTCCCGACACCGTGGCACTGACCGAAGCGCTGGACCATATCCCCGGCGTGCGGATCGCCATCGGCTCCACCGGCCGAGACCTCGCCGGGTTCCGGACCAGTCACCTCGACGCGCAGGCCGCGCACCGAATCCTCGCCCGCCCGCACAGCACCCGACGCCTGGTCACCTTCGGCGAGGTGCAACTGACCTCGCTGATCACCGAAAACGGCGCTCAGGCCGACCGATTCATCAAGTACACCCTCGGCGATCTGGAACACGCCGACAGCGAACTACGCGAATCGGTCCTCGTCTACATCAACGAGCAATGCAATGCCACGCGCGCTGCGGCGCGCCTGTTCACCCACCGGAACACGATTTTGCGCAGGATCGCCCGCGCGGACGAGTTGCTGCCACGTCCACTGGCGGAGAACGGCGTGCATGTCGCGGTCGCATTGGACGCGTTGTACTGGCGGCAGAACACTCCCCGGCCCAGTTGATTACCGCCGCGCGCAGACCGGAGTGAGGCGGTGCGTGCCCCGCAGGCCCTTGAGGGTCGCTTCCCGTCCGGTTCCGATCGTGAGATCGGTACTGCTTCCGATCGCCTCCAGCACCGGCTCGCTGAGGAGGACTTCGCCACCCTCGGCCTGCGCGGTGACCCGCGCGGCCATGGCGACGTTGCGTCCGAACAAATCGTCACCCCGGCGGACGGAACTTCCCATGTGGATACCGATCCGGACCCGGAAATCCGCCTCGCCCCGGGATGCTTCGGCGTCCTTGCGCAGTGCCGCCTGGATGGCCAGGCCGCATCGGACCGCCCGGTCGGCAGCGGCGAAGGCGATCATGTACCCGTCGCCCTGGTTCTTGACCACATGGCCGCCGTGGTTGTGCACGCAGCGATCCACCAGGCGGTGGTGGCGGTCGAGCAGCTTGACCCACGCACGGTCGCCCAGCTGTTCGTTGAGAGCGGTCGATTGCTCGATGTCGGAGAACATGATGACGACGTTGCCGTCGGGCGCCAGTCTGGCCAGGTCGGGACGTTCGACCCGTGCCCAGCCCGCGAGGTCTTCGATGGAGGTGAGCACGGCGGCACGAAAACCTTTGGCACGCACCAGATCAGCGGCCTGCCAGGCAGTCCGTACCGCTTCGCGACCGCTCACCACCAACCGCTGCCCCGTCGTCGACCGACGCGGTGCCCGGCGCTTGCGCCGACTCCGGACCAGCAAGATCGACAGGATGAGTATGCCGACGGCTTCACCGGCGGCGACGATCGCGAGCACGGTGATCGTGACTGTGGTCATCGGAGCAAACCTGGCGGAGTAGCGTGGCTGGTCGAACCCTGTAGCGGCTGTGCGCCCGAGCTGTTCACGGCAAAATAGTACACATGCGTTCACTCGAATTCGACCGGCGTAGCGGATGTCTGCCGACGGTGAATCCTGGGACCATTGCGCTCCGCACCGGGTCGGCTCACTCGCCGTCATTGCGGGCACGGGCAGCATTCCTACAGCTGAGAAGGTCCGTACTCGACATTTGGCAAGCACGGAGACCGTGCATTCGCCGGGCGGAACCGTGTCGGCCGTAGCCGCGAATCCTGCTTCCGTACCCTGTTTGGGTGTACGGGTGAAGCGTCCGGCGCATGCCTGGTGGTGCATAGTGCACAACGATGGTTTCATCTGGGTGCGAAGCACCATTGGAACGCGGGGTGGTGAGGCCGCACGATAAAGCGCAAACAGCGGAAAGTAGGAAATGTGCGCATGCCCGACAGCATCCTGTCGGCCCGGACCGCGATGACGGTAGGTCGGCCGATTCTCGACCGGCTCCCCGCAGCGTCAACGATTTCGGGCAAGATCATGAGTCTGTTCATCGTCGGCAGTGAACTACCCGCCCGAGTGCCCATGGCGGCCCTACGTCGCGATGTCGCCGCACTGGTGAACGCGTGCCTCGAGCTCACCGCCAGAATGTTGACCGGCGGCGACACTGCCGAACCGCTGGCCGAGGTGCGCGCCGACGTCATGGAATGGGCACGCGAGGGCGTCACGATCGACGCGATGCACAGGGCCGTGCGGGTAGGCACGCAGGCGGTGTTCGACCATCTCACCGCACGCGCGAGGGTCGACGAGGATCACGTGGCACTGATCGAAACAGCGCGCATGTTCGGCCACCTCTCCCGCGAGCTCGCCATGGCGATTTCACAGGCGTACCTGCGTGAAAGGCAGGTGGCGGGTAGTGACGCAGCGGATACCGTGGCCGCCGCGCTGATCGCCGGGAATGCGACACCGGCCCTGGCGCGCGCCTGCGGGGTCCGGTTGGCCGAGAGCTATTTCGTCTTCGCGGTCGGGTTCGTGCCACGCCATGGAGCGGACGAGCCGCGCCCGGATCGCCATATCCTCGCGCACCGGACAATTCGGCGAATCAGGGCCGAGGTGCTGCACCACTGCGATGACAACGCGCTGATGCAGATGGGCACCGACACAGCTACCCTGCTGATTCCGCAAGACCATTTCGATCCCGGCGCCGCCGAACGGTTCGTCGAGCAGATCGCCGGCGCGGCGCAGACGCAGGTTCGCGCCGCGTTCGTGGTGGCAGGGGCAGGCGGCATCTCCGAAGGGGTCGAGCGCGCGCACGCGGTGCTCGACATCATGCGCCGCCTGCGCCGAGTCGGGCTCGAGCGCTTCGACGACCTGTCGCTGGAGTATCAGCTGTCCCGGCCGGGCACAGCAGGAAGGCATCTGGCCGCGCTACTGGACCCGCTCGAGGACCATCCAGTCCTGCTGGAGACGTTGACAGCGCACCTCGCGACCCACTCCACTCGTCTGCGCACCGCGCGTGCGCTGCACGTACACCCCAACACTGTCGACTACCGACTGAACAAGATCGCCGAGATCACCGGGCTCGACCCGACGCAGCCGGACGGTATCTGGCGCCTGCGTTCCGCGCTCGTAGCCCGCATGACCGGCGCGGGTGAGAAAGAGTTAGCCGCCGGCGGTGACCCCGACCAGACCGCCCAGGCATGCTGATCGGGGCGGACCCCAGGTCTGCCACCGAAGTCGTGGAGAGGCAGTGGTGAGACCGAACAAGGCGGCCGGCACCCGATGGCGCATACCGGTCGCCGCGTCGGCCCTTCTCATCGCCTGTACAGCAGGACTTTTCTGGCTACGGTGCGTGTACATCGTGCTCCACTCCCGACTGTCAACCGATCCGCTGACAGATCCCCATGGCTACGAACTCCTCATCGGCACCGTGCTCGCCCTGGCCGCCGCGGCCGTCCTCGCGGCCGCCGCGCCGTTTGTCGTCGAACCCGGCTCGAGCCGGATTCGACTGGCCAAGATCGTGGCGACACTGCTGGTAGTCCTGACAGCACTGCCCGTAGTAGCGCTGTTCACAGCGTGAACCGAAGTCCATTCGTCAAAATCGGTCAGGAAGCCTGCGGGGCGCGACGGTCCGGGCGTGCGTCAACGGCCCGAGACAGTCTCGGGCCGTTGATCTTCGGAGTATTGGGCGTGGTTGCCGTGCGGGGATTTCGGGTACGTCGCTACTTGACCGAACCGGCCAGCTGATCGGCGAACGGGGCAACGAACTTTCCGACAAGGGGAAGCTCCGCGCGGACACCGCCGCTGTTGTTCGCCTGGACCATGGCCATGATCCAGACGACGACCGCGAAGATCCCGAGGGCTAGTCCGGCGAGGCTGACGATGATCCCCAAAGCGCCGAGGAGCGAGCCGACGATGCTCAGAACGATATTGAGCACCGAGACCCCGGCGAAGAAGATGATCGATTGCGCAGCATGGAATTTCACATCGGGATCGTTCTTTCCCACAAAGAGGAAGATGATTCCGGTGAGCCAGCCCAGCGCGTAGGACAGGATCGCGCTGGTCTTCTTGTCCAAGCCGGTGGACTGCGGTTGGTTCGAGGGAAGCTGAGAAGATGTCATGCGGCAAGTACATGCCACGCTCGCCGCCTACCGATCCCAACTTTCGGCACGAAACAAGAGGTCGGCGAGCCGGTCGAAGCACCGGAACCCGACGACCTGCTCGCCGCGCGGAACCGATCAGGTTTGTGCGTCGTCGACGGGTGGGTTCGACACGGGGCGCGTGCGTTCGGCCTCGCTGCTCGCCCTCGAGGCGCGCCAACTCGCTATGAATCGCTCGGCTGACTCGGCGGAGATCTCTTCGTGAGGTTCGTCTACTCCCGGCCGATAGCGCTGGAGGTACTCGGTAGGACCCCAGGTGAAGTCCCTGCCGAGCGCTTCGTCGGTCGGTAGAGGCCGGGTGTCGGTCCGGCGCACGAGCCCAGTGATTCGACGGGCGCGCCAGCCCTCGGGCCAGCCTCTCTCGTCATCGATCAACGCGAAGTAGCGCACAGCGGGTTCGTTACTGTCAGGCATTACTTCTTGTCCTTCAACGGGATTCGCGCCGGAGCGGCACCGCTCTCCACTCTATACAGCGAAATTCGGCAACCGCTCTGCGACAGTGGCTGGGGTTGACAAGCTTTGGACGTTCACGGGCTGCGGCTGGGCCATGATCGACATCGAGCTGCGACCGCTTCCGTTCTACTGTGGAGGTTCTGCCTTGGCGGGTGGACGCGGAGACTGCCTGGGTAGGTCAACGTTTGTAGTCGGAAAGTAGTCGATCTGGGGAATCTCCCGGACAACAGAAAAGCCCTCCACCTGCTTGTGCTGGTAGAGGGCTCTTTATGCTCCTCCATCTGGACTCGAACCATAAACCTGCCGCTCTGGATGCTCTGCTTCCCAACGGTTTTCAATGTTTCTCAAAACAGCCAGCCACCTGCAGATTTGGCGTTCGAGGTGTTCCCGCTGGATCCCGCTCGGTCCCATTGATTCCCGATGAATCCGTGTCGTTTTCGTGTTGCGGTTCGAGTCCTGACTTGCCAAGGCGATCGCATACGGGCTGCAATCTATCGCCACACTCAGGGGCATGACCTGTCGACTACACGTTCAACAGTCCTGTCGTCGGCTCTGCGTACGACCGTGACTGACTTCGTCGCCAGCTCGGCGTCGCGACCGACTAACCGAGGAGAGATCGCCGATGTCCTGGCGGGTGACCACACCCCAACCGGGTCCAAGACGGCCCAATATCTGATCTGGTGAACCGTGCAGAGGACGCTCAGCCCTGGTCGTAGCGGCTGATCCGCTCCGCGTTGCGCCGATACCAGGGGAACTTCGATGTCAGGAACGGCTCAACTAGGTCACGTACGCCTTGGGCTCGCAGCTTCGACAGCGCATCGAGAGCATGCCCCTGCACGGTCTCATCATCGAGTTGGGCGGCAGCGACCGCGGCAGCATCGGGATGCTTCGACTTGCCGAGCCAGTCAACCACCATCTGCCGATCAGCCCCGAATCGGCGGTCAGCAGCAATGGCGGCGAGTTCCTCGAAGTACTCTTTGCCGGCCGGAATCTTGTAGAGGGCGTTGCCCGCCGCCCACCGCACGCGCGCGCTCGCCGCCTTAGCATGGTTGAACTGGCTGATTAGCGCCGGGATCGCCGTGGTCTTGCGCGATTCCTTACGGTTCAGGGCATTCGTCAAGCTCAGCCGCGCCAGGTCGCGTCCTTCAGTTTCAAGACCCGGCCACCGGTCTTCGAGTTCGGTGAGCCATTGAGCGATCACCACGATGACCGCTGGCGAGTTCTGCAGGCGGCTGCCGATTTCCGGGATCATGTCGGCATAACCGCCTGCCCGGCGATACTCGTCGAGCAAACGGGTCGCAGCATCATCGTCAGTGGGGGTCAACTTCGGAAATCCATCGTAGTGTGTTGGATCTTGCCCTGGTTCACGAGATCTTGCCTACTTGGTGAGGCGGGTGTTGTTGGTCAGGACCACAACTAGCTCGTTGGTGGTGTACGGACCGTTAGGTGTGGCTGCGGCTTTCCTCGGGTGTGCCACCGGCGACCTTGGCGTCGATGTCGAGGTCGGCGGGACTTGTGATGCCGAGGAAGTCGTGTAGGACGGTGACGACGGACTCGGCCGTTGTGACGTACTCGTCGTAGTTTGCGGCGAATGGGATGCAATATGTCCGATCGAATTCGCCATATTGGTCCCAGCCGCGCTGAATCAACCATGAATTTTGCTCGGCAGTGAGACCGTGCTTTACAAGCCCGCTGCGGTTTCTGGCGATCGCACAGTCGATTTCATGATCGCGAACATGGAATGTCGCCCAGGTGTATCCGTTGGCTGACAGGTCGATTCCCTCGCCCTTGCCGAGTCGGGATAGAGCCTGGGCCAAGCCTCCGGCGAAGGCAGGCCACTGGTTTTCCACGGCCAACGGCTCATCGTCGCCGCACTGACTGTCCACGGCGAGAACCTGGCTGTAGCAGTCACAGGCGCACACGTAGCAGCCGCAGCCGCAGTCTTCCATGTCGGGGTAGGTGTCGCAGCCACAGTTTTTCCAACAGGTGCAGCAGTGACATTCGCCGCAGCGCTTCGGTTCCTCGTCGTCCTCCTCCTCGTCAGCATCGTCCTCGTCGTCAGCTAGGTCGTAGCCGCAGGAGTCGTCGTGGCACCAGTCGAGGCCTTCGGCTTCGCAATGGCAGTGGCACTCGCAGATGTCTTCGGACTCGTGGCCGCCTGCCTTGTCTGCGTCAAGGATCTCGGATCGTCGTCCGACCGACAGTTTCAGCAGCCTGGCATGCTGCGACATCAGCGACAGCACAATATTTGGCTCAATCCAGGTAGCCGAGCGGTCTCGCCCAGGTACTAGGCATGTCGCTTCCCCGAACTCGTCCTCAAGCGTTTCGTGTGCCTCAGCGAAGATGTTCACACGTCGCTCGTCGCCTTCGACGTTGGGGAACGAGTAGCGAAGCTCGCCTACGCCGACCTGCTCCCATCCGGCGTTAACGAGCTGGTGGATATCGGCGGCAGCCCAGGTCCACCCGGACTTCCACCAAAAGGATGTCCCGAAGTGCTTATACAGCGCGACAAGCATGGCCTCGAATGCAGAGCATTCTTGCGGTACGACGTCGTTCCCCATCAATCCCACCCTGTCCGAGCAGCCGTCCTCCGCGCTGCCGGATACATGGAATCACTCGGCACCGACATAGACGCGCAAACCGGACCTACTAGGCAAGCGGATCCGGTCGTCCGTCATGCCCGCTACTGAGGGATGTCCCGTAAGTCTGAAGTAGCGATGGCGAGCGATCCGCCCGCCATGAATCAGTAAGTGTGGGAGAGGTTGGCCAGCGTCGCTACCCCAGCCATCGCGACACCCACCCCGCCACCACGTAAACGGCGTTCCCACAGGATCTTCCATGTCGTCATCCGAGTGAAAGCGTGCTCGACACGGGCACGAACCTTGCGGTGGGACTTGTTGTGGGCCTGTTTATATTCCGGCAGCTCGACACCCGGTGATCGGCGATGCGGGATAATCAGACCGGTGCCCTGGTAGCCGCCGTCAGCGATCACCACCGGGGGCTGCAGCAGGATCGGGTGACAGCGTCACCAACCCCTGCAGCAGCCCCTTGTGCTCAGCAGTTCGCGCGGACGAAGAGCCTTCGCGTCTCACCGCCGCTGTCATGGATGACTACGTACCGCCGAGGTTCCTTGTCGTCTTTCGCCGAATGTTCGTTGA
The DNA here is from genome assembly GCF_042794235.1 of Nocardia sp. NPDC056541. NCBI lineage: Bacteria > Bacillati > Actinomycetota > Actinomycetes > Mycobacteriales > Nocardiaceae > Nocardia > Nocardia sp. NPDC056541. The sequence continues at coordinate 148,056 of NZ_JBHTUD010000016.1, forward strand.
CGGCGTTGTTCGCCAGCGCATCGACCATGCCTGTCGCGTCCCAGTACGACTTCCACGACGATGGAACACCCGGAGCGAACGGGGCGAACCCGGAGCGCTGTTTGAACTCGTCGACCGAGCTGCGGGGTATGTCAACCACCGCCACAGAGGTCCATGTATTGAAGCCGCCGTCGCGGTCGAACCAGACTGTGTTCGATCCCTCCGGGAAGATGACACCTGAGCACTTGGACATATTGCGCAGGCTTTCTGCTTCCTGCGAGCACCCGCTCAGGGCGATCGCGGTGGCACAGACGGATACGCAGAGCCCGACGACTCGGGTGATGACGTGCCTCACAGCTTTCCGATCCATCGTAGTAGCCTCGTCGCTTCACCTCGGGAACGAAAGCTGCGCGCCCATCCAGCTTCCTCGAGCTGGCGCATCTCGTTGTTGATATCGGTCCCGATATTGAGGCTGAGCGCTTCTCTCTGCAGCTTGTCGAAGTTGTAGAAGTCGTAGACGTAGACCTTGTAGATGATCTCTGCCTGCAGGCCACCATCCACCTCGGTGACGGTGGTGTCGCTTCCGACTGCCACGTCGTAGTGACCGAGCGCGTAGAACAGGTCGCCCTCTGTCTCCTCCGCGCCCAGCCATTGCGACGTCAGCTCGCGGGTGACGCCGATCTGGGGGTCCTGGCGGGCTTGCTCCCTGATCTCGTCGAGACCCTCGGCGATCTTCTGCCTCGCACTGCTGCTGGCGATAGTTCTCTCGAATTGCGCTGAGCTGATCTCATTTTCGAAGCCGGCATCATTGTTGCCCAGAAATATGCTCAGGAGGTCTTCGGCGAAGTCGTAGCCCATCACGTCGAACCAGGACTGGACCGCTGCCGCATCGACGCTGTTGGCAGCGGCTTCTGCCTTGTCCAGAGCGCCGGTCTTCGAGCCGAATACGGCACGGTCGGCTGGCAGCGGGCGGTCAGGCGGGCGATGCAATGCTGCTCTCCCACCACACGTTGTTCCCGAACCCGTAGCGGGACGCACCAAAATCGACGACCACTTTGTCGGGCACCTCGTATTCATTCGCGGAGAAGGTAGGAATTGTGCGCCCCGGCGTGTAATCGAGCGCTTGGGTCAACTTTCCGATCATGGACGTGATCGCGTCTCGTCGCGCGTCAGCCGCCGATCTCAACGCATCGACCGCCGAGACGATCTGAGATTTGTTGGAATCGCTCATCGGTCGGTCGATGAGTTGGGCCCACGCTCCGAGCGGCAGGGTGAAGCCGACGAAACTCATCGACTGGGACAGCCCGCTGCTCCAGCCCATCGCCTGGTTGTACACCAAGCGTTGCAGGCAAGCGCCACCGTTGGTGAGGATCTGTCCGACGACATCCAAGTCGGAACTTCGCATGGAGATGGCCTGTCCGAGGGCACTCGCGCTTGTCGCGAAGGACTCCGCAGTGTTTCCGGACCAGCTGCCTTGCAGCCACCGGAGGCCGCTCGATAGGTTCTCCGACGCCACGAAGTCGTTGATGCCGAGCTGTCGAATCCGGCTCCCCAGCGTCTCCAACGTTTCCCAGTCCGAGGCCAGCGGTACGAGGTACTCGGCTGCGGGCTTGATGCCGATCGCCCGGCTCAGCGGATCGTCGAAGTGGGTGATCAGCTCGATCGCTGAATCGACCACCTTGCGGACAGTGAACTGGCCGTCCTCGATCGCTGGGAGCGTCGGCAACTGCAGACCCGCGAATCGGGTGACTCCGCCCGCTCCGCCGGACGACCCGCTGATCGCTAGATCGTTCGTCGTGCTCGTGGAGATAGTCGAGATCGCTTGTGCGGATGCGTCGTCGGTTCCTTCGAACTGGCGTGAAGCACTGGAAAGGCTGGTGCCATACGAAGAGATGTTGGTCAGATCCTGTTGGTATGACGTGGTCAACGTGCTCTGAAGGTTCTCGAACGACGATGTCAGTGAGGCGAGCAGCCCGGACGTTCCGCTGGGCAGCGATACTTCCGACAGCAAGCGCGATGCGTTGGACGAGAAGTTGGTTCCCAGGTCTTGCAGGTCCAACCCGAATCCATCGAGACTGGCCACCTGCACGGTGAAGTCGTTCATACGTTCCCCCTCGGCGCAACGGTAGCAGTGTAGCGATGCCGATAGTCGGATGATCAATGCGTGCTAGGCGGCGACTACCCGCCGAACATGTTGTTGCGGAGAGCATCCGCGTGGTGAGACCGTCATAATTCGACGAGCGGGACTTGCCCTCGAGCAGCATTGCTCGGATTCGTAGGCGTTCTCAACAGGCGATTCCGTAGAGGACCTCGTGCTGGTCGAGATCGTCGAGGTGGATTCGGATCTCGTGGGCGGAGAGGCGGGTGTCGTCAGTCGGTGGACACGAGACGGCAGGAGGATGGCAGCAGGTCTCCCAGGTGCCGCCCTTTGTACGGGGGAACAAGTTTCGCGGAGCCCAGATTATCGGCAAGGCAGTTCCGGACGGACGTCTGTGTAGCCATTCCGTATGGCTGACGATCGTTAGCGTCGGTGGATGAAGCCGCATCGCCAGAGGCGCTGAGAGTATGTCGCGGTGGCACCTTCGATCACGGCGAACATCGGGATGTGAGCCGTCGCCACGAATCACTGTGGCGAAATCTCATCTTTTGAGGTTCCATTGAGGTGGAAGAGCCGCTGATCGGGCCTAACTGAAAGTTGCCCGATGAACAACGATCAACAGCAAGGCTCGCGCAAGCCTGCCCACTGTCTGTACTCTGCGGGCTACCCACCTGGGATGCCGTGCCGATCCCGGCCGCGCCGCGCCAGTCCGAACGGACAGGCACGAGGTGCGGTCCAATGACCAGCGAAGAGATCTGGCTGACCACCGACGAGGTCGCTGCGAGGCTCAAGATCCCGCCAAAAACACTGGCCACGTGGGCATCTGCCAATCGCGGACCACGATTCGCCAAGATCGGCCGGTACCGCCGCTACTTGCTTCGTGATGTCCAGCGGTGGGAGCAGGCGCAACTCGAGGCCGCTCGGCGCGAGCAGCCACCGAACACTTCTGCCTAACGGCCATCTACCGCGCCCACGAGCACACCTCGTCCAGACGGGGGTGCCCCGTTCGGCTTGTCCTCTGCCGTGTCCGAACTCTCGTTGAAAGGGGGACAACTCGATGCCGCGCCAAGCACTTCCCATCGGCACCTACGGCAAGGTCAAATCCACCCGGCAGCGCAATGGCAGCTGGCGAGCAACGACGCGCTACCGCGATGAGGACGGCATCAGCCGACCCGTCGACCGCTTCGGTGCCACCAAGGGCCAAGCGGAGAACGCACTCCGCCGCGCACTGGCTGAACGTACGAACTCGCGCGGCAAGCTCATCACCCGCGACACAACGCTGACCGAACTTGCTGACCTGTGGCTGGCCGAGAAGGCCGTCCAGGACGGCATCACGCCCCAGTCGCTCGACCTCTACCGTCGCGAGATCGACGTCTCGACCGACAAACGGGCCAAACCCGACGCGATCAAGATTAAATCCGCGTTGGGCGGGCTACGTGTCTGGGAAGCCTCGACATCGCGACTTGATGCCCACATCAAGCGCATCGCGCTCGACGGTCATCGGGAGAAGGCGCGGCGCCAGCGCGTCATCCTGTCCGAAATGATGGGCATGGCGGTTCGTCACGACGCGATCGACCGAAACCCTGTCCGTGAGGTGGCGGACCTGCCCCGCAAGCGCACCAAACCGCGCGCCGCCGATATCGAGGTTCTCTACGAGTTGCGTCAGCACCTCGACGAGTGGTTAACGGCGCCCCACTCGACGGGTCGCCCGGATACACCTACGGACCCAAACGCAACCAACGAGTGCTCGATGTTGTCGACGTCGAACTCGGGACCGGCCCACGTCCAGGAGAAGCGTTGGCGTTGATTTGGTCCGATGTCGATCTCGAGGCCACGCCACCGCGGATCACCTTCTCCGGCACCATCGTTCGTATCAAGGGCAAAGGTCTGATCCGCCAGCCACGAACGAAATCCGACTCGGGCTATCGGACCGTGTTGATCCCGCCGTTCGTCGTCGAGACCTTGCGCCGCGTGCAAGCGGAAGCCAGTCCCAACGAGCTGGATTTGGTCTTCCCGAACCGTGACGGCGGTATCTGGGACCCGAACAATTTCAACCGCCTCTGGAAGCAGGCGAGGGGAGACAAGTTTGCCTGGATTACCGCCAAGACCTTCCGCAAGACCGTCGCCACGATGATCGCGACCGCGCACAGTCCGGAGGATGCGGCCCGCCAACTCGGCCACGCAGGCGATGCGGTGACCCGCCGCCACTACATCGATCAACCGACGCAGGCACCCGACTTCACCGCCACTTTGGAGCGACTGAAACGGTGAAAAGATGCTGTTTTCGTGTAGTGAGGGGTCGAAATAGTCAAAAACCAGGGTCAAACGATGACGTTTGCCCTGGTAGATGCTCCCCCATCTGGACTCGAACCAGAAACCTGCCGATTAACAGTCGGCTGCTCTGCCAATTGAGCTATAGGGGATTGTCCTGGGTGGTTAGACTCAGGTGGTCTGCCTTGGCGGGCTGACCGAGATGAAACTTTAGCGCATCGTGTCGCGGGAACCCAAATCGGGGCGCTACCTGCGGACATGCGGCGTATAACGATGTGCTGTCGAACGGTGGCCGGATCGACAGGGGTGGGGCGGCTGGGGCAGGATGGAGCCCGCACACAGACGTGGGAGGAGCTCCAGGAGATGCTGCGGTTGATCATCGGCGTGGCGGCCGGTTATGTGCTGGGCACGAAGGCCGGTCGGGCGCGCTACGAACAGATCACTGCGGCCTCGCGAGCGGTCGCGGGTAGTCCGGTGACGAGGAAGCTGGTGTCGGTGAGCCGGCAGAAGCTGTCGGACAAGTTGAGTACGCAGCCGAAGCTCGAGCCGATGGAGCCGATCGACGAGCGCACCACGGTCTTGATTCCACACAACCAGCTGCGTCGCTGAACCGAGTTCTGTCGGCGCGCGCGGACGAGCGTCCAACCGTCGAATCCTCCTGACGCGCAGGCTCCGCGAAATTCCACCTCAGTCACACCGATATACGGGGGACCCCATGACCGATCCGCATCTGAACGCCGCCGGCGCCGCACCGGTGTCGTTGTTCAGCGCCCAGCATCTCGGCGACGCGAGTGCGGAGCCCGCCGAGCCGGTCCCCGGCAACCATCTGCCGACCTTCCTGGCCGCGGTCGAGGACCCGGACCAGAGCTAGCGGTGCTCGCTCTCGCTCCCCGGTAGTTCGGTGCGGGTAGTACCTGCGTGGAAATTGGGGTAGCCGGGTACTCGTGTGGGTTCGGACACATCCTCGTACGTTCAGATCAGCCTGAAAATCTGCGGCTGACGTCGGCGTTTGGGACATCTGCGCCGCGCGAGTGTCGAGGAGTACGGATGTCTACCGCAATCACCACGCTGACATCGCCCCAAGGCCGTCCACTGACTCTGATCGGCGACGCGAAGGTCTCACCGAACTCGGTGTACCCCGCGCCGACCACTTCGTTCGTCGAGCTGCTCCGGGCGGAGGTGAACGGCGCGCATCGTCCTGCACCGCGCTGTCTCTACGTGTACGGCACCGACGGATGGCCCTGTGTCGTGGGCGTGCTGCGCGGTGCCGCCGGCGCGATCGGCGACAACAGCAAGCCCAGGTTCGGACGGCGGATGACCCGCGACGTCTACGACTTCATCGTCGCGTACTCGGCTCTGTAGGAAGGAATCATCATGTCCGACACCATCTCTGCCGAATCGGTAGCCGACGTCGCCTACGAGTTCGTTGTCCCCGTCGAGAAGCCGTTGCAGACCGACCTGACGGTGATGCCCGAACTGCTCGAGGTGGATCTGCTGGTGCGCGCCGCGGAGGCGCGCGCCAAGTTCAACGTCGACGGATCCGGCATGACGGTCGCCGTCCTCGATACCGGGCTCCGCACCACGCACGTCGATTTCGCGGGCCGGGTTCGGGCAGGCCGGAACTTCACGGCCGACAACAACGGTTCGCCCACCGATCCGAGCGACGGACAGGGTCACGGCACCAACGTCGCGGGGATCATCTGTGCCGGCGGGGTGCACACCGGGATGGCGCCGCGCGCGAATATCGTGCCCGTCAAGGTCCTCGGCAACTCCGGCGGCGGGAGCTTCGAGGCGATCCGTGACGCACTGCACTGGGTGCTGGCCAATCGGGCATCGCTGGGTATCTCCGCCGTGTGTATGTCGCTCGGCGCATCGGACAACAACACCTCGGACGCGGATTTCGCGGGCGACGGCATCGGCGAGGTGATGCGGAAACTCACCGACGCCGGCGTCGCCTGCTGTGTCGCGGCGGGTAACGACTACTTCGCTCACAACAGTGGCCAAGGCATGAGCTACCCGGCGATCTTCCGCCAGACGATCAGTGTCGGCGCGGTCTACGACGCCGACGAGGGTTCGTTCAGCTACGGCTCCGGGGCGACCGCCCTCTCGACGGCTCCGGATCGGATCACACCGTTCTCGCAGCGCTTGCACTCGAGTGTGGGTGGCGCCTGCGCGACCGACATCTTCGCGCCCGGCGCGCCGACGACCTCGTCGGGGATCCGCAACGACAGCGGCGAGTCGATCCAGCACGGCACCAGTCAGGCCACGCCCGTGGTCGCCGGCATCGTGCTGCTGATTCAGCAATTCCATCTGCGGGTGGCCGGGACGATGCCGTCGGTTGCCGATGTTCGCACATGGCTGCTGGCGGGTGCTGTGCCGATCGTGGACGGCGACGACGAGAACGACAATGTCGTCCACACCGGACAGACGTTCAGCCGGATCAGCGCGTTCGGCGCGCTCACCGCCTGCGCGAAGGACGTGGCGCGCTCGGCGCTGGTCGAAGCGGGTATCGACCGTTCGCGGGTGTAACTGCCATGAAGGCCAGGCTGTTCCTCAGCCATTCGAGCCGGGACAGCCGCGAAGCGGTCGCACTGCGGGTCTGGCTGATCGAGGCGGAACCCGGTCTGGCGGGTGAGATCTTCCTCGACCTCGACCCGGACACCGGGATTCCGGCAGGCGTGCGCTGGAAGGACGCGTTGCGCCGGGCAGGCGACCGCTGCGAGGCGGTCATCTGTCTGCTGTCGGACAACTGGGACAGCTCTCATGAGTGCAAGGTCGAATACCGCCATGCCGAGTCCCTGAACAAGCCGATCTTCACGGTCCGGCTCGAACCGCTGACCGGGCGCGACATGACCAGCGAGTGGCAGCGCTGCGACCTGTTCGGGGACGGACCGAAGACCACGATCCTGGTGGACGGGGAGAAGGTCGAGTTCCTGACCGAGGGGTTGCAGCGACTACGTCACGGTCTGCGGGCGGCCGGTATCGGCGCCGACACCTTCGGCTGGCCACCGCCCGGCGACCCGGGACGCGCACCGTACCGCGGGTGGGAATCGCTCGAATCTGTCGATGCCGCAGTATATTTCGGCCGCGACGCGCAGATCGGGCGAGCGATGGACACCGTGCGCGGCCTGCGTGGCCTCGGTGGTGGACACCTGTTCGTCGTCCTCGGTCCCTCCGGCGTCGGCAAGTCGTCGTTCGTGCGCGCCGGGTTGCTGCCTCGGCTGGCCCGCGACGACCGCCACTTCCGCGCCATGGACATCGTGCGGCCGCACCGCAGGGCGCTCACCGGCGATGCCGGATTCGCGCGGTCGATTCACGCGTTGCGCGTCGGCGTCGGGCTGCGCCGGCCCTGCCTCACCGAGATCGAGGACGGTGTCCGCGACATCGAACAGGTGCGGGCCTGGCTGATCGAAGCACAGCAGGCCGCGCGCGATCGCGTTGTGGACTCCGGTGACGACCCGGCGCCGACGCTGATTCTGCCGATCGACCAGGCCGAGGAGCTGTTCGGCCCCGAGGCGGGGGAGCAGGCGGGCGTGCTGCTCACTCTCCTCGGCGGACTGCTCGACCGCGAGCGTGGGATCGCGATGATCGCGGTCGCCACTATCCGCTCCGACCGCTACGAGCCGCTCCAGACCGCACCCATGCTGGCGTCGGTCGCGGTGCGCCCGTTCGACGATCTGAAACCGATGCCGCAGGCCCAGTTCAAGGAGGTGATCGTCGGGCCCGCGCGGCGGGCGAGAGAAGCCGGCGCCGAGTTGTCGTTCGCCCCGGACCTGGTGGAACGTCTGCTCGACGACTGGTCCCGCGGCGCCGACACCCTGCCGCTGCTCTCGCTCACCCTCGCCCGGCTGTACCGGGACTACGGGGACGGGGAGATCACCCTCGCGCACTACGAATCCCTCGGTGGATTGCGGCGAGTGGTACAGCGGGAGGTCGACGAGCTCCTCGACGCCGATCCCGAGGTCCGGGCCGGGCAGTTGGCGATCCTGCGGCGGGCCTTCGTGCCGTGGCTGGCGACGATCAATTCCGGCAACGACCAGCCGATGCGCCGCCCGGCCCGCTGGTTCGATCTGCCGCCGGAGAGCCATCCACTGCTCGAGGAGTTCGTCGCACGCAGGCTGTTGGTCAAAGACGAGCGAGACGGCGCCGTTGTCGTCGAGGTCGCGTTGGAAAGCCTGCTGCGCCAATGGGATACCCTCGCCGACTGGCTGCGGGTGCAGGCCGGCGAGCTGGAGGCCGCCGACAACCTCGAGCGGGCCGCGCAGGCGTGGGAGCAGAACGGGCGGCGCGAGGAATGGCTGCTGTCGGGGTCACGGCTCACCGATGCCGAATCACTGGCCACCGCACCAGGATTCCGCGAGCGACTCAACCCTGCCCGGGGATTGCTGCTGGCCTCACGGCAGGCCGAGGACGAGCGCATCGCCGAGGAACGTCGGCACCGGGAGGACGAGCTGCGGGCCGCCAGGGAACGCCAGCAGGCGGCGGAAACATTGGCGGCCACGGAGAGCCGGGCGAAGGAGGACGCGCAGTGCAGCGCCAGGGCGTTACACCGGCGGTCGCGGATTCTGCGGGCGGCGCTGGCGGTGACCGTGGTGGCCGCGCTGGTCGCGGGTTTGCTGTGGGTGCGCGCGGATCGGGCGCAAGAACGTGCCGTCGCCGAGAGCCGTCGCGCGACAGCACTGGCATTGTCGGCGAACTCGCAGCTCATGCTCTCGGGCCGGTGGCCGGGGAAGAGCGACGACATCCTGGGTATGCAGATGGCTATCGCCGCGTACCGTCTCGGCGAGGGGACCGGGCGGGAGTTCGCCCTGCTCAACGCGATCCACCAGCAGGGCAAAATCCGCAAGATCGCCGACATGGACGAGGCCGACGTCTCCAGCGTCACCTATAGCCCGAATGGGAAACAGATCGCTGCCACGCGTGGGAACGCGATCCAGCTCCTCGATGCCGCAACCTGGACCCCGATCGGCGCTCTGCTGTCAGGCCACGCGTCCGAAGTCACTCGCATCGCGTTCAGTCCGGACGGTGCCCGGCTGGTGTCCGCAGGTCGAGATCGAACTGTTCGGCTCTGGGATGTCGAGTCCCAGAAGCAGATCGGGGCCGAAATGCGCGGCCACACCGGTGTGGTCGTCGGCGTCGCGTTCAGCCCGGACGGCCACCACATCGTGTCGGCGAGCTTGGATGAATCCGTCCGGCTCTGGGATGCCGAGACGCATCAGCAGATCGGCGAGATGACCGGACACACCACGCCGGTGACCTCGGTGGCGTTCGGCAGGAACGGGTTGATCGCCTCGGGTGATGTCGGCGGCACCGTCCAACTGTGGGACGCTCGGTCCCAGCGGCCCTCGGGTGAACCGCTGACCGCGCATACCGGCAGCGCCGTGAACAGCCTTGCCTTCGACCGCGACGGTGACCGGCTGGTGGTCGCGGGATTCGATCTCCAGCAATGGGATACCAGGACCCGCCGCCCGATCGGGGAGCCGCTTCGCGGGCACACCGCCGCGGTAGAACAAGTCGTCTACAGCGGCGACAGCACGCAGATCGCTTCGGCAGGCGATGACAAGACGATCCGGCTGTGGGATGCCGCGACGGGCAGGCCCATCGGAGAGCCACTGGAGGGACACGAGCTGGTGGTGTCCAGTGTCGCCTTCCATCCCGACTCCGGTCGAATCCTCTCCGGCAGTATGGATTCCACCGTCCGCGAGTGGGATGTGGGTGGCGGGCGAACCATCCACCTCGGCGCGAGAGTGCTGGGCGCGGACGTGAGCCCGGACGCCAGGCATATCGTCTCCGGCGGTGCGGACGGCACCATTCGGCAGTGGGATACCGGCACCGGTGCGCAGGTCGGTCCCTTGATCCGCGGCGACGAAGGCCTTTTCCAGCTCGCGGAGTACACAGCAGAAGGCACACAGCTGGAGGCCGCCGGGTTCAGCCCCGAATCCCTCACCTGGCCCGAAATTCGGTTCTGGGATGCCGCATCGGGCGCTGCGGTCGGGCCGCCGATCCCGCTGCCGCCCGAAACGGCTGTTTTCGCACACGATCCTGGTCGGCGCAGGATCGTGATCGCCGGCGACGGAAAGGCCCAGATTCGAGACATGGCGAGTATGCGGCCGGTCGGACCGGAACTGCGCCACGACGACGGTTTCGTGCAGATGGTGTCGATCGACGACGCCGGACGGCGCGTCGCCACCGGCGCCACCGACTACGCGGTCCGGTTGTGGGACGCCGACACCGGCAATCCGGTCGGCGACCCGATGGTCGGGGACGGGTGGGTCAAGAGCACCAGCTTCAGCCCGGACGGCCGCCTGCTCGCCGTCGGTTACGAAGACAAGACGATTCGCATCTGGAACACCGATACCGGCCAGGAAATCGGCGAACCCATGGTGCAGGACGGCCCCGCCACCAGAGTCCAATTCTCTCGGGACGGCCGCACACTGGTCACCGTCGGTACCGACAACGTGTTGCGGCTGTGGGATGTGGGGACGCACCGCCAGATCGGACCCGCCCTGGTCGGTCACGGCGCTCTCGTCACCGCTGTCGATTTCCTGCCCGACGGTTCGGGGATCATCTCGGCGAGCATCGACGAGACCATCCGGATGTGGCCCGTGCCGACCGCCTCGCCCGAGCAACTGTGCGCCAAGATGACGCACAACATGAGCCGGGAGATGTGGCGGGGCCGGGTCTCCTCGGAGATCGGCTACATCGAGCTCTGCCCGGGACTTCCGATCGCCGGCGAGGAGGAGTAGCCGATGTCCGACGACGATCTCCTGAACACTCTCTGGCAGCGCCGAACTCGCTGGTCGGCCACCGCTACCCGGATGAAGCGCCGGTTGGATCGAGTGCGGCTCACCGTCCTGTTCCTCGGCAGCTGGGGTGCGATCGCCACGGCCTCGACCACGACGATCCTGCGCTCGGCCGGCACCACGACCCGCGTCGTGGCGCTGTCGGGTGCGGTGGCGCTGGCGGTGGCGACGTTCCTCACCGCCCAGTACCTCACCGCGGAATCGACCCGCCGCTGGACCCGGGCACGGGCCGTCTCCGAAGGCATCAAGCAGAGAATTCTCACCTTCCGCGCCATCGGCGACGCACAACAGACCGAGCGATTGCAGGCCGAGATCGAAGGCATCGAACAGGCCGCAGAGGACCTGCTGCCGCTGCTCGCGCCCGGCGACGATGCCGTCCAGGCGCCGCGATCGATGCGGCCCGACGAGTACGTCCGTGACCGGGTACGGGCCCAGATCGACGGCTACTACCTGCCGACGGCCCGCTGCTACGGCGCCCGCGCGACCAGGTTGCGCCACGCGGCCGTCGGACTCGGCCTCGCGGCCACGATCGTCGCCGCGATCAACACCGGCGTCGGCGCGGAATCGTCGGGCCGGATCGCTCCGTGGGTCGCGGTCATGACCACGCTGAGCGGATCGTTGCTGGCCTACCTCGCGGGCAAGCGGTACGACTTCCTGGTGATGACCTATCTCGCCACCGCGGATCGCCTGCGACGGCGGCTCGATCGGTGGCGCGCCGACGGATCACCCACCGATCGGGTGCGGTGGGCGGAATTCGTCACGGACTGCGAGAACACCATCTCGCTGGAGAACGCGAGCTGGATGGCGAAATGGGGCGAGCGCGCGGAGAGCTGAACCCGTGCAGCCGAATCCGAGTTGCGGCAGGGGTGGCCCGTGCCGGATAACCTGAGCGCAGTCACGTGGGTGGTCGTGCGAAGGAGTGGTGATGGAGTTCGGGCCGGAGGCGATCCTTGCGGGATACCGCATCGAGCGCAGGCTCGGTGGCGGGGGAATGGGGACGGTGTATCTGGCCCAGCATCCTCGGCTGCCGCGCCGCGACGCCGTGAAGGTGCTCGATGGGCGGCTCGCGGTGGAGCCGACGTTTCGGGCCCGGTTCGAGCGTGAGGCCGATCTGGCCGCGCGGCTGCGTCATCCGAATGTCGTGCAGATCTTCGATCGGGGCGTCGACGGCGATCGGTTGTGGATCGCGATGCAGTTCGTGGACGGGCTCGACGCGGCACAGCTGCTGCGCCAGGGGCTGTCGGTGCTCACGCCCCAGCGGGCGGTACGCATTGTCGCCGAGGCGGCGAAGGGACTGGACTACGCGCATCGGCAAGGCTTGCTGCATCGCGACATCAAACCGGCGAACCTGCTGATCGCCCGTGCCGACGACGGCACCGACGAGGTGATGGTCACCGACTTCGGGATCGCTCGGAGCATGGGGGAGACGACGAGTCTCACCTCCGCGGGATCGGTGCTCGGCACGCTCGCGTACGCGGCGCCCGAACAGCTCGAGGGGCAACCGCTGGATGTGCGCACCGACGTGTACGCCCTCGGCGGCACCCTCTACGAGCTGCTCACCGGGTTCGTGCCGTTCCAGCGGGAGAGTCCGGCCGCGTTGATCAGCGCGCATCTGATCGAGCCGCCGCCGCGTCCGTCGGCCGGACATCCGGGGCTGCCGCCTGCCCTGGACGGGGTGATCGCGCGGGCGATGGCGAAGAATCCGGACGACCGATACGCCAGCTGCGGTGAGCTCGCCGACGCGGCGATCTCGGCTCTCACCGGCGCGCCGGTGGTGGGGGAGACCGCTGTGCTGCAGCGGGATACGCCGCAGGCTCCTGGCAGGTCGCTGACCAGGAAAGTCCTGCTCGGTGTCGGTGGCGCGGCGGTGGTGGCCGCGGTGACCGCGTTCGCCGTGCTGACCGCCGCGAACAGGGGCGCTTCGGACGCGCCTGCCACGACGCAGACCGCGCGGATCGGCGCCGTCCCGAACAGCCCGAAGGCGGCGGCGGTCCTGCGCCCCTGGCTCGACGATGTCCTCGCCGGTGACATGAGCGCCCTGATCCGCAAGTGCTGGACTCAGTCGCCCGCCGAGATCCCCGGGATGTACGGCGATGTCGAGCAGATCGCCGATGCGGTGCGCCGACCCGGCAGCCTGGGCCAGTTCGGACCGTATTGGCAGAACGACGCGCTACAGGTCAGCCTGCGCCCCAGCGAGTTACGGTCCGTGTACGGCTGTCCGATCGTCAGTGACCGATCGTCGACCGGGCTCACCGAGGAGCAGGCTCGCTACACCGTCGAGCGCTATCTGAGCCGGGTGGTCGGCGACCCCGTGAACCCGGCCGACGTGGAACCGGACTACCCACTGCTGTGCAACGGCACCCAGCCGGGCACCGCCCTGTCCGGGGTGCGGCGATTCGAGGACAAGGCACTCACGGTCCGTAGCTCGACAGGCACCGTCGTCACCATCAACGCGCCGGTGAGCAGTGCGGACGGTGCGACATCAGCGGTCGAGCTCACCCTCGAGCACGCCGCGAACGGCTACTGCATCTCCCGCCTCGACCGAGCGGGCTGAGCTGGGGTTTCGAAAGCCCGGCGGCAGGTGCAGCTCATCCGAAAAGGGTGATCCGTCCAGCTCGCCGCGGTGGCTACGGTGGAGGAACGTCCACGCTGAATCCAGTCAGGAGTTGCCGTGCCGAAGTTGGAGATCAAGAGGAAAACAGAGCTCTCCCGCACAGAGGTAGGCGAGCGGCTCATCATGATCGGACGGGCCCTCGCCCACGGGTCCGAAGTGGAACTGAAGACCGGTGACGACTCGATCGAGATCGTCGTCGCCGACCGCCTCCAGTGGGAATTCGAGATCGAAGTCGACGGCGACGAGACCGAAATCGAAATCGAGATCAAGTGGCACGACGATCCCGCCGCCGAGACGAGGTCCGACGCGAAACCGGCCCCGGCCCCGGCTCCGAAACCGGCGCCGAAACCGAGACCGGCCACGAAATCGGCGTCGAAACCGGCACCGGCCAAGGCGGTGCGCCGTCCTCGGTCGCGCAAGACCACCGCCAAGTGAACCGCCTCCATGAACTCGCCGGACACTGCCGGTAGCCGCGCTCGACGCTGGTGGGCGCGACTGGCGTTCGTCGCCGCTGCCGCCGCTGTGGTGGTGCCCGTGCTCGCCGCCGGGGTGTTCGGCGCGTTGGCGTTGCTGATCGTCGGCACCGGCGGCGTCGTGGTCGCTGTGGCGGCGCTCTACTCGTTCATCACCCGGTTCGGCATCCTGCGGTGGATCGCACTGGGGGTGGCGCTGCTCGCGCCGGTCGTCGTGGTGGTGTCATTCGTGCGGGCGAATCTGCTGTGGGTGGTCCTGGTGTGGGGTGCGCTCGCGCTGGTGACCCTCGGCGCCGCCCGCGCCGCCCTGCGCGGCAGCGGTTCGGACGCGAAGATGCCGGAATTTCCGGTCCCACCTCCGCAGCGCCCCTTCCTGATCATGAATCCGCGCTCCGGTGGCGGGAAGGTGACGAAGTTCGACCTGGTGCGCAAAGCCGAAGAACTCGGTGCCCGCGTGGCGTTGCTCGAAGGACCCGAGGAAATCGACGTCACCGCACTGGCTCACCAGGCAGTCGCGGAGGGCGCCGATCTGCTCGGGGTCGCCGGCGGCGACGGGACCCAGGCCCTCGTCGCGGCTGTGGCGGTCGAACACGATCTGCCGTTCCTGGTGATCAGCGCCGGCACCCGCAATCACTTCGCCATGGATCTCGGGCTCGATCGCGCGGATCCCACCCGGTCACTCGACGCCCTGCGCGACGGTGTGGAGTTGCGCGTCGATCTGGGCACCGTCAACGGACGGCCCTTCGTCAACAACGCCTCGTTCGGGGTCTACGCGGAGATCGTGCGCAGTCCGGAATATCGCGACGACAAGACCGCGACGGTGCTGGCGCTGCTTCCCGACCTGCTCACTGGACACAGCGGCCCGAAACTGGTCGCCCGGATCGGTGCGATGGCGGTGGAGGGACCACAGGCGATCCTGGTGAGCAACAACCCGTACGGCAGCAATGATCTAGCGGGCCTGAGCCGTCGTATTCGCCTCGATCGCGGTGTTCTCGGCGCGGTCACGCTGTCGGTCACCAGCACCAGGGAAGCGGTCGGTCTGCTGCGCCGAACCCGACTTCGCGGCCTGTCGCAGGAGACAGCGATCGAGTTGATCGTCGACGCCGACGCCCCCGAGATCCCGGCAGGCATAGACGGCGAATCCCTGTTGCTCGCTACACCCGTCCGGTGCACCATCCAGCCGGGGGCGCTGCGCGTGCTGGTACCCAGAACCAGACCGGGAGTGCGTCCCGCCGCCGCGGCCTTCGACTGGGCACGACTGTGGCAGACGGCGCGCTGGGCTCGTCCGAGCTCATAGCTGGGCCAGCTGGTCGTCGAGCCGGGCCAGCCATCTGTCGAGCAGTTCGACATGCTCGGGGGTCGCCCGGTCGCGTACTCGACGCAGGGAGTCTCGCAGACCTGTGACGACCATCGGGGAGCGGGCGGCGAAGGCGATGTCGTCGACCCCGGTCCGGACGAATTCCTCCCATCCCGGCAGGTGAACGACCAGCCTGTCGACACCGGCGTTGTCGGTGACCCGCAGCGGTTCGAGACGTGCCTCGGCCACCCATCCGAGAAGATCCTCCAACTCGTCGATGGCCTGTACGGCAGTCGCCGGATCGTTCACCGCGCTGGACAACGCGCGCAGCGCGATATCGGCCAGCAGCCGAAGCGCGAGCAGCGGGTCCTGCTCGAAGGTTCGTTCGGTGCCGACGACGAGACCGCCCAGCACAGCGTCTTCCGGCAGTTCGCCGCCGTGCACATCTGCCACGTGACAGCCGTGATGCAATGTGGCGCCAGGATTCTCACGTAAGACGATGGTCACGTTCGCAGCCGTCGCGGCGTCGATCAGGTCGGCCGTCTCGACCCGTTGCAGCACTGCGGGCGGCTGCTTCCAGACAACCGTCGTCCGCACGGGCGGCAGCTGTGGCGAGTCGAGGCGGGGTGCGGCGTACAGGGCGGTGAGTACCGTCCGCCCGTGATCGGCGATCGTACTGAGCGCGGGCACCAACTGAATGGCGGCGAAGGCCCGCAACAGCAATGCCCGCAACAGCACGAGCAGCACGAACAGCGCCAGCATCGCGAGGACCGGCACGACCGCCGAAACCTCGGGACTTCTGCCGATGGCGAGGGCCGCGGTCACACAGAACACGACCAACCCGAGGGCGAACCCGAAGGTCCGCCAGATGAAGGGGTCGTCGCGGAACAGCATCAACCGTGGCGTGAACGTGGACATCACCCACTGCACCACCAGGAAAAGCAGCGAGAAGATCAAGGCCACCGCACCGAGCAGGCCGATTCCGATCGAGAGCAGCGCGTCGGTCACCGGGGCGCTCGGCGCGCGTGGTCCCCAGGCGATCCTCGGGGCGGCCAGGCCCGCGCCGAGCCCGGCGAGCATGAAGACGAGCTGGGCCAGACCGGCTCGCAGGCGGCGTGGGCGTGCTGTCCGGGCGGGCATTCGCCGATGGTCACACATCGGCCGTGAGCTCGGCTCACCCGAAAAGGATGACTCCTCGCGACAGTGGCCCGGTGCGTCGGTGGCGGGGCGAGAGGGGGTCGACTGGGCCGGCTGACCGCCAGGGCTAGTGGTCGACGAGGTCGTCGGCGGAAATCCGGGCGAGTTCTTCGGCGAGGGCGGCGACGGTGTCGCGGATCTGGTCTTCGGTGTGGCAGGAGGTGACGAAGAAGCGGAGCCGGGCCAGGTCTTCCGGCACGGCGGGATAGATGATCGGGTTGACGTTGATCGCGCGATGCAGCAGCGCGGTGGACAGTTTCAGCGTCTTCATCGAGTCGCCGACGATGCACGGGATGATCGGAGTGTCGTGGCTGTCGCCGGTGTTGATACCCGCCTCGCGGGCGAGGCGAAGGAACAGTTCGGCATTGTGTCGAAGGCGGTCGAGCGGCGTGTGGTCGGTCCGTAGCAACCGCATCGCGGCCAAGGACGCGGCCGCGTTCATCGGTGTCATGCCGACGCTGTAGACGAAGCCCGGAGTGGTGTATTTCAGGAATTGGACCAGCTCCGCGCTGCCTGCCACATAGCCACCGCAGCCCGCGAGCGCCTTCGACATCGTGCCGGACCACAGCTCGACATCACGGCGGTCGACATCGAAGTATTCGCCGATGCCGCCGCCGTTCTCGCCGAGTACGCCGACGCTGTGCGCCTCGTCGATCATCAGCAGGGCCCGGTGCTTCTTCTTGATCTCGATGATCGCGGGCAGATCGGGGATGTCACCGTCCTGGCTGTAGACGCCTTCGATGAGGATGAGGACCCGGCGGTACTGGTGCCGGATCTCGGTCAGCAACGCGTCGAGGGCGGCGTGGTCGTTGTGCGGGAACGGTCTGCGGGTGGCACCGGACAGTCGGCAGCCCTGCAGGATGGAGTCGTGCGCCAGGCTGTCGTGGATCACCAGATCCTCGGGGCCGACCAGATGGCCGATGATCGTCACGTTCGTCGAATGACCGCCCACCAGTGCGATCGCGTCCTCGGTACCGAGCAGGGCGGCCAGTTCGGCCTCGAGTTCACGATGGATCGGCTTCTCGCCGGAGAGGAGCCGGCTGGCCGAGACCGAACTGCCGTAGCGGGCCACGGCGTCTTGCACGGCGGCGACGACGGCGGGGTGACCCGACATCCCCAGGTAGTTGTAGCTGGAGAAGTTGACCACCTGGGTGCCACCGATGAACGAGGTGTCTCGGGTGACGCCGTCGTTGATCAGGAAGTAGGGGTTGGCCAGGCCCAGTGCTTCGCCGCCCGCGAGCCGATCGGTGATGGCTCGCACCTCGGCGAAGTCGGAGACCCGGTATTCGGGGGCGACGTCTGCCTGCCTGGCTTCGGCTGCGGTGGAGGTGGTTTCGGATGTCTCGACCGACGTGTTCGGCGCGACAGGGGAATCGGTGCGTCGACCGGTGAAGTGGGCGATGACATCGCCGAGCGTCGTTGTCCCCGTGACCAGGGCCGGGTCGACGGTCGTGCCGGGGATCTTGCGGGTCAGACCGGTGAACAGGTCGGTGAGCATGAGCGAGTCGAAGCCCAGGCTGTCGCCGAGTGTTCGGCTGTCCGCCAGCCGGTCGGCGGGAAATCCGCTCACCCTGGCCACCTCCGCGCGGACGATCGCGGCGGCGTCCGGGGCGTGATCGTGGCGCGCGGAGCCTGAGCCGGTGTCGAGGGGTGTGCCGGGTGCCTGGCCGGGCGCCGCCAGCAGGCCCGCCAGTACCGCGTTCTGTTCACGGAAGAGCGCGATCAGTGAGTCCATCGTCGTTTCCTCGGTAGGTGCGGAGTGGGGTGTGGGTGCCGATGCGCCGACGTCGCCGACGGTGGGTGGCTCCACCCAGAACCGGTGCGCGCCAGAGAACTCGTACACCGGCAGGCGGTGACGGACGCGCTGCGCGGGTTCGTAGAGTTCGTTCCACACGGGGTCGAGACCGTCGCGGTAGAGCGCGGCGACGGTGGCGGCGAGGTCGTCGCCGGTCGCGCCGGGGCCGGGACTCGGGGACAGGCAGCGTGCACCGAGCCCGGGATCGATCCTGCGCACCGCCGCGGCGAGTACGCGCCGGGGGCCGACCTCGATGAGGTGCGTCGGGTCGGTGCCGAGCGCGGCGTGGACGGCGTCGCCGAAACGGACTGTGGCGCGGACGTGTTCGGTCCAGTACTCGGCGTCCATCACCTCCTCGGGATCGAGCAGCCTGCCGTGCACGGTCGAGTAGATCGGCAGTGCGGCGGCGCGGTAGGCGCAGGTACTGGCGATGGTGTCGAACTCGGCGAGCATCGGCGCCATCAGCGGACTGTGGAACGCGTGCGACACGGTGAGTGGTTTCGCGATCACCGACCGGGTGCGCAGCGCCGAGGCGATACGGTGCAGCGCCTCGGCGTCGCCGGAGAGGACGAGATCCTCCGGGCCGTTGACGGCGGCGACCACCACGGCCGGTTCGTCGGTGAGCAGGTCGGCGATCCGCTCGGTGGCGGCGCGTACGGCCAGCATCGCGCCACCGGCCGGCAGTCGTTGCATCAGCCGTCCCCGCGCGGTGACCAGCTTGCAGGCGTCGTCGAGATCGAAGACACCCGCCACCGCCGCGGCCGCGAATTCGCCGATGCTGTGCCCGATCAGCCAGGCCGGTCGGATGCCGAGGTCGGCGAGCGTCTTGGCGATGGCGTATTCCATGGCGAAGATCGCCGGTTGCGCGAGGGCGGTGGGATCGAGGTCGGCGTGTTCGTCGAGCAGCAGGTCTCGGATCGATCGGCCGAGGTGGGCGGCCATGGTGGTGTCGACGAGTTCGAGTGCGCGCCGGAACCCCGGGCTCGTCTCGTGCAGAGCTCGACCCATACCGCGGAATTGCGAGCCCTGACCGGTGAACATCCAGCCGGCGCGCACCGGCTGCGCGAGACCGTGCCGCCGGCTCACGTCTTCGCCTGTGCCGTCAACGGGGTGCAACTGCGCGATTGCCTCGTCGCGGTGGTGGGCGACGACGGCGAGCCGGTGCCGACCCGACGACTTGACCTGATTGCTCGTCCAGCAGAACTGGGCGAAGTGGTCCTCCGTGACCGATGTCAACGCCTCCGACATCCGGATCGCGTTGCGCCGCAGTCCATCCTCGCTGTCCGACGAGAGGGTGATCACCCTCGCTCCGGCTGCTCCAGGTGCCCCGGACACTGCCGACGTGGCGGGAACCTCGGATGTCACGGGCGATGCGGTGGCGCTCGCCAACACCATGTGCACATTCGTACCGCCGAGCCCGAAGCTGCTCACCCCACCGTGCGCGGGTCCGTCGAGCGGCATCGGATCGTCGAGCAGGCGCAGGCCGTGCCGGGCCATCTGCAGGCGCGGATTCTCCTGGTCGGCGAACCTGGACGGCGGGACCACCCCGTTGTGCAGGCTGAGGACGGCTTTGATGAGCCCGGCCACGCCCGCGGCGCCCTCGGTGTGGCCGAGGTTGCCCTTGATCGACCCGATCCCGCAGGGCCGCGCCCGGTTGCTCCCGTGCAGCTTGCCGAGCGCCTTGACCTCGATCATGTCGCCGAGAACCGTTCCGGTGCCGTGTGCCTCGATGAAGTCGATGTCGTCGGGCCGTACGCCCGCTCGCCGGTAGGCTTCGCCGATCACCTTCTGTTGCGCCCATCGGTTCGGCGCGGTGATGCCGTTGCTGCGCCCGTCGGAGTTGACCGCGCTGCCTTTGATCACCGCGTAGATCGGCAGCCCCGCGGCCTCGGCATCCGCCAGGCGGCGCAGGACGAGCACTGCCACGCCTTCACCGCGCACGATCCCGTCGGCGTTGCCGCTGAACGGTTTACACCGCGCGTCCGGCGCCGACAGACCCGCCTGGGTGTAGAACACGCCGACGGCCGGGGTCAGCACGAGATTGACGCCCCCCGCGACGGCTTGGTCGCAATCGCCTGCTGCCAGGGCATTGCACGCGAGGTGGACCGCGACCAGCGACGACGAGCATGCCGTGTCGACCGCGATGCTCGGCCCTTCCAGGTCGAACTGGTAGGACAGCCGGTTCGCGGTCATGAAGTATCCGTTGCCGGATCCGTGCTGCGGCGTGATCGCGGCGTAGTCGCTCATCTGCAGATTGGCCCACTCGTTGGCCATCACGCCGACATAGACCCCGGTCCGTGAGCCAGCCTGCGCCCGGGGGTCGAGCGCGGCGTCCTCGAAGGCTCGCCAGGTGGCCTGCAACAGCAGTCGTTGTTGCGGGTCCATCGATTCGGCCTCGTGTGCGGTGATGCCGAAGAATTCGGCGTCGAACGCGTCGGCGTCGTCGATGAACCCGCCGCTGCGGGTGTTGATGGTGCCGGGTGCGCCGGCCGGGTCGTGGAAGTCGTCGGCGTTCCAGCGGCTCGACGGGACTTCGGAGATCGCGTCGCGGCCGTCGATCAGCAACTGCCACAACCGCGCCGGGTCGGCGGCGTGCGGGAAACGGCAGTCGAGGCCGACGACAGCGATATCGGTCATGCCGCGACGGCGATTTCGGCGGTGAGGTAGGTGGCGATGGCCGCGATGGTGGGGTATTCGAAGACCAGGGTCGGGTCGATGTCGAGCATCCACCGGTCTTCGATCTCGCCGCACAGGGCCACTGCCGACACCGAGTCCATGCCGAGTTCGGCGAGCGGGATCGTCGGGTCCACCTGGTGCGGTGCGCGTTCGGTGTAGTCGGCGACGCGCTCGATGAGCCAGTCCTGGGTTGTCGTGGAGTGAGTGGTGATGGTGGCGAACATGTTTCGGCTCCTCAGTGGGTCGCGGTCGAGGATCGGCTCAGGGCCGGTTCGAGGTCTTCGTGCAGGACGGTCGAGATGCTGTTGTCGACGAAGGCCTCGCGCATCGAGGCCCGTTGGACTTTGCCGCTGGTGGTGCGGTGCACGGAGCGGCTCTCGATGAGGACGACGCTCGGTGCGGGGACATCGAAACCGCGGGCGACCGCGATCTTGATCGTCGAGGTCAGCTCGGCGAGGGTGGTACCGCGCAGCAGCGCTGTCTTGATGCCCTGCACGACGACGAGTCGTTCCCGGCCACCTGCTTCGACGGAGACGGCCACGCCGGTGGTGAGCGCGGGATGCAACTCCTCCACCAGTTCCTCGACATCCTGCGGGTAGAGGTTGCGGCCGTTGATGATGAGCAGGTCCTTGAGCCGCCCGGTGACGAACAGTTCGCCGTCGCACAGCATTCCGAGGTCGCCGGTGCGCAGGAAGGGTCCTTCGTCGCCGAGGTACGCGTCGAAGGTGTGCCTGGTCTCCTCGGGCCGATTCCAATAGCCGGCTGCCACGCTGTCGCTGCGAACCCAGATCTCGCCGACGGTGTCGTCGACGGCCTGCTGCCCGGTGTGCGGGTCGACGACGCGGACGGTGAGACCGCGCGCCGGTTGTCCGCAACCGACCAGCAGGCTGTCGGGTCCGTCGGTGACGACTGGCGGTGCGTCGACCGGGCCCGCCGTGACGAGCAGCGTCGCCTCGGCCAGACCGTAGGCGGGCAGCAGCGCGGTCGGTCGCCACCCCGCGGGTGCGAACCGTTCGCGCATCGCGGCGATGGTGCGTTCGCGGACCGGCTCGGCGCCGCACAACGCCACCTCGAGGGTGGACAGGTCGAGGGTGGCCAATTGCTCGTCGGTGACGCGCTTGGTGATCAGTTCATAGGCGAAGTTCGGGGCGGCGGTGCAGGTGGCGCGGTACTTGTCGATCGCCTGTAGCCAGCGCACGGGGCGTTTGAGGAAGGTGGTGGGCGACATGAACACCAGGTTCGCGCCGGCGTAGATCGAGGCGAGCAGCGAGCCGATCAGGCCCATGTCGTGAAATTGCGGGATCCAGGTGACGCCGGTCGAGGTGTCGTCGCTCCCGATCGCGGCGGCGATCGCGGCTTCGTTGTGCAGGAGGTTGCCGTGGGTGACGACGACACCCTTCGGTGTGCCGGTCGAGCCGGACGTGTACTGCAGGAACGCGATGGTCCCGGTGTCGATGTCGGGCAGGCGCCACGCGTCGGGGTCACCGAGCTGTTCGTCGGTGGCCACCACGGCCGCGGTGGTGGCCGCGGCGACCATCGGCTGGAAGTTGGCGGTGGTCAGAACCAGGCGGGCGCCGGAGTCGGCGATGATGCCCGCTACGCGCCGCGTGCTGCGCTCGTCGTGCGGCAGGGGCGCGGGCACCGCGATGACGCCCGCGTAGAGGCAGCCGAGGAAGGCCCGCAGGAAAGCCATGCCGTCGTGGTAGAGCAGAACGACGGGTTCGGTCGATTCCGGGCGATCGGCCAGCCACGCGGCGAGCGCCCTGGCATCGCGATCGAGATCGCGGTAGGTGACGACCTCCTCGACGAGCTCGCGCCCCGCCTCACGCAGGTAGATGTAGGAGCGGGTCTCGCCGTAGACGCGAACCTGCTGCCTGACGTGGTGCACGTAGCTGGGCTGCATGTGGCCTTTCCTTCACCGGGGAGAAAGTCATAGGGGCTGACTATGACTATCCGCTCTCTGTGCCGGTCCGGATAGTGCCCGCAGGTATCACCCAGCGAACCCGGGGGTGGTCGCTGTCCACCCCTGGGTGTGGGCCGCCGTGGCCTCGCCGCGATCGCGCACGACTCAGAGGACGATGACCCGGCGTCCGCGTGAGTGACCGGCCTGGCTGTCGACGTGCGCCGCGGCGGCGTCGGACAGCGAGTACGACTTCTCGACCGGGATACGCAGTGTGCCCTGCGAGATGAGGGCGGCGGCCTCGGCGAGCGCATCCGGCACGCTCCCCGCCACGCCGGAGAATCGGACCCCGAGGGCGGGTGCACCGAGATCGGCGATGGTGAGCACCCGCTGTGGATCCCCGGTCAGCTCGACGAGCTCGCTGATCACCCCCGAGCCCGCCAGATCGAGGGCCGCGTCGACCGGCCCGAACCGGCGCACCCGCTCGACCCACCCCTCGCCGTACGTCGTGGGGAGGGCGCCGAGGCTCCGGAGATAGTCCTGGTTCGCGGCCCCCGCGGTGCCGATCACCGTGATGCCACGCTCGCGCGCGATCTGCAGCACCGCCGATCCGACACCCCCCGACGCGCCGCTGACCAGCAGTGTCTGCCCGGCCCGCACACCGACCTCGCCGATGACGCGCAGCGCGGTCTCCACCACGGAGGGGTACCCAGCGGCTTCCTCGAACGTCAGGCCCGCCGGCATCCGGGCCCAGGCCGTCAGCACGGCGAACTCGGCATAGGTGCTCGAGCCTTCGCCGAACACCAGGTCGCCGACCTCGACTCCGTCGACGCCCGCGCCGACCTCGTCCACCACCCCGGCCGCGTCCAGCCCGACACCGGCGGGCAAGGCGATCGGATGCGCCCCGAGGATCTGGCCTTCGCGCAGCCGCCAGTCGACAGGGTTGACGCCCGCCGCGCGCACCGCGATGCGAATCCGGCCGGGTCCCGCGTGGGGCTCCTCGGCATCGATGAGTTGCAGGACGTCGGGACCGCCGAACTCGGCGAAGCTCACTTTCCTCATGCCTCGAACGTAACACTAACGGTTAGTGTTTTGAAACAGGTATGAATTCATAACTGATACAGATTCCTAACTGGTAGCCTCCTGGCATGACCGTGCCGACCGGACGTCGTGAGCGCAAGAAGGCCGTGACCCGCCAGAAGATCGCCGATACCGCCCTGCGGCTCTTCCTGGAACGCGGGTACGACGAGGTGGGCATCCGCGAAGTCGCCGCTGAGGCCGACGTTGCCGTCACGACACTGTTCGCCCACTTCGCCGCCAAAGAGGCCCTGGTGTTCGAGCGGGATGAGGACTTCGAACAGGGACTCGTGCGGGCGGTCACCGACCGGGCGGCCGACGAACCGCTCATCCCCGCGCTGCGGCGCGAAATCCATGCCATGGTGCGACATTGCTCGGCGGACAGCGCCGCCCCGATCTGGCACATGATCGACGAATCCCCCGCGTTGCGCAGGTACGGGGAGTCGATGCGGGTGCGCCATGCGCAGGCGCTGGCAGCGGCCGTCGCCGCCGATCCCGCGTTGGCGCGGACCACGACGGAGAGCGCGGCGATCGCGAGGTTCGTGATCGACGCCTACTCGCTGGGCCGGGAGGCCGCCGATCCGGAAGCCGCGGTGGACGAGATCTTCCGGATGATCGAGGCGGCCTGGGAGTGCACCGGCCCCGGGGCTTCGGTATAGCCGGCGGGACGAATTGGAGCGGGCGGCCGCAGGTACCTGCGGCCGCCCGGATCCACCTCTTACCCGACGGCGGCCGGGGCGAACGTCGAGCGTTCGAAGCGGCCCGCGGGGGCGAACTCCGCCAGCAATTCGGCCGCGTCCGTGCCGGTGACCTCGGTGATGTAGGCGGCGGCGTCGGCGGGGGAGTCGATCGGCAGGAACGGCTGCGGACGGTGCAGCAGGCCGACCAATGCCGAAGCGAACTTCGGGTTCACGGCGGCCGTGGCGAAGAACTGGCCGCCGATGTCGCCGAATTCGGGGTCGCTGAGGAACAGGCGGGTCACCTTGGCGGCGGCGTCGCTGCGGGCAGCGAGGAACGTGGCGTACTGGTCGGTGATCCACTGTTCGTCGAACGGTCCGTCGTGTACGGCGGCGGCCGCGACCAGGCGCTGCGCCTGGATCAGCCCGCTCTGCGCGCCTTGGCCCGCGACCGGGTCGTAGGCGACCGCGGTGTCACCGAGGGCTGCGACCGGATGGCCGCCCGCGGTGTGTCCCACCCCGGCCCGCACGACCGGCCGGACCGCGCCCTTGAGCCAGGAGTGCGGGTCCTCGGCAATCACCTGGGTGGCCTGCACTTCCGGCAGGTCCCAGTCGATGTAGTCGCGGTAGAGGTCCTTCACGATCTGCAACGCCGATTCGGCGGAATCGGCTGCGGCGAAACGGGTTTCCCAGTCGCTGCCGGGTCGGGCCCAGCCCAGGAACGCCCAGCTCGGACCCGCGTCCTTGTGCAGGTACGGACCCCACCACGCCTCGCCCTGTTCGGCGAGAATGGAGAACAGGCTGTGCGCCCCGCCTGCCGGGCTGCGGTGCGCGAAGACGCCAGGGTCGAAGTCCAGGCCGGTCACGGTGACCGTGAGCAGCGAGCGCTGCGGCTTGTCGTAGACAGTGCGTTCCTCGTCGATCGGGAACAGGTCGGCCAGCCCGCCGCGGCCGGTGGCGACCAGGGTGAGGTCGTTGGCGGCGGCGATGGCGTCGAGAGATTCGGGGGTGACCGGTTCGACGACGAAATCGCCGCCGCGTTCGAGGAAGGCCGTGAGGCGCTCATCGGCCTTGAGCCGGGTGTCGACGGCGACGCCGACATAACCGTCGAAGGTGCCGTCGAAGGCGATCAGTTCGGCGTTCTCGGGTCCGGCGATGCGCACGCTGAGCCCGGTGTGGCGGGGTGCGCGCCCGGTGTAGCTGTCGAGCCCGAGCGCCGCCTCGGCCTGCTGGGTCTCGCCGAATTCGAGGGCGGTGCCGGTGGCGGGGACGTCGTCACGGAGTGAGCGTTGATCTCGGTCGCTGTAGAGGGTCACGGTGAAACCGGCATCGAGAAGACCTAGCGCCGCAGTGACGCCGGTTTGGCCGGCGCCGATTACCGCGGCCGAACGAGGGGAACGGGAAACGGGTGTCTGCGATGTCATACCGGAATGGTGCGCTCACCTTCGCCCGATGATGAGTGTTGCGATCAGCGGGAATCGATCCGAATACCTTGCACCCCAGCGGATATAGCTATGGGGCACGCCGATCGGCGCCAGGCCGAGTACGTCCTGGCGCTGATCGGCGATACACGCCACGCTACGGACGGGCGAGTGCCTCCACCGGTTCGGGACGCGACTGCTCGGGTGGCAACACGGTGGACCGCGGACCGCCGACGCGATACCCGGCGCCGCGATGCTCGGGCGGGAGCCGATCACCGGCACCGAACAGGGCATTGCGCAAGGTGCCCGGCTCGTAGTCGGTCCGGTAGACGCCGCGCTCGGTCAAGACCGGAACAACGTGGCGCACAATGTCTTCGAATGTCCCCGGCGTGATCGCGTAGGCGAGGTTGAATCCGTCCAGGTCGGTGTCGGCGACCCACTCCTGCAACAGGTCGGCGACTGTTTCGCCGGAGCCGGTGAACACCGGGCCCATGCCGCCGATGCCCGCCCAGCGGCCGATATCGCGCACTGTCCATTCGCGGCCGTCGTCGTCGAATTCCTGGAACGCCGCGACCGCGGACTGGATGGCGTTGCTCTGCACCTCGCCGATCGGGTCGTCGAGGTCGTACTGCGACAGGTCGATTCCCATCCAGCCGGACATGAACACCAGTCCGCCTTCGATGCTCGCGTAGGACAGGTACTCCTCGCGCTTTGCCTGTGCGGCGGTGTCGGTCTCGTCGGTGATGATGGTGGCCAGCGCGTAGATCCTGGCCGCGTACCGGTCACGGCCTGCGGCCTCGAGCGCGTCCCGGACGCGCGAAACTGTCTGCGCCAGGATTCTTTTCGAGGGTCCGGCGATGAAGATCGCCTCGGCGTTCTCGGCCGCGAACCGCACACCGCGCGGGGAGGCGCCCGCCTGATAGATCACCGGCGTCCGCTGCGGCGACGGTTCGGAGACGTGGATCCCCGGCACGGTGTAGTGCTTGCCGTGGTGGCCGATGTGGTGCACCTTCGACGGATCGGTGTAGATGCCGCGTTCGGCATCGCGCACTACCGCGTCGTCCTCCCACGAACCCTCCCAGAGCTTGTAGAGCACCTCGAGGTATTCGTCGGCCTGGTTGTACCGTTCGTCGTGGTCGAGTTGATCCTCGGCGCCGAAATTCCTTGCCGCGGAGGGTAGATAGCCGGTCACCACGTTCCAGCCGAGCCGCCCGTTCGTGAGGTGGTCGAGGGTGGACAGGCGGCGCGCGAACGGAAACGGGTGTTCGAAGCCGGTGCCGGTCGTGATCCCGAAACCGAGGTGCTCGGTCACCGCTGCCATCGCCGACACCAGCAGCAGCGGATCGGCGACCGGCGTCTGCGCGCCCTGGCGCAGCGCCGCGATGTCGTTGCCGCCGTACACGTCGTAGGTGCCGAGGACGTCGGCGATGAAGATCCCGTCGAACCGTCCGCGTTCGAGCAGTGTCGCCAACTCGGTCCAGTAGGCGATATCGGTGTAGCGGTGCGACTGGTCCTCGGGATGACGCCACAGCCCCGGGGATTGGTGGGCGACGCAGTTCATGTCGAAGGCGTTGAACCGGATCGGCCTGCTCATCGCGATGCCGCCACGGTGCTCGCATCCTCGGGCTCCGGACTCGCGGAAGCTGTTGTGCCGGTGTTCCGCTCGCCCGCGCTCCAGCCGAACGGCAGGTCGGTGCCGTTGAGCAGGTAGTCGCCGACCGCGCGAGCTTTGAAGAGGGCGGGATTGTGCACCGAGATGGTGCGGGCGTTGCGCCAATGGCGATCCAGGCGCAGCTGTTCGGACACGATCGAGGCTCCGCCGAGCTCGAACAATTGGGTCGTGGCGCCGAGCACGATGTCGATCACCCCGAGTTGTGCTTGCGCGGCGGCCAATTCGGCGGCCACGAGATCCTTCTCGTCCGTCGCCCCGGCGTAGAGCACCCGGTCGAGCACATCGGCCACCGCGAGTACCGCCGCACGCGCGGTGAACGCCGCCGCCGACAGCTTGCCGATCACCTGCTGGACGAGGGGGTCCTCGCGCGGCAGATCGGCGGCGGCATGGGTGTAGGTGCGGGTGCGCGCGCTCACCCATTCCCTGGCGTCGCGTTCGGCGCGTTCGGCGATCCCCGCGAGCACCGCCAGCTGCACCAGTTGCAGGTAGGCGGTGCCGTAGGTGGGCCCCGCGACACCGTAGCCGGGTCCGAGGACGCGGTCCTCGGCCACCACGACATCGGTGAACTCGGTGGTGCCGCTCGCAGTGAGCCGCTGCCCGAAGCCGTCCCAGTCATCGTGTTGCACAACACCTTCGGCGTCCGCGTCGACCAGCACGCCGAGCCGCTCGCCGTCACTGTCGGCCGCGACGAGGATGTGATCGGCGAACAGTGATCCGGTGCTGTAGTACTTCACGCCGTTGAGCAGCAGCCGGTCACCGTCGCGGGTCAGCCGAGTGCGATACCGGTCGACCGCGCCGACCCCCGGTTCGGTGATCGCATTGCCGACCAGGGTCCCCGCCGCGACCGCCCGCAACCACCGCTCCTGCTCCGGGCCCGCCTCGGCCAGGCGCTGATCCTCGACGAACGACCAGTGCACCCGCAGTGCCTGCGGCAGATTCGACTCGGCCGCAGCCAGGTCGATGAGCAACCGGAACAGCTGTCGCACACTCACGCCGTACCCGCCGAACTCGACCGGCACCCGCAACGCCCCGAACTTGGCCTCCTTCAACCAGCCCACCTCGTCGAACGGCAGCCGCCGATCGACCTCCCGTTCCACCGCGCCCGCGGCGATCCGGTCGAAGATCGGGGCGAAGATGGCGTCCAGCTCGGAATCGGTGGTCGATGGCGCGGCGGTGGAAGTCATGCTTCCACGATCGCGCAGGGAGATGCCGGATTCACGGGTTGCGCGCAGCGCGATCACAACGGAGTGGACTCCGATCTATCATTGGCGACGAAGTGTCTGCGCGGAGGAAGTGAGTGGCGAGCATGTCGGAACCTGACGACGACCCGAGCGCGATCTTTCGCCGGTACCTGAGTTCGGTGGTGCTGCACGCCCAGGCAGGTGCGAAGGCAGTCGATCTGCACGCGACCGACCTGTACGCGCTGAACATCCTCGCGCTGAGCGGCGCGATGACGCCGGGTGAGCTCGGCACTCGCACCGGCCTCACCACCGGTCCGACCACCCGTCTGGTCGACCGCCTCGAACAGGCGGGGTACGTGCGTCGCGGCGCCGACCCCGGCGACCGGCGCAAGGTCATCGTCGAGCCGATCGACCAGCCCGCCGAGCTCGACAAGGTGCTCGCCCCGGCGCGGCGCCGGATCGGCGAGATCATCGCGAGCTACACCCCCGAGCAGCGCGAAGTGCTCTTCGACTACTTCGCCCGGGCGGCCGTGGCCTACCAGGAGTCCGTCGCCGATCTTCGCGACTGAGGCTCACGGATCGTTTGTCGCGCTCGGTACCGCGCCTACCTGCGTGCCCACCGCCGATCGGCGGTGGGCATGCGGTCAGTGGCCGCGGGCGATCCAGTCCGCGAGCGCGGGACGCTCCGTGCCGATGGTGGTGGTGTCGCCGTGACCGGTGTGGACCGTGGTCTCCTCGGGAAGCGTGAGCAATCGGTCTCGGATCGAGTCGATGATCGTGTCGAAGTCGGAGAACGAGCGGCCGGTGGCGCCCGGGCCTCCCGCGAACAGGGTGTCACCGGTGAACAGGGCCGCGAGGTCGGGCAGGTGCAGCGAGACCGAGCCGGGGGAGTGGCCGGGGGTGTGCAGGATGTCGATATCGGTGCCCGCCACCGTGATCCGGGTGGTATCCGCCAGCGAGTGGTAGTCGGCCCTCGGGTGGGTCATGCGCCAGAGGGGCTCGTCGCCGGGATGCAGCAGGACGGGGGCATCGAGGCGCTGCGCGAGTTCTGGCGCGACGGTGACGTGGTCGTTGTGGCCGTGTGTGCACAGGATCGCGGTGACGTGCCGGTCGCCGACCGCGGCGGCGATGGCATCGGCGTCGTGGGCGGCGTCGATGACGAGCACCTCGGTGTCGTCACCGACGAGCCACACATTGTTGTCGACATCCCAGGTGCCGCCGTCGAGCGCGAAAGTGCCCGAGGTGACGACTCTTTCGATGCGAGTCACCACACCACCACCGAACGCAGCACCCGGCCCTGCGCCATCGCGGCGAACGCCTGCTCGACCCCGTCGATGCCGATCCGCTCGGTGACGAACCGGTCCAGCGGCAGTCGGCCCTGCCGGTAGAGGTCGATGAGCATCGGGAAGTCGCGCTCGGGCAGGCAGTCGCCGTACCAGGAGGATTTCAGCGCACCGCCGTGCGAGAAGAAGTCGATCAGCGGCATCTCCAACGTCATGTCGGGTGTCGGGACGCCGACGAGAACGACCGTGCCCGCCAGGTCGCGCCCGTAGAACGCCTGCTGCCAGGTCTCCGGGCGGCCGACCGCGTCGATCACCACATCGGCACCGAAACCGCCGGTGAGTTCCTTGATCCGCTCGACCACGTCCTCGCTGGTCGCGTCGATGGTGTGGGTGGCGCCGAAGTCCTTGGCCCAGTCCAGTTTTTGCTGATCACGATCGATCGCGATGATCGTGCCCGCACCGGCGAGGCGCGCACCGGCGATGGCGGCGTCACCGACGCCGCCGCAGCCGATCACCGCGACGCTGTCACCGCGCGAGACGTTGCCGGTGTTCACGGCGGCGCCGATCCCGGCCATCACGCCACAGCCGAGCAGGCCGGCGACGGCGGGATCGGTCTCGGAATCGACCTTGGTGCACTGCTTTTCGTGCACGAGGGTCTTGTCGGCGAAAGCGCCGACGCCTAGGGCCGGGGTGAGCGGGGTGCCGTCGGTGAGCGTCATCGGGACGCTGGCGTTGTGGGTGTCGAAGCAGTACCAGGGGCGCCCGCGCCGACACGCTCGGCATTCGCCACACACCGCGCGCCAGTTGAGGACGACGGAATCGCCCGCGGCCACATGGGTCACCGCCGCGCCGACGGACTCGACCACACCGGCGGCTTCGTGCCCGAGCAGGAACGGGAACTCGTCGTTGATCCCGCCGTCGCGATAGTGCAGGTCGGTGTGGCACACCCCGCAGGCCTGGACGCGGACGACGACATCGTGCGGTCCCGGGTCGGGAATCACGATGTCGACGGTTTCGACCGGCGCATCCTTCGCGCGGGCGATGACTCCGCGGACGGTGTCTGGCATGCGGACCTCCTCATGGTTGGCGTGGGTCTACGTCAACGCTAGCGGGGCCGCCCGCCCGGTCAATGCGGGATGGGTGGGATCTCACCTGTCGGACTGCCGAGTTCTTCTCGCACATGGTGTTCGACGAGCAACGGAACATAGTTGCGGATGTGCACCTTCCCGAACGCGTCGTAGACGTTGTGCACGATGTCGGCGAGCTCAGCGGGTGCGATGGTCGGGTACCGGATGATCAACCGCTCGATGACCTCGTCGAGTTGGCGGTTCTCGTGAGTAGTCATATTCCGGGGGTACCCGGCGACACCGTCGATCAACGGGTCGGTGCCTACTTTTCGTCGAAACCAGAGATGCCCCAGCTCCCCGGATCGCGTCCTCGCGGCTGCGCATAGACGGTGTCGATGGTGGCGATCGGCGCTGCGTCCTGGACGTGGGGGGACGGGGTGGGCACGGTGGAGCATGACCTGACCAGAGGAGATATCTATGAATCCGGCTCGCCCGGCAGTTCGTGGGCCCCGCGCGGCCGTGCTCGCGCTCGCGGTGCTCGCGGTGGGCGTCGGCGCCTGCTCCGCCGACCCGGGCACGCCGGAATCCGCCGTCGCCTCGGCGACGCCCGAGACGTCGGCCACGACTTCCGCTGCCACACCGCAGACCAGGCAGCTCGACCACGCCCTGGACGCCGACCTCTACGACGCGGCCCTCGCCGACGATGCCGCCCGGGTCCGCGACCTGATCGCCCGCGGCGCCGATATGGAGACGCGTGGCGACAACGGGCGCACACCACTGGTCGCCGCCACCAAGAACACGGCGACCGCGGCCGCATCGGCCTTGATCGAGGCGGGCGCCGACGTGAACGCCGCGGACGACCTCCAGGACTCCGCCTACCTGTACGCCGGAGCCGAGGGCCTCGACGAGATCCTCGCGGCGACCCTGCGCCACGGCGCGGACCTGCGCAGTGTGAACCGTTACGGCGGTACGGCACTCATCCCGGCGAGCGAGCACGCGCATGTGAGCACCGTGCGGATGCTGATCGCCGCGGGCGTCGACGTCAACCATGTGAACAAGCCGCGGTGGACGGCACTGCAGGAGGCGGTCGTCTACGGCGACGGCTCGCAGCGCTACCAGGAAACCGTCACCGCGCTGCTCGCCGCGGGCGCCGACCCGCAGATCCGCGATGCCGAAGGCCGCACCGCGCTACAGAACGCCGAACGCCTCCACCAGGACGCGATCGTCGCACTGCTGCGCTGAGCGGGCGTGCCGACGCGCTCACCGCGTCTGTTCGCGGACCGATTCGGCGAAAGCTGTCGCGGCGGCGCTGCGGTGCCCCTCGGCCGCGGACAGCAACGTGACGGTTCGCCGAGACATGCTGGGCCGCAGTGGAATCCGGGCGAGTGGGGGATGGGTGTCGGTGACCGACTCGGGCAGGATCGTCATCAGGTCCGAGGTGGATACCACCTCCAGCAGTGCCTGAATCGAATTGACCTCCACCGCGATTCGTGGCGAAACGCCGTGGTCGTGGAGGTAGCTGTCGATGTGGTGGCGGGTCGCGAACGTCGAATTGAGCAGAGCGAGATCGCGGCCGCCCAGATCGTCGGGTGTCACGGACTCTGGTAGCGCGGGGCGCGCGGCGATGCCGGCTACGGCGGCCAGGGTCTCCTCGTACAGCGCTTCGGCCGTGATGCCGGGCAGGCGCGGTGGAGCGAACGCGATGCCGAGGTCGAGGCGGTCGTCGAGCAGCTCGGACTCCATGGCGTCCTGGGACAACTCACCGAACTCGACGGTGACCCCCGGATACCGGGCCCGGAACGCCGCGATCAGCGGGCCGACCAGATAGGGCGTGAAGGTGGGAGTGGTGGCGAAGCGGAGCAGGCCGCGACTGAGATCGGTGACGTCGTGCACGGCCCGCTGTGCCGCGGCGACCTCGTCGACAGCTCGGCGGGCATGCGCGAGATAGGCCGCCCCCGCGTCGGTGAGCCGCACGCTGCGCCCGGTCCGGTCGAGCAACACCGCCCCGACGGCGCGCTCGAGCTGCTTGATCTGGTGCGACAGCGTCGGCTGCGAGAGGTGTAGCTGCTCCGCGGCCCGGGTGAAGTTCCCGTGCTCGGCGACAGCGGCCAGATAGCGCAGGTGCCGCAGTTCCGGCGTCACCGTCGGTCGCCGTCCGGTCCGATCCGCGCCAGCACCGCGTTGACCACCAGGCACGCGCTGTCCACCACATCGGCCATCGGCTGGCGGTAGGCGTCGAGCACCCACTTCTGGGCGATGATCACGATGGCGCCGACCAGGCCGAACAGCACCGTGCGCACGCTGACGGCAGGGTGGGTTTCCAGGTCGACATGCGGGGTGATCAGGGCCATGCAGATATCGACCAACGCGTCGAGAACGTCGTGATAGGCCCGGTCGACCGCGGGGCTCACGCCGAGGATCTCGAAGAAAGCGATCCGGGGAACCCGGGGGTCGTCGAGGATGAGCTGGAAGTACGCGGTCAGGCCGACGCGCACCTGAGCGTCGACGGCCTCGGCCTCGCGCAGGCCGGTATGGATCGCCTCGATCATCCGGGCGGCCGTCTCGCGGTACACCTCGAGCAGCAGATCCTCACTGTCGGTGAAGGACTCGTAGAAGTAGCGTTTGCCCACGCCGGCCGCCGCGCAGATCGTGGTGACTGTGGTGTTGCGGTAGCCGTCGATGCCGAAGGCGTCCGTGGCCGCCTCGAGTAACCGGGTGCGGCGGTCCTGCTGACGTTGCCCAGGGGCGGCCCCGCGGTACCGGCGGCCGTCATCGAGTTCGGACGCTGTCACAACGCCAATTCTGTCAGGTGACCGCGGTGGGACGCGCGCGGGCGCTGATCGTGGATTGCCCAGAACATGTTCTTGCGATCGGACGTGACCCACGCTACGTTACTTCCCGGTACGGGAACGTCGGAGTTCCCGATGGTGGAGGGCTGAACCGAAGCATGATCACACATCGTGGGCGGCTGGCTGCGCTGGTCGCATCCGTCGTCGTAATGGCAGGCGCCGTCGCATCCGCACCGGTCGGACAAGCATCGCCGAATGCCGAGGGTCTCGACGCGCAGTTCGTCGCCACCCATAACGGGCCGCAGCAGTACCCCAACGTCTTCATCGAGTGGGATGTGCCGATCACCATGAGTGACGGCACCGTATTGAAAGCGAACGTCTATCACCCGGCCGGTGCGGACGGTCAGCCCGTCGCCGAGCCGACGCCCACGATCGTCAATATGACGCCCTACACCAAGCTGGTCACCAACGTCGCCGACTCGGCGCTCGCGGTTCCCGGCCTGTCGGACCTGCTGATGCCGGTGCTGCAGAACCTGGACTTCTCGCCGTTCGGTTTCAGCAGCCTCAGCGACATGATGAACGCGCTGCCCGGCGGCGCGGCCCGCACCTTCGGCGTCGACCGGAATCTGATCCGCGGCGGGTACACCCAGGTGGTCGTCGACGTGCGCGGCACCGGCTTCTCCCAGGGCACCTGGCAGGTCTTCGGAGAACGCGAGCAACTCGACGGTGTGGAAATCGTCGACTGGGCCGCGAAACAGGGCTGGTCCGACGGCAAGATCGGGATGAGCGGCATCTCCTACTCGGCGATCAACCAGCTGCAGACCGCGCAGCGGCACCCCGAGGCGCTCAAGGCGATCTTCCCGATCGTGCCCGGTAGCGACCTGATCCGCGACGTCGCCGCCCCCGGTGGCGCGCTCGGGATCGGGTTCATCCCGGCCTGGCTGCTCGCCGTCGACGGCGCGAAGCTGCTGCCCGACCTGATGTCGATGCTGAACGGCAAATTCGACTGGGTCTGGCTGCGCGACCGGGTGACCGACCCGTTCACCTTCTTCAACGTGCTCATCGCCGCGCTGACCACTCCGAACGTGGAGCAGATCCCGCCGGAGATGGCGTCGATCCTCGACGACGAGAGCGCGCTGCGGACCGCCTGGGTGGGCTCGCCCGATCAGGTGCGGGTGCCGACCTTCCTCTACGGCGGCTGGCACGACATCTTCACCTACTCCACCCCGCGCATCTACAACGCGGTGAACGTGCCCGCCGAGCAGAAGAAGCTCGTCATGGACGACGTCTACCACGTGACGGTGACCTCGGGACTCGGCCAACCGGGTGCGCCCGCGCCGGCGGATTCGTTGCAGCGCGCGTGGTTCGACAAGTGGCTCAAGGGAATCGACAACGGTATCGACCGCTACGACCCGGTCACGTTGTGGCAGCAGGGCAGTGGGCAGTGGACCGCCGACGTCGCCTTCCCGCGGCCGGGCATGCAGTACCGGCGGATGTATCTCGACGCCGCCGCCTCCGGCACCGCGCCGGGCGCCCGCCACGACGGCAGCCTGCGCACTGCTCCCGGTGCCGCGCAACGCGTTTCGGTGGATCCGAGCCTGACCACCATCTGCTCGCGTGATGCCGCGCAGGGCACGGCCGGCCTGGTCCCGCTGCCCGATATCTGTGCCAAGGACGCCCGGATCAGCGAGGGCGCCGCGCTCACCTTCACCACGGCCCCGGTGGCCGCGCCGACGCGGATCTCCGGTCCGATCGCCGCCCACCTGAACACCGTGCTCGACGCCACCGACGGCTACTGGACGGTGACGGTGAACGATGTCGCGCCCGACGGCACGTCGACGGTCTGGTCCCAGGGGCAGCTGATGGCATCCCTGCGCACGATCGACGAGGGCAAGGCAACCCGCTCGCCGAACGGCGACTACACCGACCCGTATCCGTACCTCACCCTGGATACCCGTCAGCCGATCGTGCCCGGCGAGCCGACGAAGATCGAGATCGGCATCCGCGCCACCGACGGTGTCCTGCTGCCGGGTCACCGCCTGCGCGTCGACGTCTTCGCCGGCAACTTCCCCAGCGGAATCCCGCTGCGGCCGTTGCTGAACGAAAGCGGCCTGCGCACCCAGCACCTCGAGCTCGACCCGTCCCGCCCGAGCTGGATCAACGTCCCCCTGGACACCGATCCCGGCTGGTGAGCACTGGTTCACCCCGCCTGCGATCTCGCGCCGATCACCGATCGCGCGACATCGGGGGCGGGGTTCGCCGTCTTGTCGAGACCGGGTTCGGCCTGATCCTGTCCCCATCGGCTCGCTGATCAGCCCGCGGTCGCGTGCACATCGGGTACTCGCGTCGCGTCCGCGCCCGCGGCCGCCGCGAGGTGGGCGAAGGTGACCGCGTCGCGGACCGCCGCACCACCGTGATCGTTGTTGAAATAGACGTAGCTGTCGGCGTCTGGGGACCAGGCGTCGAGTAGTCGATGCGCCCAGCCGCGCAATGCCTGCTTGCCGTAGGACGGCCGGGGAGCGGCGCGGCCGGCGTGCAGGCGTAGATAGGCCCAGTCGGTGGTGCGCCACAGAGGGGTGATCGGGTGCGAATCACGGTCCGCCCAGGTCAATGCCGCGCCACGGGATCGCAGGACGTCACCGATCTCGTCTGTCCACCACGAATCGTGGCGCGGTTCCACCGCCACTCGCACCGTGTCGGGGAAGCAGCGCAGACAGTTGTCGAGCAGATCGGGGTCCGCGCGCAGGGTCGGCGGCAGCTGGAGCAGGATCGGTCCGAGCCGATCACCCAGTCCCGCGGTCCGGTCGAGCAGGCGCTGCACAGGTTCGGCGGGGTCGCGCAATCGCTTGATATGGGTCAGGTAGCGACTCGCCTTCACCGCCATCACGAAGCCCGCGGGCGTGCGCTCCCGCCAACCGGCGAAGTTCTCCCTGCTCGACAAGCGATAGAACGCGTTGTTCGACTCCACCGTCGCGAACGCCCGCGCATAGTGCTCGAGCCACTGCCGGACGGGCAGCCCCGGCGGGTACAGCACACCCCGCCAGTCGCGGTACTGCCAGCCGGAAGTGCCGACGTACATGGGCATTTCGGCCTCCCTCCGCAGCGCCTGCTGTCAGATCTCCGAGCGGAGCAGGGGCGCGAGTTCGCTGCTGTAGAAGTCGAGGAACGCATCCATGTCGGGTCCCGCGTTCATCAGCACCACACGGTCGAAACCCGCGTCGGTGGCCTTGCGCACCGCCTCGACGTAGCGCTTCGGATCATTGCCGCAGACAAAGGATTCGAGCATGTCGTCCACTCGCACGGTGCTCGACGCGGCGGCGAAGTTCGCCGGATTGGGCAGCTCGCTCATCACCTTCCAGCCACCGGTCGACCACCGGTTGGTCGACAGTGCCGCTTCGGCGCCCGCGCGATCGTCCTCGGCGAAGGCGACCCCCACTTCGACGTAGCGCGGACCGGATCCGCCCTTGTCGTGAAAGGTCTGCACGAGTTCGGGATCGGGTTCGGTGGCGAACAGTCCGTCGCCGAGTTCGGCGGCGATCGCCGCGGCGCTCGGCCCGCCCGCGGCCACCGCGATCACCGGCGGTGTCTGCGGCAGATCGAACACCCGCGCGTCCGACAGCTCCAGGAACTCGCCGTAGTAGTTGCGATAGCCGCCGCGCCACAGCAATCGGATGATCTCGAGCGCCTCGCGCAACATCCGCTGACGGATCAGCACCGGCGGGAACTCGTGGCCGATGACGTGCTCGTTGAGTCGCTCGCCCGAACCGATGCCCAGGGTGAACCGCCCATCCGAGACCAGGGCGGTGGTGGCGGCGGCCTGGGCGATGACGGCGGGGTGATAGCGGATGATCGGACAGGTCACGCCGGTGGCGAGCCCGATGTCGGTGGTGCTCGCCGCGATCGTGCCCAGGACCGTCCAGGCGAAGGGCGAGTGGCCCTGCTCGTCGAGCCACGGGTGGAAGTGGTCGCTCATCTCGACGAAATCGAAACCGGCCGATTCGGCCCGCACTGCCTGTCGAACAAGCTCTTTCGGGCCGAAAGCCTCGGCCGCCAGTTTGAATCCGAGCTGCATGGCGAACCTTTCGCTGGGGGTCAGCTACGGCCGAGGGCGTTGGCCAGTTCCTGCTTGTTCATCTTGGAACGGCCGTCGATATTGCGGCGGCGGGCCTCGTCGTAGAGCTGATCGCGGGTCTTGCCGCCGCCCTGCGCCCGCTGGCCGCTGCGTTGCGAGGAACCGCGCGATCGCGACGATTTGCTCGAGCCCTTGGTCTCGCCGTGCTGGGCGCGCGTCTTGTTGACCGTTCGCGCGGCGATCTCCTCGGCCCTGCTCTCGCTGCGGCCGCGTTCGCGCTCGGACTTCTTGATGTCTTCGTACTGCCGTTCGCGCTTGTCACTCCAGGCTTGCTGAGGCATCACGTGCTCCGTTCCGGTCGGTGGACGGCTCTGGTTGCCGCCTACCCGGGGATCGGCCGGGGAAACAACCGCCCGGCGAGGATGACCGGAACCGTGATCGAGGACTGGCACACTGGCGTGGTGAGCGCCTCGGGCAGCGTGCGGGCGGCCGCCGCCTCGGCGTGGCGGTGGATTCGCAGCGCCCCCGGTACCTATGTGTGGCTGGCGGCGCTGGGTGTGACCACCGCGATCCAGCTGCGGCTCACGCCGGAGGAAGCCAGAGTCTGGCTCGGGCACCGCTCGACCAATCTCGATCGTCTCGGCGACGACCCGATCCGGGTGCTGGTCGGCAGCGCGTTCTGGACCGATGGCGGCGGGTGGCTGGTCTACGCGGTGCTGTTCAGCCTCGTGCACGCCAACGCCGAACGGTGGCTCGGGACGCTGCGCTGGCTGGTGGTGGTCGTCCTCGCCCATGTCGGCGCCACGTATCTCAGCCAGGGCGTGCTGCTCTGGGCGATTCGCCACGACAGAGCCCCGGAGCGTGCGGCGTTCGCGCTCGATGTGGGAGTCAGCTACGGGCTGGCCGGAGTCGCCGCCGTCCTCGCCTACCGTGTGTCGCTGCCGTGGCGGGTGCTGTACGTGCTCGGTGTGCTGGCGGTTTGTGTGCCACCAGTATTCCTGGACCGCACGTTCACCGATGTGGGCCACGCGGGTGCGGCGTTGATCGGCTTCGCGTGCTATCCGCTGACGCGAGGGCGGGACCGCGACTGGGATCCGAGCCCGCGCCTGCGCGAATCGTGTCTTCGGATCAGACGAAGAATTCGACGATCATCCTGGCCCACCACCGGAAGTAATCGATGATCATGATCGCTCACCGCCTTCCCTTCGCCTTTATCAGTTACCGATCAGCTGTTGCGAATAGAGGGGCATGATTCTGATAAAAATGCTGGTGAACAAGTTTTCATCCGCATGTATCGAGGTTGCCCAGCAGGTTTGAGCAATAGCTCGGCAATCCGATTGGCCGGTGCTGCGGTTAGGGTGGCCCGGTGATCTTGCTGGCGATAGGTGTGGTTCTGCTCGGGGTGTTCGCGCTGTGTTTCCGTCAGGAGCGGCGCCGGTTCGGCAACGCGGTGTTGCTGCTGCTCGGAGTCCTGTGTGTCGGCGCCGCGCTGATCGGTTCGGGCGCCGAAGGGTCAGGGCCCGAAATACTGGTCTTCTTCGCCCTGGCGCTGTCGCCGCTGCTCGTGCTGGTCCTGGCTGGACTGCTGATGCTCAACGGAGTGGTGATGCTGCGCCGCGAGGGCGTGCGTCCGGCGAACCTGCTCTCCTTCGGTCTCGGCGTCGCGCTGCTGGTTCCGTACGCGCTGCTGGTGATGGCGGTGATCGCCGAGTGGGTGGTGCTCGGGGTGTTGCTGCTCGCGGTGGTGCTCGTCGCCGCCTACCTCGGCTTCGTGCTGGTCGCGTTTCTGCTCTATTCGGTCGTCTACGGCGGGGTGACCCGCACCGACGACGCCGTCGCGATCGTGGTGCACGGCTCCGGCCTGCTCGGAGACCGGGTCCCGCCGCTGCTGGCGAGCAGGCTCGACCGCGCGCTGCAGATCTGGCGTACCGACCGCGTGCACGGCCCCGCGCCGCTGTTGGTGACCAGCGGCGGCAAGGGCTCCGACGAGAAGGTTGCCGAGAGCACGGCGATGGCCGCCTACCTCGTCGAACACGGCGTGCGCGAGGACGAGATCCTGCGGGAGGATCGCTCGACGAGCACCCGCGAGAACCTGCTGTTCAGTCGGGAACTGCTCGCCAGGCAGGGGATAAACAGCCGCATTCTGCTGGTCACGAGCAATTTCCATGTGCTGCGGACCGCGTTGCTCGCCCGTTCGGTCGGGATCGACGCCCAGGCGGTCGGCGCGCCGACCGCGCGCTACTACCTGCCCAGTGCTGTCCTGCGCGAATACGTCGGGATTCTGGCCGAACACAAGGCGATCAACGCCGTGATGTGCGGGTTGCTGGTGGCGGCGCCGGTCGCGCTGGCGATCTTCGGTGCGGCCAACTGACACATTTAGGTGTTACGTACAGTTATGGATAGTTGTATCATCGGAACTACCGAGCAGGACGCAACGTCGCGACCTGGGGCACGGAGGTCCGTGCGCGGTTGATCGAGGAGTACCGATGAAGCTATTTCCTTGGGGAAGAGAAAGCCCGGAGATCGATCCGGGCGTGGTGGCATTGCACGCGCGCAATGTCAGCTTCGACTGGTCGGGTGTCGACCTCCAGTGGATGTCGGCGGAACCGATCGCCGGTCACCTGATCAGCGCGCTGAACATGCTGCTGCCCGAGGGCGAGCGCATGTTCATCGAGACCTACCGCGAGGCTTTGCCCTACGTCAAGGACGAGAAGCTGCGCGAGGACATGCTCGGCTTCATCGGGCAGGAGGCCATGCACGCGCAGACCCACGGGAAGGTGCTCGACGACGTCTTCACCGCCCACGGCGTCGACGCGAGTCCCTATCTGGCGCAGATGGAATACCTGTTCCGCATCTCGCTCGGCCCGCGCGGCGGCGACGATCGCGCCGGCCGCCAGATGCTGGTCGAGCGGCTCGCCTTCATCGCCTGTCTCGAGCATTTCTTCGCCTGGCTCGGGGACTGGGTGCTCAACGCCGACCTCGAGAAGTTCGGCGCCGACCCGCGGATGGCCGACCTGTTCCGCTGGCACGGTGCCGAAGAGGTCGAACACCGCAATGTCGCCCACGAGGTCGCCGAGTACTTCGGGGTCGGCTACGTCCGGCGCTGCGCGTCGATGACGCTGGTGTTCCCGATCTTCCTCATCGTGCTGGTGCGCGGTGCGCGGTTCCTCGTCCAGCAGGATCCGCAACTGCCGGATCGGGGCTACGCACGGCTGCTCGCCGGTGTGTTCGGCGCGATGTGGCGTGGTGCGCTGCCCGGCGTGCCGTCGCTGCTGGCCAGTGCGCTGTCGACCTTCCAGCCCGGCTACAACCCGCAATCGGTCGGCTCGACGGCGCAGGCGATCGCGTATCTGGCGGCCTCGCCCGGCGCCCGCGCGGCAGCGTCGTGACCACGCGCGACATCCCCGCCGATCTCTACGGCAAGTACCGCCACGATCCGGCGATGAAGGTCATCGACGCCATCGCGGCCACCCGGTTGCGCTGGAGCGCGCTGGTCAACCGCGGTGATCTGCGCCCACGCGTCGACGATCGCCGCCTGGCCGTGGTGGTGACCGAACGCCGGATCGAAGCGCACGACCAGGACGTGGTGAGTCTTCGCCTCGAAGCACCCGACGGGCGCGTGCTCCCGCGCTGGCGGCCAGGGGCGCACCTGGACCTGGAACTACCGTCCGGTCGGCTGCGCCAGTATTCGCTGTGTGGCGATCCCGCCGACGAGCGCGCGTACCGCATCGCCGTGCGACGCATCCCCGGTGGCGGCGGCGGCTCGATCGAGGTGCACGACGCCTTGCCCGTCGGCTCCGGGTTGGTGGTGCGCGGCCCGCGCAATGCCTTCCCGTTCGCCGTGCCGGGCCACGGATCACCTTCGCAGCGACTGCATTTCGTGGCCGGCGGGATCGGCATCACCCCGATCCTGCCGATGGCCAGGCTCGCGCACCGGCTCGGCGTGCCGTGGACACTGGTCTACAGCGGACGCAGTCGCGACACCATCCCGTTCCTGGACGAGATCGAAGGCTTCGGCGCGAACGTCG
Organism: Nocardia sp. NPDC056541; assembly: GCF_042794235.1. NCBI lineage: Bacteria > Bacillati > Actinomycetota > Actinomycetes > Mycobacteriales > Nocardiaceae > Nocardia > Nocardia sp. NPDC056541. Next base: position 190,426 of record NZ_JBHTUD010000016.1, read on the forward strand.
TGGTGCGCACCGATGACGAGCACGGTCTACCTGCCGCGGTGGACCTGCTGCCCGACGTCGGGCCGGGCACCGCGGTCTACGCGTGTGGCCCGACCCCGATGACCTCGGCGATCGTCGCCGCAGTGCGCGAGATGGCCGACGTGGAACTGCATTTCGAGCGGTTCTCGCCGCCGCCGATCGTCGACGGCACCCCGTTCGAGATCGAATTCGCGTCCAGTGGTGCGGTGGTGACGGTCGATGCCGACCGCACCGTGCTGGACACGATCCTCGATTCCCGTCCCGACCAGCCCTACTCGTGCAGGCAAGGCTTCTGTGGCACCTGCGTGGTGCGGGTTCGCTCGGGCGAACCCGACCATCGCGAGACCACGCTGTCGGCTGCCGACCACGCCGAGGGTGCCATGCTGGCCTGCGTATCCCGTTCTCGCGGTGAGCGATTGGTGCTCGACCTGTGATTTCTCCGCTGGACAAGGAGTCCGAAAGATCATGACGAACGACAGCCCGCAGCCCGCGAACCAGCGCACCGTCCGCAGCGGTGATTTCGACATCGCCGTGTTCGAATACGGCGACCCGGCCGCCGACACCGTCGTGCTCGTGCACGGCTGGCCCGACACCCACCATCTGTGGGACAGGGTGATTCCGCTGCTCACCGAGCGCTTCCACGTGGTCGCCTACGACACCCGTGGCCACGGCGAGTCCACTCGCACCCAGCGCACCGATGATTTCCGCCTCGACGAACTCGCACGCGATTTCTACGCCGTGATCGACGTGGTGAGCCCCGATCGTCCCGTGCACGTGCTCGCCCACGACTGGGGTTCGGTGCAGGTGTGGGAGGCGGTGTGTGAACCGCGGGCCACCGAGCGCGTCGCCTCGTTCACCTCGGTCTCGGGCCCCAACCTCGACCACCTGTCCGCTTGGGTGCGTGACCGCCTCTCCCGGCCCACCCTGCGCAATGTGTGGCAGCCGATGACCCAGCTGGCCTCCTCGGCCTACACCTTCTTCTTCATGACGCCCGGTCTGCCGCGCGCCACATTCAACGCCATCGGCACCGAAAAGCTGTGGCAGCGTGCGGTGTCGATCATGAACGACACCCCCGCCGCCAATGTGAAGCTCGGCCCCACCTTCCGCCGCGACATGGTCGACGGGCTGCTCATCTATCGCGCGAACATCGTGGCGCGCATGCTCTCCCCGCGTGAGCGTCGCACCGAGGTGCCGGTGCAGTTGATCGTGGCAGGACGCGATGTCGCCGTGCGGCCCGCGGGCTACGACGATTCGGGCAAGTGGACCGACCGGCTGTGGCGTCGCGACGTCCCCGCCGGGCACTGGATGCCGTTCTCGCATCCGGAACTCCTCGCGACCGCGACCACCGAGCTCATCGACGCACTCGACGGCGCCGGCGTCTCGCGCGGCCTCGCCAGGGCCGAAGTAGGCGCTGCGCGAAGGGAATTCGAACACAAGCTGGTGGTCGTCACCGGTGCGGGCAGCGGCATCGGCCGCGAGACCGCGCTGGCTTTCGCGCGCCTCGGCGCCGAAGTGGTGGTCTCCGATGTCAACGAGCTCGCCGCCAAGGCCACCGCGGAGCTCGTCGCATCGGAAGGTGGGGTGGCGCACTCCTATCCACTCGATGTGTCGAACGAGGACGCGGTGCGCGCGCACGCCGACACGGTGATCGCCGCGCACGGCGTGCCCGATGTGCTGGTGAACAACGCCGGTGTCGGCCAGGCAGGCGGATTCCTCGATACTCCGTCGGAGGAGTTCGACCGCGTACTGCGGATCAACCTCGGCGGTGTCGTCAACGGCTGCCGGGCCTTCGGCGCGGCGATGGCCGATCGCGGGCTCGGCGGGCACATCGTGAACCTGTCCAGCATGGCCGCCTACAGTCCGCAGCGCGACATGGCGGCCTACGCCACCAGCAAGTCGGCGGTCTTCATGTTCTCCGATTGCCTGCGTGCCGAACTGGCTGACCGTGGCATTTCGGTGTCGACCGTGTGTCCGGGCATCGTGCACACGAATATCGTTGCCACCACCCGTATCTCGGGCGTCTCCGCCACCGAGGAGGCCGCCGCGCAGCAGAAGTTCGACAAGCTGTACGAGCGACGCGGCTACACCCCGGACCGGGTGGCCGCGCAGATCGTGAAGGCCGTGCGGACCGGGCGCGACATCGTGCCGGTGACGCCGGAGTCGTGGGTGCAGTACCGGATCAACCGGATCGCACCCGGCGCGGTGCGGTTCGCCGCGCGCCGGATGAAGCTGGTCTAGGTCGGCTACGCCCGGCGCAGTTGCTCCTCCACGGCGGCAACGTGCCGGGCGTCCACGCCCCACGGGTTCTCGACGCCGACCTTGCGGTCGAGGTCCCACAGCACGCACTCTTCGCCGGGTTGCGCCACCAGCGACCAGGCGACCACGGTGCGGCCCAGCTGTTCGACCATGGTGCCGTGATTCTGCGTACTCTCCCCGGCGCCCTCGGGGAAATGATGCAGGAAACGCCCGTAAGCCTGCTCGCAGAACGTCGCGTAGAGCTGGGTGCAGAGGATGAAACCGTGCCACGCCTCGTCGACCGCGTGCGAGGGCATACCGATCACCTGGTCGTCGCGAAGGGCGGCACCGCAGCACCGTAACCATTGGCGCAGACCGGTTTCCACGAGTTCGCGAGGCTGCCAGGGCGAGGTTTTGAAGATCGCTTCGGGGAAGACCAGGGCGGCGACGGTGCGGTCGACGGTGGGGAGGTCGACTTGCCGTCTGCCGGTCCGGGAGAAAGAGAACGCCACAATTCACTGTAAGGCCACTGACGGTGGGGGTGCTGTGGCCGGGTTCTGGCGTTAGCCTGCGAACATGGTGTTGACGCTCGTAATCGTGCTCGGTTTCGTCGCGGTGTGTCTCGGCGCGGTGGTGACGACCGTCGTGTGGCTGATCCAGAAGTCGAGTCAGCCGCAGAACGCGCGCCCGCTGGATCGGCGATGGGTGGCCGGGTCGGCCGGGATCACCGGGTATGTCGACGGGACCTCGGGGCAGCCGTGGGATCCGGGCAGCCCGTCCGGGTGTGGCGGTGGCTCGAACAGCGGTTGCGGCGGGGGGAGCGGCTGCGGCGGCGGGAGCAGTAGTAGCTGTAGCGGTGGAAGCAGCAGCAGTTGTTCCGGTGGGAGTAGCAGCAGCTGTGGAGGTGGCAGCAGTAGCAGCTGTGGCGGCGGGTCCTGATCGTGTGACCTACGTCCCAGTGCGCTTGACCTGAACTCGACTTCAGGTTTCATCCTTGACTCGTTCGGTCAACACCACGAAGGAGTCGCGATGCGCGCAGTGCAGGTCAAAGAATTCGGTGGGCCCGAGGTCCTGAACCTGGTGGAAGTTCCCACACCGCAACCGGATTCGGTCGAAGTGGTCGTCGACGTCGAGGTCGCCGACGTGATGTTCCTCGATACCCGGCTGCGCAGCGGGTGGGGTCAGGACTACTTCCCGCTGAGCCTGCCCTACGTCCCCGGTGGTGCGATCGGCGGCGTGGTGAGCGCGGTCGGCGCCGAGGTCGACCCCCGCTGGCTCGGCAAGCGCGTCGTCACCCAGACCGCCGCCAGCGGCATCGGTGGCGGCCTGCCCACCGGCGGTTACGCCGAGAAGTCCCTCGCCAAGGCCGCCACGCTGACCGAGATCCCCGCCGGGCTCACCACCGAGCAGGCCGTAGGCCTGGCCCACGACGGTCGCACCGCGCTCGCTGTCTTCGACAGGGCTGCCGTGCAACCGAATTCGTGGGTGTTGATCACCGCCGCCGCAGGCGGCCTCGGCACGTTGCTCATCCAGCTGTCGATCGCGGCGGGCGCGCGGGTTGTCGCCGCGGCGGGCGGACCGGAAAAGCTCGCGCTCGCAACGCGATTGGGCGCCACCGCGGTCGTCGACTACGCCGTCGACGGCTGGGCGGACCGAGCGCGGGAGATCACCGGCGGGGGAGCGGCGGTCGTGTTCGACGGTGCGGGTGGCGACATCGGTGGCGCGGCCTTGACCGCCGCCGCCGACACCGGTCTCTTTCTCGGATATGGCTCCGCTGCAGGTGATTTCGCGACGGGCGACACCGATGCCGCTGTTGCGCGCGGTGTCACGGTGCTCGGTCTGTTCGATATCGTCGGCCAGGACGTGGACTGGGTCGGCATCACTGCCCGTGCTCAGGAAGCGGTCGCCGAGGGTGCGCTGGAAGTCGTGATCGGGCAAACCTTCCCGATCGATCAGGTGCGGCAGGCCCACTCCGCGATCGAGAGCCGTTCCGCCCTCGGCCGTACCTTGTTGACGGTCGGCGCGTCATTGTAACTTATTGTGCGCTGCAACGGAATACACGTTAAGTTATGTTCCGTGCAGGGACTGATAATCATCGCAGTGATAGCTGCGGTTCTGTTGTTGGTAGTTGGAGTCATCAAGTTGGCCAGCAACCCAGGGGGCAACATCGAACGTCGCGAACGCGATGTACGAGCGCGGGGAGGCCAGCGAGCTGAACGCTCGTAAACCCTACCCCCGGGTGCAGCACCACCACGGCGATCGGTCGCCGCGTCTTTCTCGGAAGCCGCGACTCCGGTCGCCGTTCTCGTACCTGCCGGTCCGACACGACCGCCGCGTCGAGTGGTCAACCCCGCACTTCGCCGGGTACCATGCGACTCGCCCGCGGAGACCCCCGCGGCGAGGGGCGGTAGCTCAGTCGGTTAGAGCCGCGGACTCATAATCCGCTGGTCGTGGGTTCGAGCCCCACCCGCCCCACTTCCCCTCCTGAACTGCGGTTTCTCCCAGCGGATTCGGGACGGGTCGCCGCCAGGGCCGGACAGGTCGAGGATGACCGGCCACTTCTCGGCTACCAGGCGCGGGTCCGCCTGGATGAACGCGACACGCTGCTCCGCCCCGATCTCGGCGGCGGCTGTCGGCATCGCTCGGCCCTTCTGCGTATTGGTGCCGACGACAACCACCTGCTCACCGCGGCTCGGGTATGTCAGTGCGAGAGTGTCCTCGGCCTGCGCTCTGGTCGGCTACTTCACGCTCAGCCCTGCGATGAGGACGGCGACCATTCGGCTGGGGTGGTAGCGGGGGGTTCGGCCGCCGATGCAGAGGTTGCCGACGGCGCGCAGGAGTTCGTAGGGGTCGGTGCCGGCGGGGATTTCGCCTGCGGTGACGGCGGCGGTGAGGAGGGCTTCGCAGGTGGGGACCAGGCGGTCGAGGAAGTAGGTGTGGAGGGTTTCGAAGGTGGTCGCGTCGGAGTGAAGTGCTTCTGCCAGGCCGTGTTTGGTGGTGAGGAAGTCGACGAAAAGGGTCATCCATTCGCCGAGTGCGGCGTGGGGGGAACCGAGGGCGGCCAGGAGTGTGGGGCCCGCTTCGGCGCACGCTTCGACCTGGTGGCGGTAGACGGCGACGATGAGGTCGGCCCGGGTGGGGAAGTGGCGGTAGATGGTGCCCACGCCGACGCCTGCTCGGGCGGCGATCTCGCGGACGGGGACATCGACGCCCGAGGCGATGAAGGCGGCCGCGGCTGCGTCGAGCAGGGCCTGCTGGTTGCGCCGGGCGTCGGCGCGTCGGCGCGGCGCCTCGGTCGGGTTGTCGGCCACGAGACCTCCCTCTTGTTAAACGGAACAGTGTTCCGTATGTTGATTAGCGGAACATTGTTCCGCTTGGTCGAGGATGCCAGAACCGGCGAGCCGAACCAAGCCCATCTGGGAGGAACCGCCATGCAGTACCGCACTCTGGGCCGTACCGGCGTTCAGGTCAGCACGCTCGTGCTCGGCGCGATGAACTTCGGCAAGCTGGGAAATTCCACCCAGGACGAGGTCACCGCCATGATCGATGTCGCCATCGACGGCGGCGTCAACCTCATCGACACCGCCGACATGTACGGCCAGGGGGAATCGGAGGAGCTGGTCGGCAAGGCCGTCGCGGGTCGCCGCGACGACCTCGTGCTGGCCACGAAGGCGACGATGCCGATGGGCGAGGAGCGCAATCATCGCGGCGGTTCACGCCGCTGGCTCATGACCGCGCTCGACGACAGCCTGCGCCGACTCGGCGTCGACCACGTCGATCTCTATCAGATCCACCGCTGGGACCCCGAAACCAGCGATGAGGAAACCCTCTCGGCGCTCACGGATCTACAGCGTGCGGGCAAGATCCGCTACTTCGGATCCTCGACCTTCCCCGCGTACCGCATCGTGCAGGCGCAGTGGGCGGCCGAAGAACGCCACCTGAGCCGCTATGTCACCGAACAGCCCAGCTATTCGATCCTGCAGCGCGGCATCGAAACTCACGTCCTGCCGGTCACCGGGGAATACGGTCTCGGCGTGCTCGCCTGGAGCCCGCTGGCCTCGGGATGGCTCTCGGGCGCCATCCGCGCCGACCGCGAGATATCCACCAGCCGTTCGGCCTTCATGCCCGACCGGTTCGACACCACCATCCCGGCCAACCACGCCAAGATGGCCGCCGTCGAGCAACTCGCGGACCTGGCAGACCAGGCGGGCCTGACCCTGATCCAACTCGCCCTGGGTTTCGTCACGGCCCATCCCGCCGTCACCAGCGCCATCATCGGCCCCCGTACCATGAACCACCTGCACGCCCAGCTGGCCGCCGCCGACACCGTCCTGCCGCCCGAGATCCTCGACGCCGTCGATGCCATCGTGGCCCCTGGTACCGACCTCGCCCCCGACGAGAAACACGACACCCCACCATCTCTGCTGGACGCGTCCCTGCGTCGTCGATGAGTCGACGTCAGAAGCTCGTGGCTCGTGCCGGCCGCGGCTCGGACGTGAGTAGATCGCGCCATCGGTTCATCAGCAGCGCGGTGTATTGGTCGGCGGTGATGTCGTAGGCGCCGAGGGCGTAGCCGTCGTTGGTCTCGACGAGCGTCGTTTCCCCGTTGGCCAGTACGCCGAAATCGATGGCGTAGGCAGCGGGGGCGGTTCCGGAACGGTAGTAGGCACTGACCGCTGACTCGACTGTTTCCCTGTTCAGTGGCACGGAGTTGTCACCCTCGTAGTGGTCCACGGCCACGATCTGCCTGCCGATGACATAGACGCGGTATTCCGACACCCAGGTGACGACCTCGGAGCACCAGACGCGCTGGCGTCGACTGGTATTCCCCCATGCGGCGAAATCGTGTTCCGAGTAGCAGACCGAGCCCGTGAAGGCCTTGCGGCGGTCCGCGGGTTTGACGAAAACCGGTGGGGAGGAGCCGCCATCCATCGAGCGCTCGATCTCGCCCAGGGTCGACGCCCACACCTTCCGCCCGAGGAAGCCGCGAAGCACGTCGGGATAGTCGTCGGGTTGCGGTAGCGGGATGCCCAATTGGCGCATCGCGCCGTGCATCGCAGCCATATCCCCGGCGATGAAGATGCCGGGTCCCAACGTCAACTGCCTGCGTTGAATACGCTTCAGGCTGTAGTGGCGGACGGGGACACCGAGTCTTGCGAGGCCCTCGGTGAGGAGCTTCTCCTCGTGCCGCATCGGACCCGATCCGGCGTACTGCAGATAGGCCACCGTAAAACTCATGCCTTGATGATGCCTGTCGACAGCGTTGCGGATTCAGCAAATGGCTGGGAAATTACCTGTGCGCCAGTCGAAGTCCCCGACGGTCGGATCGGCGTAGGGCAGCGGAAGGGGTCGATCGACGATGCTGGTCGGATGGCATCTAGGTGCGCGGGGTGAGGATCACGATCGGGATCGTGCGGTTGCCCGCATGACGTTGGTAGAAGTCGTAGCTCGGGAAGAGCTCGACGAACTTCGGCCACAGCAGTTTTCGTTCCGCGTCGGTGGCTACGCGGGCCCGGACGGGGTGCGACCGGGCGCCGATCTGGATCGTGCTGTCCGGGTTGGCTTTCAGGTTGTGGAACCAGGCGGGGTGGGTTGGTTGGCCGGCTTTGGACGCGGCAAGGGCGATGATGTCGCCGTCGGCGTGGAACATCAAGGGTGAGGTTCGCTGGGTGCCGGTTCTGGCGCCGACGTGGTCGAGGAGCAGGATTCGGGCGTCGGGCCAGGCGGGCATGTGGCCGCCGAGCCTGCCGTTGGTTCGGCGGTACAGGGCCACATGGAGTTTCGTCGATCGGCGGCCCAGGTAGATGCCGCGCTTGTTCATGAATTGGGAGCACGATTCCACCAGTCGTGCCATCGACGACCTCGTGGCGCGATGACCGGTACCGGTCTTGTTCGGATCACTCACTGCCCCTCCAGTGTTCGTTCTACTACGGACGATAGTAGACAAATTCCCGGTCGGCCGAGGGGGAATCGTCAAGCGAGGAGTTCGCGGGCGAGGGTGGCGGTCCACCAGGTTTCGACTCGGTCGGGCGACCAGCCTCGTTCGGTGGTGAGGGTGGTGTAGACGTCGATGGTGCACAGGGCGGCGTAGATGTCGACCGAGGTGGGGAGGTCTTCGCGAAGGGTGCCGGGAGGCCAGGAGGTGAAGACCTCGATGCGGGTTCGGTCGGCGCGGTGACGGGCGTCGACGTAGGTGGTGGCCAGGGCGGGTTCGGTGCGGCCCGCTTCGCGGATCAGGGCGATGACGTCGGCGGCGCGTTCGTAGAGGCGACGGTCGTAGCCGGCCATGGCGGCCAGCTGAGCTCGGGGGTCGCCTGCCGCGGCTTCCAGGGTGTCGAGCATCTGCGGGGCGTCGGCGGAGAGATCGGCGGCATCGACTATTGCCTGGATGAGCCCGGTTTTGTTGCCGTAGGCGGAATAGACGGTGGGAACGGAGACGCCGGCTTCGCGGGCCACGTCGCGGACCGTGGTGGCGGCCCAGCCCTGCTCCACGAACAGCCTGCGGGCGGCCTGGGCGATCTCGATGCTGGTCGCCTGGGCTTGCAGGGTGCGGCGAAGGGAGTCGTAGCGGCGGCGAGGTGAGTCGGTGGCCAAAGGGGGTTCCTCTTTCGTTTTATGGTACCTATATTCAAAATATGATCGATAAATCTAATCTGTCGAGCGGCGCGCGGTTTCAGCGGGTCGCGGGGATCGCCGGTATCGGGTTCGCGCTGGTCATCCTGGGGGCCAATCTGATCTTGGCACCCGCCGGGTTGCCGAAGCCCGGTACCGACTCGCGCACAGCCGTCGCGTTCTTCGTCGACCACCGCGACCTCGTGGCGCTGGCGCTGGCGCCGGTACCGCTGGGCTGGTTCTGTGCCGTGCTGTTCGGTGCCGGTGCACTGGCGGCCCTGCGACCGGCCGAGCGGACGGCGGGGACCGGGTGGTCGCTGGTCGGCTTCGCCGGATTGCTGTTGCAGAACGCGACTTTCACAGTGATCGTCGGAATTCGTTATGCCCTCGGCGCTTCGAGCGGGGAAGGCGGCGCACTGTGGGCGCTGCACGATGCCCTGCTCGCGCTGAACGGCACCTTCCTCGCGACGGCACTGGTCGGACTGACGGTCGCGGGCCGGCTCGGCGGGCTCGTCAAGCCATGGCATGCGACCATCGGATTCCTCGCCGCCGCACTGCAATTCACCGCGGCGACCCTCACGCCCCTGATCATCGACCACGATGGTCCGCTCGGTCTCATCGGCCTGTCCGGCTGGCTGCTGTGGTCGGCCTGGTTCATCGCCTACGGCGTAGCGCTCCTGCGCACAGCCGCAGCCCGATGACTTATGTCATGGCTTGACCGTGTGAATCCCATCGGGGATCGGTGACTGCGCTTACTACTGGCGACGCCCCGCGTCGACCACCGTAGAAGGCATGAGAAACACAGACGTCATCACCGCGCGCGGGCTGCGCCGAACCTACGGCCGCGGCGACGACGCGTTCGAAGCCGTCAAAGGCGTGGACCTGGAGGTGCACGAAGGGCAGGTGTTCGCCCTGCTCGGAACCAACGGCGCGGGAAAGACTTCCACCCTCGACATGCTGGAGGGGCTCATCGCCCCCTCGGCAGGCGAGGTCGAAGTCTTCGGCCTGGACCCGCTCCGGCACCGCGACCAGGTCCGTCCGCGGGTCGGCATCATGTTGCAGTCGGGCGGGTTGCCCGCCGAGCTGACCGTCGCCGAGACGCTCGACATGTGGCGTGGAACGTGCACCGCGCCGACCACCGCCGAGGCAGTCTTGGCGCAGGTGGGCCTGACCGACCGATCCGGGGTGCGGGTCGGCTCACTGTCGGGTGGTGAGCAGCGCCGCGTCGACCTGGCCTGCGCCCTGCTCGGACAGCCGCGCCTGCTGTTCCTCGACGAACCGACTACCGGCCTCGATCCGGAAAGCCGGCGTGGGACATGGCAATTGCTCGCCGACCTCAAAGCGTCGGGGGTGACGATGGTCCTCACCACGCACTACCTGGACGAGGCCGAAGCGCTCGCCGATCAGATCGCGATCATGCACAAGGGCGCGATCGCGCGCAGGGGCACGCTGCGCGACATCGTCGACGACCATCCGGCGCGGATCGCCTTCGATCATCCCGGCCTGCCCGTGCCGCAGTTCCGCGGCGCCCGCGTCGACGCGCGAGCGCGAGTCACCATCAGCACCAACGACTTACAAGGCCACCTGTTCGAACTGCTCGGCTGGGCCGGCGAAGCAGGTGTGCGCCTGACCGGACTCGAAGCGCGCGCCGCATCCCTGGAATCGGTCTTTCTCGATATCGCCGAGGCAACCACTCCCACCCTGATCGGAGCACGATGACCACCACCCTGCCCGCCGGCGGATTTCGCCGTCGACCACTCGCCGCGCTCGCCACAGCGGAGTGGCTGCAGTTCCGGCGCAACAAGACTCTCGTCTACATGGCGACGGTCTTCCCGATCGGAATTCCGTTGGCCACCTACTTCATCGCCCGCAAAGACGCCGAGCCCACAGCGGCGATGGCGGCGGTGACCTTCGAATTGCTGGCACTGCTCGCCCTGCTGTTCGTGCAGTACTACTCGGTGCTGTCGATGGTGACCACCCGCCGTAGCGAAGGCGTCCTGAAACGGTTGCGCACGGGCGAGGCCGCCGACTGGCAGATCCAGCTCGCTCCGGCCATCCCGGGCGCCATCATGACGCTCGCGTGCACCGCCGTCATCGCCGTGGTGGTCTACGCCACCGGCGCCCCCGCGCCCGTCAATCCACTGGCGATCGTGGTAGCACTCGTCGGCGGGACAGTGCTGTTCTCACTGCTCGCCCTGGCCACCAGCGCGTACACCAAGAACGCCGAGGCCGCGCAGATCACCTCGCTGCCGGTGATGATCATCGCGATGCTCGGCATGTCCTCGATCCGCGGCGTACTGCCCGATCGGCTGGCGCAACTGGCCGACTGGACCCCCTTCGCCGCCGTCTCCGACCTCCTCTCCCTCGGCACGTCGGGCACGCTGTCGGCGTTCGCCGAATCCGACGCCGCGCTCGGCTTCGCCGATACCGTCACCGAATCCGGCCGGCCGTTTGCGACACTGGCGTTATGGACCGTGCTGGCGCTCGTGCTGACCCGCAAGAGCTTCCGCTGGGACGACCGCGGGTGATGCGCGCGACCGCCTGGTGGCACGAGCTGTCGGGAGCCGCCAAGTTCCGGCTCTACACCCGGCTCTCGTTCCAGGCGGTGATCGCCGTGCTCGTCGTCGTGCTGGCGATCAGTGCCGAGTCGGTGCCATCGGTGCTCGGGGTCGTTGCCGGTGGCATCGCGGCCGGGTTCGCGTTGGAGGCACAACCCGCGTTCGCCACCGTTCCCGGTGTGGTGGCGCGGCCGCGGATGTTGCCCGTCGCCATCGTGATGCTGGTCGCGCTGTGGGCGATCAGCGGGATCGTCGCCCGCCTGGCCACCGACGAGGCGACGGTCCTCAGCGCGCGCACGGTGGGCGTGTCCGCGGTGTTCATGGCGATCTTCTCCGTCATCCCGTTCACTCGCCACAAGTGGTGGATTCTGGTCGTTCTCAGCGTGGTCACTCCGCTGGTGGTCTTCGGTACGCCACTGGGCGCGGGCCTGCAGGGTGCGGCGGCGTTCCTGTTCACCGGGGTCTTCGCGATCGTGTTGACACGGCTCACCGTGTGGGGGCTGGGCATCATCGACGAGTTGGAGCGAACCAAAGGTGTCGAGGCGCAACTGCAGGTCGCCGAGGAACGGTTGCGCTTCTCGCGCGACCTCCACGATGTCGTCGGACGCGGCTTCTCGGCCATCGCGGTGAAAAGCGAACTGGCAGCGGCACTGTCACGGGCAGGCGACCTCGATCGAGCGACCGCGGAAATGGACGAGGTCAGAACACTGGCGGTCGAATCGATGGGGCAGATGCGCACCCTGGTGCGCGGCTACCGCAATATCGACCTGCGCGGGGAAGTGGCCGGGGCGCGATCACTGCTGTCGGCGGCGGGATGCGCACTCGTCGTGGAGGGTGACGCGGCCAAGGTGCCCGCGGCATTTCATGAAGTCGCGGCCTGGGTAGTCCGGGAAGGCACAACCAATATCGTCGAACACTCGGCCGCGACCACCGCGACCCTCGCACTCGGCGGGTCCGGCATGTCACTGCGCAACGACCGCCCGCAGGGCGCGATCGGTGAACGATCCGGGCTGCGCGGCCTCGGCGAACGACTCGCCGCTGTCGGCGCGACCCTCGACATCGCCACCTCCGGCGACGAATTCGCCCTCGAAATCCATTGGGAGAAGCAGTGATTCCCGTATTCCTCGCCGACGACGAGACCCTGATCCGCGCTGCCATGGCGACGATGCTCGGCCTGGAGCCCGATCTCGAGGTCGTGGCCCACGTCGGCTCCGGTGCGGAACTCGTCGCCGCGTGGCGCCGCAGGGCCGAGGACGGCGAGCCGGGCGCCGTCGCGGTCATCGATCTGCAGATGCCGGGCATCGATGGCATCGACACCGCCGTCGAACTGCTCCGGATCACCCCTGGAGCCGGCACTTTGATCGTCACCAGCCATGGCAGGCCCGGGTATCTCAAGCGCGCACTCGCGGCCGGTGTGCGCGGCTTCCTGCCCAAGACGACCTCCGCGGCGACGCTGGCCGAGGTGATCCGGTCGGTGCACAACGGTGGCCGATACGTCGATCCCGAGCTCGCGGCCGAAGCCATCAGCGCGGGCGACACCGTCCTCACCGCCCGCGAGGCCGACGTCCTCGAATTCGCCGCCGACGGCGCCTCCGTGGAGGACATCGCCAAACGCGCACACCTGTCCCCGGGTACCACCCGCAACTATCTGTCTTCGGCGATGACCAAGCTCGGGGTGTCCAATCGCTACGAAGCCGCCCTCAAAGCGCGCGAGAAGGGCTGGATCTAGCCCGTATTCGCCTAGGGTGTGGGGCGTTACGGTGCGACGAGAGGGATGGCGATGGCTGCTGCGCTGGTCAAAGGACAGAACGCGGGCTTGGCTTCGGGGGAGGTGGTGCTGTCGGTGCGGGGCGGCGTGGCCGCCGACCTTTCGGCACTGCTGGTGACCGAAGCGGGGAAGGTGCGTTCGGACGCGGACTTCGTCTTCTTCAATCAGCCGCAGGCGCCGGGTGTTCGGCTCCAGGGTGCCGCGCTCGAGGTGTCACTCGGCGCTGTGCCGGTCGAGATCGCGCAGATTCGCGCCGTGATCACTGTCGCGGCAGAAGGGGATACGTTCGGCGGCGCCACGTCGCCGGTGGCTTCGGTCGCCGACAGTGCGGGGAACGTGCTGCACGAGTACGTGATCGACGGCCTCGATCGCGAGTCGGTGGTGATCGCGCTCGAGCTGTATCGCCGGGGTGACCAGTGGAAAGTCCGTGCCGTCGGACAGGGCTACGCGGGCGGATTCGCCGACTTGGTCACCGACCACGGGGTGAGCGTCGACGACGAGCCGGAAGTGGTCGCGGAAGTTCGGACGGTTCCCGGCGAGGCCGCGCTGTCGTTCGACAAGCGCCAGAAGCTGGACATGCGCAAGCGCGAAGTCGTGAAGGTGCTGATCGACAAGAGCGCGTTCGGAGCCAGGGCGCGGGTGGTGCTGGTGATCGACAAGACCGGCAGCATGGAGAAGATGTATCGCGCCGGCACGGTGCATCGGGTCGTCGAGCGCATGATCCCGGTCGCCACGCAACTCGATGACGACGGCGTGCTCGAGGCCTACCTCTACGCGCTCAGCTACGTGAAACTGCCCGATATCACCGTCGAGGGCGGGGAGCAGTGGGCGCACACCTATCTCCATCTCAAGGGTACGCACCAGGGCGTCGACTACAACGCCATCGGCGGCCGCAACGACGAACTACCGATCATGCGCGCGGTCATCGACACCCTCACCGAGCCCACCCTCGTCCTGTTCTTCACCGACGGTGGCTTCGCGAAGAAGCGCGAGATCGCGGCCCTGATGCGCGAGGCCGCCCACCTGCCCGCCTTCTGGCAGTTCATCGGCCTCGGCACAGCCAACTTCGGTGTCCTGCGCACCCTCGACGAACTCGACGGCCGCGTCGTGGACAACGCGGGCTTCTTCGCCCTCGACGACATCGACCGGATCAGCGACGCGGAGCTGTACGGCAGGCTGCTCGGTGAGTTCCCCGACTGGCTGCGCGCCGCGCGGGCCGCGGGGATCCTTCGCTGACAGTCGTCCATCGGCGGGGATGCTCGTCATCGGTGGCCGGAAAACAGGTTGTCTCCGCAGGTGGGGATCGTTAGCGTGTCTACCGTTTGCAGTTCGCAGACTGGAAGGATCGACGCATGGAACCCATTACCGAACGCGACATCAGGTCGTCGTTCGTCAACTGTTCGAAGGGCGACGCCAAGCGCTTGAATGTGCCGCGTGACCTGGGTGAACGCCCCTGGAAGGATCTCGACTTCCTCGGCTGGACCGACCCCTCGTACGCGGGGCGCTGTTATATCTCGGTGCCGCGGGCGGACGGGCTGGTCAGCGTCGCGTTGCGGCACGAGACCGGCGGGTCGGGCAAGACACAGATGTGCACGATCTGCCTCACCACGCACTCCGGCGGCGGCGTTTCGCTGATGACCGCGAGCAAGACGGGCGAGTCGGGGCGCAAAGGCAACACGGTCGGTAGCTACATGTGCACCGATCTGGCCTGCTCGCTGTATGCGCGCAACAAGAAGCGGCCGTCGATGGGCAGCCGGTATCGCGAGGATCTGACGCCGGAGGAGAAGGCTCACCGCGTGGTCGAAAACCTGAACGCCTTCGTGGACCGGCTCTACACGTAGCCGACCCGACCCGCCGAACGACAGGAGGTAGATGCCGTGCGCCGACACTCGACAATCCGGTAAGCCCGAGTTCTGTTGAACCCCAACAGAACTCGGGTCGGTGTGTTCCTAGCCGGTCGAGTCGGCCCGGGCTGATCCCGGACCGTCCCGAGCGGAGCAGGAACCTAGAGCATCGCGTTCATGATGGTGCCCGCGCTGGTGGCGACGACGCCGCCGATCATCGCGCCCGCGACCATCTTCGGCGACTCCATGGAGCTGCCTGTCCACTTCTCCCAGGCGAACTTTCCGCCCGCGACAGTGATGGCGATGATGCCGGACAACAAGATGAACCAGGTCAGGTACCTGACCAGCTGCATGATCTTGTCCGCCAGTGGCGGTGCTTCGGGGGTCGGATTGCCGATCTGCGCCAAGGTATCGGTGACGGCGGCCAGGAGCATGGGGTCTCACTCGGTATCTCGGAGGAACGGGACGACGATGAACTCTGCACTGATGGTATCCGGTCATGTGTCACAGTGTCGGCGCCCATCTCGATCGAACCGATCGGTTTTGTTGGTGTGCAGGGGGTTCGCGCCCGTATCCTGGACCACGATCGAATACGGCAGGGCTGGAACGCAGTTCGCGTCACGCGATAGGGGAGCAGGCTATGAGCATCATTCTGACGTCGATGGCCGACACCATCACCACGTACGCGCAGATCGGCAACCCGTCGCCGGAAGCGCCTCCGCTGTCGGACAAGATCATGAAAATGGTTCAGTACCTGACCTGGTTCATGATCCTGTCGGGTGTGCTCGCCATCACCGTCGCCGGCGGAAAGTTCGCCTGGGAGAAGTGGACCGGCAGCTCCATGGAGTCGCCGAAGATGATCGCGGGCGCGATGATCGGCGGCGTCGTCGCCACCAGCGGCGGCACCATCATGAACGCGATTCTCGGTTAGATCCGCGCGCCCTTGGCGCGATTGCAGGCCCGGCACAGGATCTGCAGGTTCGTCACGCTCGTCGCACCACCGCGGCTGAGCGGGATGATGTGGTCGAACTCCAGGTAGTGGCCGTCGCCGCACTCGACGCACGCGCCGCCGTCGCGCTGCCACACCTGGGCTTTCACGTCCTGGGGGATGCTGCGGCTGTCGAGCTGTCCCGGCGTCAGGACCAGGCGTTTCGATACGCGCAGTGCACCTTCCAACGCTGCCGCCACATAGTCGGGGTCGGTGACGCCGAAGGTAGCGCCGCCGCGCGCCGAGGTCGCCGCGAGGACGACGGTGCCGTGCTCGGGATGCACCGACACCACCCGGTTCCACGGCAGCTCGATGCCGGTGCCGTCGCCGACGAAACGCAGCTTCTTGGAACTGCCGATGAGGCGGCCCTCGGTGTTGCGTGGGCCGCGCGCGAGCATGCGGATGTGGACGGCGGGCAGATCGAGGTGCACGCGTTCGTCGGGATCCAGATGCAGACCGGGGGTGTTGACGGTGGGCAGTTCGCCGGCGCGCAAGCGGGACAGGGTGCGGCCGCGATGCATTCGGCGACGCAGATCGTCGACGATGCCGCCCGACAGCGCCAGCTCGCTGACCACGTGTTCGAAAGCGTCCAGTTCCTCGGCGAACACCTCACCGTCGGCGAAGGCGAAGGCGACCATCCGCTCGACCTGGGTCAGACCCGCCTCGCGCAGCAGTGTTCGGCCGCGCTCCTCGTCGATGCGCTGGAAGCGCAGAGCGGCCCACACCTCGGTCCATTCCACCGACATCGTGCCGGGACCCGCGAGGACGCGCCTGGCTCGGTTGCGCCAGTGCGTGAGGAACTCCTCGATTTCGGCGGCACAGTTCTTGCACGGTCCGTGGCCACCGAACAGCTTGCGCCGCAGTGGGCTACCACAGCGGGTACAGCGGGTGCGGTGATCGTGGATGTGCGGGCGGACGCTCGAGGTCCACTCGTCGCCGTCCCACCAGCGGAGTTGATCGGGGGTTTCCGGGTCGGGGTGCCAGTCGGCGATCTCCGGGTCGACCGGTGGCGGGGGCGGCACGTCGATGACCCGGCGGGACAGGGCCGGTGGGCGCGTCGACGCCGGTCCGTCGTATCGCGCTGCGGCTGGATTCGCAGACTCGGGGGACGAGCGGTTCGCCCGGTGGTCGGCGCCGGGCAGATCGGCAGTAGACGTCGACGCGTCGTGCCGTGACGGCACACTCGCGAATCGTGCGCGATCGGCGGAGCGCGCGGCGTCGGCGGCTGCCCCATGCGGTCGCGCGGGCATCCGCGAGCTGTCGTCGGGAGTGATGCTGGGACGTCCGGTGGTGGGCTCGTCGACCGTGACCCCGAATTCACCGGCGAGTCCGGCCAGCCCGCCCGACCAACCCTGGCCGATCGCACGGAACCGCCACTGGCCGTCGCGGCGGTAGAACTCGCCGAACATCATCGCCTGGACGTCTTCGATACCGTCGATGGTGAACTGGGCGACCGGGCCGTCGGCGGCGTGCACGGTCAGCGTGAGGTCGAGGAGCTGGTCGAAGGTGGCGTCGTCGAGGGACGCGCTGATGACGATGCGCGCCACCTCGGGTTCGGTGCGGGGCAGTGAGATGCTCAGTCGCGCGGTGCCGGGGGCGGGCTCCTGGTCGAGGGTCACCGCCTGGGAGGCGTGCCGGGGTGCGTTGAAGAAGACGAAATCCCGGTCGGCGCGGACCAGGCCCGACTCGGTGACCAGCAGGGCGTGCGCGTCTACGGTATGCGCCGACCGCCATGAAACGACCACGGCGAGAAGCGATGTCGGTACCGGCGCGTGCGCACCCTTGCGTAGTTCCATGGTGCTCGCATGATGTCATGAGGGTCCGACAGGGTTTTTTTGAGCGCTGGCGCGCTCGAGTTCGCGGCCCCGCCGGTCCCGCTGTTCAGGTGCCGTTGCTTGCTCC
>NZ_JBHTUD010000017.1:0-144418 GCF_042794235.1 Nocardia sp. NPDC056541
AGCCCCACGGCTTGCTCCTTCGTCGCCTACGCCCCGGCGGCTAACCGGCGACCCGGCCGCGACCGGCCACTGCGTGGCCGCCCCTCCCTAGGGGTCGGGGTTCTGGGCTGGGAGTGCGGTGATGGCGGTGTTCGTGTCTGTCGGAGGGTGTCCCTAGACTCACTCGGGTGAGTTCACCGACGACTGCGCAGGCATCGACAACGACCACTGCCCCGGAGGGTGAGCGGCCTACGCTGCTGCTCCTCGACGGGCATTCGATCGCCTATCGCGCGTTCTTCGCGCTACCGGCGGAGAACTTCAAGACTGTCACGGGTCAGACCACCAACGCGGTGTACGGATTCACCTCGATGCTGATCAATCTGCTGCGCGACGAGAAACCGAGCCATGTGGCCGCGGCGTTCGACGTGTCGCGCAAGACGTTCCGCACCGAGGCGTACCCGGAGTACAAGGCCAATCGCAGTGCCACCCCCGACGAGTTCCGTGGGCAGGTCGAACTCACCAAGGACGTGCTCGGCGCGATGGGCATCCCGGTGATGGCCATCGACGGCTACGAGGCCGACGATGTGATCGCCACTCTCACCACCCAGGCGATGGCACAGGGCTACCGGGTCCTCATCGTCACCGGCGACCGCGACGCGATCCAGCTGGTCAACGACGACGTCACCGTGCTCTACCCGAAGAAGGGCGTCTCGGATCTCACCCGCTTCACCCCGGCCGAGGTGGAGACCAAATACGGCCTCACGCCCGCGCAGTATCCCGACTACGCGGCTCTGCGCGGCGACCCGAGCGACAATCTGCCCGGCATTCCCGGCGTGGGGGAGAAGACCGCCGCCAAGTGGATCCGCGAATACGGCGACCTCGCCACCCTGGTCGACCGCGTCGATCAGGTGAAGGGCAAGGTCGGTGACTCCCTGCGGGCGAACCTGTCGAGTGTGGTGCTCAACCGCCAGCTCACCGAGATGGTGCGCGAGGTGCCGCTGCCCTACACCCCCGACCAGCTGATCAAGGCGCCGTGGGACCGCGACAAGATCCACCAGCTCTTCGACGACCTCGAGTTCCGGGTGCTGCGCGACCGGCTGTTCGACACCCTCGGTTCCCCCGAGCCGGAAGCCGAGTCGGGTTTCGAGATCAGCGGTGGTGCCCTCGATCAGGGCGCGGTCGCCGACTGGCTGGCCGAGCACGCGAAAGCCGGTGTGCGCCATGGCCTCTCGATCGTCGGGACCGGGACGCCGGTGCACGGTGACGCGCGGGCACTGGCGATCGCCGCCGCCGACGGCGAGGGCGGCTACATCGACCTGACCGTCCTCACCCCCGAAGACGAGACGGCGCTGGCCACCTGGCTGGCCGATCCCGAGGTGCCCAAGGCGCTGCACGAGGCCAAGTCCGCCGGGCACGCACTGCGCGGGCGTGGCTTCACCCTGGGCGGTCTCGCCACCGACACCGCCCTGTCGGCCTACCTGGTCCGCCCCGGTCAGCGCAGCTTCAACCTCGACGATCTGTCACTGCGCTATCTCAAGCGCGAACTGCGCGTCGAGACCGGCGACACGGGCCAGCTGTCCCTGCTCGACGACGAGGACACTGTCGCCGCCGATATCGCCCGCGAGGAGATGTTGCGTGCCCGCGCGGTCGCCGACCTGGCCGTCGCCCTGGATACCGAACTCGAAGCCATCGAATCGACCCCACTGCTCACGGAGATGGAGCTGCCGCTGCTCGGCGTGCTCGGTCAACTGGAGGAAGCGGGCATCGCGGTCGACGTCGCCCAGCTCGAGAACCTCCAGCAGCAGTTCGCCGACCGCGTCACCGAGGCCGCGAACTCCGCGTACGAGGTGATCGGCAAGCAGATCAATCTCGGCTCGCCCAAGCAGTTGCAGGTGGTGCTGTTCGACGAGCTCGACATGCCGAAGACCAAGCGCACCAAGACCGGCTACACCACCGACGCCGACGCACTGGAATCGCTGTTCGAGAAGACCGGTCACGCGTTCCTGGAACACTTGCTGGCCCACCGCGACG
The DNA here is from genome assembly GCF_042794235.1 of Nocardia sp. NPDC056541. Classification (NCBI taxonomy): domain Bacteria; kingdom Bacillati; phylum Actinomycetota; class Actinomycetes; order Mycobacteriales; family Nocardiaceae; genus Nocardia; species Nocardia sp. NPDC056541. The sequence goes on from NZ_JBHTUD010000017.1 coordinate 2,011, forward strand.
CGACCCGGCTCAAGGTGACCGTCGACGGCCTGCTCAAGTCGGTCTCCGACGACGGCCGCGTGCACACCACGTTCAACCAGACCATCGCCGCCACCGGCCGGCTCTCCTCGACCGAGCCGAATCTGCAGAACATCCCGATCCGCACCGACACCGGCCGCCAGATCCGCGACACCTTCGTGGTCGGCCCCGGCTTCGCCGAGCTGATGACCGCCGACTACAGCCAGATCGAGATGCGCATCATGGCGCACCTGTCCGGGGACGCGGGCCTGATCGAGGCCTTCAATTCCGGCGAGGACCTGCATACTTTCGTCGCGTCGAAGGCCTTCGACATCCCGATCGCGGAGGTGAGCTCCGAGCTGCGCCGCCGGATCAAGGCCATGTCCTACGGTCTCGCCTACGGTCTGAGCTCCTACGGCTTGAGCGCCCAGCTCAAGATCAGCACCACCGAGGCCAAAGAACAGATGGACGTGTACTTCGACCGTTTCGGCGGCATCCGCGACTACCTGTCCGACGTCGTCGACCAGGCCCGCAAGGTCGGCTACACCCAAACGCTGTTCGGTCGCAGGCGTTACCTGCCCGACCTGGATTCCAGCAACCGTCAGCGCCGTGAATCCGCCGAGCGGATGGCACTGAACGCGCCGATCCAGGGCACCGCCGCCGACATCATCAAGGTCGCGATGATCAACGTGCAGAACGCGATCCGCGACGCGGGCCTGCGCTCGCGGATGCTGCTGCAGATCCACGACGAACTGGTCTTCGAGGTCGCCGACGGCGAACGCGAGGCCCTCGAAGCCCTTGCGCGCGAACAGATGTCGGCCGCGATCGACCTCTCGGTCCCGCTCACCGTCTCCGTCGGCACCGGCCGGAGCTGGGATTCGGCCGCGCACTGAGCTGGTCCGCACAGCACGAGGGGCGCCCCCCCGGCGGGGGAGGCGCCCCTCGTGGCGTAGCGGGAACGCGAGTTACGCGTTGACCGTCACAGCGTCATCGGCGATCGAGTAGCTGATCGAGCCGTTCTCGAAGTGGCTGATCTTGCCGCCTTCGATGTCCTGCTCGTCGGAGGTCGGGTAGCCGAACCGGCCGCCCGCGCCGCCTTCGGCTTCCCATGCCTGACGGATGGCGCCGTACACGGTCTTGGCCCCGGTCGGGAGCTTGAAGTAGATGACTCCGCCGGTGAATTCCTGGAACTTGCCACCGTTGGCGGCGTCCTGCTCTGCCGAGGTCGGCTCACCCAGCGGGCTGGACGCGCCACCGGCTTCGTTGTAGTGATCGCCGATAGCCCCAGTGACTTCGAATGCCATGTCGAACAATTCCTTTCACGCAGTAACAATTGGCCTAGCGGCCGCGACGCTACCGTGCGATCGGCCGTTCTCGGCGGCGACTCGCGGGAGATTCACAATCTGGTCACATTTTATTAGCCAGCGATTCGCTCACGGTCGATCGCGGAAACCGGCGCACCGCCCGCTGCCGACGGAGTGCCCCGCTGCCTCGCGAGGAAGCGGTCGGGGCGGCGTCAGCGAAAACGCTGGACGATAGCTTCGGCGATCTTGCCGGGCTCGTGTTCGGGGATGAAGTGTCTGGCGTCGGGCAGCTCGAGGACCCGGTGGTCGGTGAACGTGTCGCGCATTCGTGGCAGGAACGCGGCGGGACGGAACGCCATATCCTTCATGCCCCAGATCAGCAGCGTCGGTGTGGCGCCGAGCCGGGCGGGCACGTCGATCGCCAGCTGTTCGAGGAAGGGGCGAGCGGCCAGGATCTGCCCGGGCATCGCGGCGATCCCGCGCCGGGCTTCGGGTGAAGGTTGCACCGCACGGTAGTGATCGGCCTCGGCCTCGCTGATCGTGTTCCGCAGCTCACCGAGCAGGAAACGCTCGACGAGAAGGTTGTCGCGCAGAATCCGCCGCTGCATCGGCGAGCTGCTCATGACCCGGCTGAACGCCTTCTGCGGCCAGGTATCCGTCGGCCACAACAGGGTGTTGCCGAGCACCAGCCCGCGCACCCGATCGGCTCGATCGGCGCCGACCGCGGCGCCGATCGGTCCGCCCCAGTCCTGGCCCATGACGACGAACTGGTCGAGCCCGAGATGGTCGACGAGCTCGCCGACCACCGCGGCATGTTCGGCGATCGTGTAGCCGTACCCGGGTGGTCGTTCGGACAGTCCGAAGCCCGGGTAGTCGACTGCTACGCACCGGAACCGGTCGCCCAGCTGACCGATGATCTTGCGGTAGAGAAAACTCCAGGTGGGGCTGCCGTGACAGAAAAGGATGGGGATCCCGGAGCCCTCGTCGATGTAGTGCACCCGGCCCGCCGACGATTCGAACCAGCGGGATTCGAAGGGGTACAGCGCCTTGTCCGGCGTGAAATCGATCAGCATCGCATCCATCCTGTCGTCCGGCGTCGAACCGACCCTACGGCCGAAAATCGTAGTGATTCAATGCCTTCGGCGGATCCGTACTGAGGCGCGTGTCACTGGCGACACCGGTGTGGCAGCATCGGCCCTATGACCGAGCCCGTCATCGCGACCCCGCTGCCCGACTGCCCCGATATCGAGCAGGCCTTCGCGATGTCGTGGCCGGTACGACTCGGCGACACCGATGGCGACGACCGGCTGCGGCTCGACGCGGTGGCGCGCTACCTGCAGGACATCGGGTTCGATCATCTCGACGCGGTGGAGGACGGCGACACCCATCAGGCGTGGATCGTGCGGCGCACGGTGATCGACGTGTACGAGCCGATCATGTTCGGCGACCGCGTCCAGCTCCGCCGCTGGGCCGACGCGCTCTCGAATCGTTGGTGCGACATGCGCATCCGGTTGCGCGGGGAGAAGGGCGGACACATCGAGGCCGCGGCGTTCCTGATCCACATCGACCCCGTCGCCGGCCGTCCCGCGCGGATGAGCGACGCGTTCATGGCGCCGATGCTGGCCGGCACCACCGAACATCGCCTGCGCTGGAAAGCCGCGCTCACCGAACTCGACGTCGCGGAGGTGGAGGAGGTGCCGTTCCCGCTGCGCGTCACCGATGTCGACCGGCTCGGCCATGTCAACAACGCGGTGTACTGGGAGGCCATGGAGGAAGCGCTCGCCGCGCACCCGGACCGTCATCGGTTGCCGTACCGCGCGATCGTCGAACACGTCGGCCCGGTGATGATGGGCGACAAAGTGGTGTTGCGGACGAGTTCGCAACCCGAGCGTCTGCGGGTCCAGGTCGACGTCGACGGTTCGGCCCGCGCCCTCGCCTCGGTGGAACCCCTGACCGGTGCAGCGTCGCGGCGCTGACCGGATTCAGCGCTCGCGGGCGACGAGCCGCGCCGACCCGCCCGCCAGATCCACCCGATCCCGCGGCGGGGCACCCTCCGAAGGGTCCTCCCGGTGCATCAGCGTGCTCCGCCGCTGTTCGAACTCGAACGCCAACAGGATCAGCAAGCACGCGAGCCCGGGAATCGTCATCGCCATGAGCAGCCCCATACCCGATACGGTACCCATCGCCGTCGCCGGGGCCGACGTTACCGATCCTGAGCTGCGGTGATGGTACTCACCGGTAGACACTCCGGGCAGTGAACCAGGTTGCGGTTTCGCGACGATCGCCCTATTCTCGACTGCGTGCCGAATCCCGCCCGCTGTGCCGCGCTGCTAGTCGCTGACCGCGACCTCGCGGTCGCTGCTGCGCAGACCGCGCAGGCAGCCTCACGGCGAATTCTTCTCGTAGTAACCCGCCGTAGCGGGGTCTGATTCGGACCAGCCCCTACGCTGCGGGCTGCTTTTCATCGTTCTGCTGGTCCCACCTGCCAACGAAGACATCTTCGGGAAGACCTCACCTGCAATGACGCTGACACTGGACCATGCCCTGTTCGCCGCTGCCCCCAAGGGCCTGCGCGCCGAGCTCACCGACCTCGACCCCGCCGCCTTCCTCGACCGGTACACCCGCGCCGACGGATCCATCGCCTTGCGCGAATGGTCTTGTTCCGGAACGGATTTCACCGCCACCCTGGAATTCGCCGACCACCTGCGCACCGTCATCGCCACCGGCAGCCCCGTTGCCGCGATGACCTCCGCGCTCTACGACGAGGGCTACCCCCTCGAGATCCTGCACTTCCATCAGCGCCCGACCGCCGACGGCACCGCCACCTTCATGCAGTGCGAGTTCAACGGCAGGCGCGGCTGGGCGGTGGCCACCGCCGCCGACAGCGCGGAATCGACCGTGCGCGCCATGATCGCCGGCGTCAACCTGCTCGCGGGCTGACACCACCCGAACACGCACAAGGGCCCGTTCACTCGAAAGGTGAACGGGCCCTGTGTGTTCTCGGCGCCGGACTATTCGGCGGGAGAGGATTCCTGCTGCTCGGCGATCTGCTTGCGCACCTCGTCCATGTCCAGATCCTTGATCTGGGTCACCAGGTCCTCGAGCGCGGCGGGCGGCAGCGCACCCGGCTGCGCGAAGACGAGTACGCCCTCGCGGAAGGCCATGATGGTCGGAATCGACTGGATGTTGGCGGCCGCGGCGAGTCCCTGCTCGGCCTCGGTGTCGACCTTGCCGTAGACGACGTCGGTGTGCTTTTCCGACGAGGTCTCGTAGGTCGGTGCGAAACTGCGGCACGGACCGCACCAGGAAGCCCAGAAATCGACGAGGACCACGTCGTTTCCGGTGATGACTTCGTCGAAGTTCTGCTGGGTCAGCGTCTGGGTGGCCATGACGTCCTCTCCTTGTCGGTGTCCTCGGCTGTAACGCCGGGGCGTCCTACTATCTTCCCCCGATCACGATTCGCTCCTGCCGCGCCTCCCCGTCCCAGCGGCGAATCCCCACGATGAGCGACCGGAAATCGGTGTCGGCCGCGACCGTCCGCACCGCGTCGCCGAGCCGTTCGGGGGGCACGCGCCGCGCCAGGGTCACGTGCGGTGTCCACGCGCCGGGAGCCATGGTCGCCGGTACGCCGGGGCAGGGTGAGACCACCTCGCTGACCCGGCGATGCAGGGCGAGCAGGTCCGCGGTGACGACGACCGCCCTGACCAGGATCGGCCGGCGCGCCCCGAAGACGAGCAGCCCGCCCAAACGGATCGGCAGCGGCTCGAACGCGAGCCGCTCGAGCGCGTGGTCGATGCGCGGCCAGATCTCGCGCGCCACCGCGACGGTGATGTGCGGCCGAGCGGTCCCGGGGTGGCGATTGCCCAGGCCTGCTTCGGCAAGAACCGCCCATTGCCTGCGGATCTCTGTCTCGCCGCCCTCGTCGAGGAGCAACTCCACCGACTGCACCATGATCTGCAGAAACTAGTCGCTGCGGCGTGTCCGCACCGCCCACTCGCTCGATCCGGTCCGGACACGCGCGAGGATGGGGGAGTGAACGGTGTGAAGGCGAACCTGCGACTCGGTGTGATCGACGGCGACGGAATCGGCCCCGAGGTGGTGGCCGCGACCCGGGCGGTGGTCGACGAAGCGATCGGCGCGGCCGGGCTCGCGCCGGTGGAGTGGGTGCCGCTGCTGATCGGGCACGAGGCGATCGCCGCCTACGGCCACCCGCTGCCGGAACAGACCCTGACCGCTCTCGAGGATCTCGACGCCTGGATTCTCGGTCCGCACGACAATGCCTCCTACCCGTCGGACATGCGCGTGGCACCGGGCGGCATCATCCGCAAACGGCTCGAGCTCTACGCGAACATCCGCCCTGCCGCCGCCTTCGCCGGCGTGCGCGCGATGGCGCCCGACATCGATCTGGTGATCGTCCGGGAGAACAGCGAGGGCTTCTACGCGGACCGCAATATGTTCGCCGGGTCGGGGGAGTTCCGTCCCACCGAGGACGTGGCGATGGCGGTCGCGGTGATCACCCGCACGGCGTGCGAGCGGATCGCCCATCAGGCCCTGCGGCTCGCGCAGGGCAGGCGCAAGCGGGTCACCGTGGTGCACAAGGCCAATGTGCTGCCGATGACGACCGGCCTGTTCCGTGACGTCTGTTACGCAGTGGCCGAGCAGTATCCGGACGTGACGGTCGACGACGAACACGTCGACGCGATGGCGGCGCACCTGGTTCGCTCATCCGCCGAGTTCGACGTGATCGTCACCGAGAACCTGTTCGGTGACATCCTCTCGGATCTGGCCGGTGAACTCAGTGGCTCACTCGGCATGGCCGCCTCGCTCAACTGCTCCGACACGCGCGCGATGGCACAGGCTGTGCACGGCGCGGCGCCCGGTCTGGCGGGGCACAATCGGGCCAATCCCGCCGCGTTGCAATTGTCGGCGGCAATGCTGTTGCGCTGGTTGGCAGTTCGTGACGACAATAGTCCGCTCCATGATGCCGCCGACCGAATTACCCGTGCGGTGGCGGCGACGCTGGCCGCCGGAATCGCGACGGCGGATCTCGGCGGTCTGGCTTCCACCAGCGAATTCACCGAGCAGGTACGGGCCCGCGTGCACCGGAGGTGAAGGGACCCCTTTCACATCGGCTGATTAATCTTCGGTTACTGTCGCACCACGCTGTGTCCGGTTCGCATACATTGCCAAACAGGCGCTGACACGTGGCCGGCGTCGACGTGAAATGTGGAGGCTCCTTTGTCTGTTCGAACTGTCCTCGGCCGTGGCGCCGTGCGGCTGCTGTGTACCGTCGCCGGCGGTGCGTTGTTGTTGACCGGCTGCGCCGAGAACACCGAGGGCGACGGCGCCTCGGTGAACAAGGTGTCGGCGGAGAAGGTCGACGCGCTCGCCGCGGCGGTCCCCGACAAGGTGAAGCAGGCAGGCAAGTTGGTCGTCGGCGTGAACGTGCCGTACCAGCCGAACGAGTACAAGGACGCGAGCGGCAAGATCGTCGGCTTCGATGTGGACCTCCTCGACGCCGTCGCGAGCACCCTCGGACTGAAGGTCGACTATGTCGAATCCTCGTTCGAGAAGATCATTCCCGCCATTCAGGCAGGGACCTACGACGTGGGTATGTCCTCGATCACCGATTCGCGCGAACGCGAACAGCAGGTCGATTTCACGACCTATTTCTCCGCGGGTATCCAGTGGGCCCAGCAAACCGGTAAAGCGATCGATCCGAACAATGCGTGCGGCAAGAAGGTCGCCGTACAGTCCACTACGGTCGAGCACACCGACGAGATTCCCGCCAAGAGCGCCAAGTGCGTCGCCGAAGGTAAGCCCGCCATCGAAATGAAGGCATTCGACGAGCAGAGCGCCGCGACCAACGCGTTGGTGCTCGGCCAGGTCGACGCGATGTCGGCCGATTCCCCGGTGACCGCGTACGCGATCAAGCAGAGCGAAGGCAAGATCGAGGCCGCGGGCCCGCTGTTCGATTCCGCGCCCTACGGCTGGGCCGTGCAGAAGACCTCCCCGCTGGCGGCGGCGCTGCAGAAGGCGCTGCAGCACCTGATCGACAACGGCAAGTACGGCGAGATCACCACCAACTGGGGTGTGCAGGACGGTCAGATCAAGACCTCGGTGATCAACGGTGCAGTGAGCTGACGTGACCGACGCGAAAGACACGGTGGAGGTGCCCGGACCGGGCACCGAACCCGAACCGATCAAGGCGGTCCCGCTGCGCAGGCCGGGCCGCTGGATCGCGGCGGCAATCATCCTGATCCTGGTGGGATTGTTCGTCTACGGCGCCGCCACGAATCCCGCCTACCGGTGGGATACCTACGGCAAGTACCTGTTCGACAGCCGGATCACCGCCGGCGCGATCGTCACCCTGGAGCTCACCGTGCTCGCGATGGCGATCGCGGTGGCCCTCGGCACGGTCCTCGCGGTGATGCGTCTGTCGCCGAACCCGGTGCTGCGCACCGCCGCGTGGATCTACCTGTGGATCTTCCGTGGCACCCCGGTGTTCGTGCAGTTGGTGTTCTGGGGCCTGGTTCCCTCGCTGTACAAGCAGATCGATCTCGGTGTGCCGTTCGGTCCGCAGTTCTTCCACTTCGATGTGCAGCACCTGCAGGCGGCGTTCCTGTTCGCGGTGATCGGCCTCGGCCTCAACGAGGCCGCGTACATGGCCGAGATCGTGCGCGCGGGTATCAACTCCGTCGGCGAGGGGCAGCGCGAGGCCTCGGTGGCGCTGGGCATGTCGTGGACGCAGACAATGCGCCGCACGGTGCTGCCGCAGGCCATGCGGGTGATCATCCCACCCACCGGCAACGAGCTGATCGGCATGCTCAAGACGACCTCGCTGGTCACCGCGATTCCGTTGAGTACCGACTTGTTCGGCCGCGCCCGTGACATCTACGGTGTGAACTTCCAGCCGATCCCGCTGCTGCTCGTCTGTGCCACCTGGTACCTGGCGATCACCAGCGTGCTCATGGTCGGCCAGTACTACTTGGAACGCTATTACTCGCGGGGCGCCACCCGGCAGCTGACGGCCAAGCAGCTTCAGGAACTGGCCACAGCGCAGGCGGCGGTGAAGGCGAAATGACAGAACCAGTTGTGGCAGTCCCGCCGATGGTCCTGGCTGACCGGGTGTGTAAGAGCTTCGGCGCGCTGCAGGTGCTCAAGGGCATCTCGCTCGAGGTCCAGCGTGGGAAGGTGCTGACCCTGGTCGGGCCGTCGGGCTCGGGCAAGTCGACCTTCCTGCGCTGTATCAATCACCTCGAGCAGGTGAACGCGGGCAGGCTCTACGTCGACGGCGATCTCGTCGGCTACCGGGAGAAGAACGGCAAGCTCTACGAGATGCACGAGCGCGATGCCGCGATCCAGCGTCGCGATATCGGCATGGTGTTCCAGCATTTCAACCTGTTCCCGCACCGCACGGCGCTGGAGAACGTGATCGAGGCGCCCATCCAGGTGCGCGGGATCCGTAAGTCCGAGGCCGTCGCCAGGGCCGAGGAGCTGCTCGAGCGGGTCGGGCTCTCGGCCAAGCGCAACGCCTACCCGGCGCAGCTGTCCGGTGGTCAGCAGCAGCGCGTCGCCATCGCGCGAGCGCTGGCGATGGATCCCAAGCTGATGCTGTTCGACGAGCCGACCTCGGCGCTGGACCCCGAGCTGGTCGGTGAGGTGCTCGCGGTGATGCGGGAGCTGGCCGATTCGGGCATGACCATGCTGGTGGTGACCCACGAGATGGGCTTCGCCCGCGAGGTCGCCGACGAGCTGGTGTTCATGGATGCCGGTGTGGTCGTGGAATCGGGCCCGCCGCGTGAGCTGCTGGCCAACCCGCAACACGAACGGACACAGGCTTTCCTGTCACGTCTGCTCTGAGATACGACACAGCGGCCCCGCGGATTCTCGCGGGGCCGCTGTGCGTTACGGGGTTTCTGGGTTCTTCAGGCGTTCCAGGGAGACCTGGGCCTGGGCGATGCGGCGGATGGCGGCCAGTGCGGTGTCGCCCAGGACGGTCAGTACGACGACCGCGTCGATGATGTCGTCGCGCCCGCCCGCGGACAGGGCGGCCGCTACGTCGGTTTCCGCGACTGCCCGCGAGCTGTCGAAATAGGTGGGCAGGGTGGTGGTGGCCCAGTCCCGGTAGCCGAGTTGCGCGAGTCGGACGATCACTCCGGTGAGCGTGTCGACGGCCTGCGGGCTGGGTTTCATGTCCCAGCCGCGTCGGTCCATCTCCGCGCGCACGGCCTCGTAGGCGCGATCCCATTCGGCGTCATGGGCGGCGGGGACGGGGGTGGACAGGCTGTCCTGCGCCACGCCGAGCACATGAAACAGCGGCATGTCGGGGGAGTCGATGGCGGCGAGCACATCGGAGACGGTGGCGACCGGTATCCCGCCCACCTCGATCAACGCGCGGATCAGGCGGAGTCGGCGCAGGTGGTCTTCGCCGTAGCTGGCCTGGTTGGGGCTGGTGCGTTCACCCGGCGGCAGCAGTCCCTCGCGCAGGTAGTACTTGATGGTCGCCACCGCGATGCCACTGCGATCACTCAACTCCGAGATTCGCACTCTTACCTCCGTGTTGTTCCTACCCCTTGCCTACGTCACCCATGGCGGATAGTCTAGCTATCCATAACGGATAGTATAGCTATCTATCTCTGGGAGATTCGAATGTCAGTCCTGACCGTCCCCTCACTGCCCCGCCCCAACGCACCCCTGCACCGTCCGCTGATGTATTTCGCCGCCGTCAATGCCGCGCTCGTCGTGGTCGGCCTGATCGGGATGCTGGTCGACGACCGGGTGATCGCCGGGTCGGCGGCCTGGTTCAAGCCGACCAAGTTCGCGATCTCGTTCGTGTTCTACGGCGTGGCGCTGGCATGGTTGATGTCGTTGCGGCCCAACCTTTCTCGGCTCGCGTCGCGAATGGCCACCGTGATCGTGGTCGCCGGGGTGATCGAACAGGCGATCATCTTCGGGCAGGTGATCCGCGGGACCCGCAGCCACTACAACATGACCACCGCCCTGGACGGCACCCTCTGGGTGATCATGGGGTCCACCATCGTCATCCTGTTCCTGGCAACCCTGGTGATCGGGATCGGCTTGATGCGCGCACGCCTCGGTGACGCCTCGATCACCTGGTCGATTCGTTGCGGCATCGCGATCACCTTGGTCGGGCTGGCGCTGGGAAATCTGATGCCCCAGCGGGAATCCGGCGTCGAGGGCATCGCGGGCGCACACACGGTCGGAGCTCCCGACGGCACGCCCGGCATGCCGCTCACGGGGTGGAGCACCACCGATGGTGACCTGCGCATTCCACACTTCTTCGGCATGCACGCGCTCCAGGCACTGCCGTTGCTCGCGGCACTGCTGGTGGTGCTGGCGCCACGGATCCTGTTGCTGCGGTCGGTGCGCGTTCGGCTCGGCCTGATCATCACCGCGTCTGCCGGGTACGCGGCGGTGCTCGCGCTGGTCACCTGGCAGGCGTTGCGGGGGCAGCCGCTGATCCACCCCGATCGGGCCACGCTGACTGCCGCGGCCGCGATCGTCACCGGAGTAGTTGTCGGAGTAATGATCTCGGTCGCGAGCGCGGCCGGTACCCGAAAGGTGGTTACTGCATGAGCACGTTGTTCGACCTGTCGTTCTGGGTCACGGTGCCGTTCTGGGCGCTGATGATCTTCGCCCCGACGTGGCGCTGGACCCGCGCGATCATCTCCGCACCGTGGATTGTGCTGGTGCCCTTGGTGGTGTGGGCGATCGTCGCGATGCCGGTGCTGGGTGCGATGTGGTCGCTGGTGACATCGCCGTCCCTGGCCGCCATCACCGAGGCCGCCGCCGACCCCGCCGTGCTCACCGCGCTGTGGGCGCAGATCATCGCGTGGGACCTGTTCCTCGGCCGCTGGATCTACCTCGACAGTCGCGAGCGCAACGTCCACCCGTTGCTGATGGGCCCACTGCTGGTCGGCACGATTCTGTTGTCGCCCATCGCCTTTCCGATCTACCTGCTGGTCCGTGCGGTCGCCCGACGCGATAGTTCGCCGGTGCCGCGGGCGAGCTCGGTCAGCGCGTAGTGCCGTCTGCCGGACTCCGAGGAGTCCGGCAGACGTGGTTCACGTGCGGCGGGTGAGCACTACCCGGCCGGCGAGGCGCTCCGGTTCGTCGGCCCGGGTGAAGTAGACCTCCATAACCGTCCGGTTCGGAGACTCCAGCTCGAGCAGCGCCGCCGCGGCATCGGTGCGTCACGGTGTGGTGCGCGTGTGCCCTCAGCTTTCGTCGAAAGTGGTCGCGCGGGAGACCTTTTCCCACGCGAGGACGTCATCGCGGACGGCATCGAGGTGGCCCAGGACCGCGTCGACAGAATCGCCGCCCAGCGGCAGCCGCAGCGGCGACTTCTCGGCGGACAGGGCGACGCGGATGGCGGCGGCGGCCTTGGCCGGGTCGCCGGGCTGGGTGCCGTCGCCGCCCTCGACCATGCGGCGGGTGGCGCCCGCGGTGTCGGCGTAAACGTCGGACTCGGGACTGAACGCCGCTGCTCCGGGGCCGAACAGTCCCGTACGGAAGGCGCCGGGTTCGACGATCAGTACTTTGATGCCGAACGGCGCCACCTCTTCGGCGAGTGCCTCCGACAACCCTTCCAGCGCGAACTTCGTGGCGCTGTACGCGGAGAACCCCGCGAAGGACAGCTGCCCGCCGACACTGCTCATCTGCACGATCGCACCGCCGCGCTGGGCGCGCATGTGGGGCAGCACCGCACGGGTGAGGGCGGCGGGGCCGAACAGGTGCAGGTCGAACAGTCCGCGCAATTCGGCCTCGGTGGTTTCCTCGACCGCGCCGACATGGGTGCGACCGGCATTGTTGACCAGCACATCGATGCGGCCGTGGCGGGCGACGACATCGGCGACGACCTCGTCGATGCGAGCGGTATCGGTGACGTCGAGCGCGATCGTCTCGAGCTGATCGGGATGCGCGGCGACCAGATCGTCGAGGGCGGCGGTGCGGCGAGCGACGGCGATCACGATATCGCCCGCGTCGACGGCGTCCTGTGCGATGGCGCGGCCGAACCCGCTGCTCGCGCCGGTGACCAGCCAGATCTTCGGAATGCTCATCAGGTTCTCCTGTGTCCGTTGATGTTTCGTGAGCAATACTTCCGCCCGGACGAGATGGAAGTCCAAGATCCTTTGTGATAACCAGGAGTTATGGATGTCCACGGACGCGACCTGCGGTACTTCGTCGCGGTGGCCGACCGCCTGAGCTTCACCGCCGCCGCGGAGGTGCTGTACATCTCGCAGCCCGCGCTCAGCAAACAGATCCGCAGACTCGAAAGTCACCTCGGTGCGGCACTGTTCGTGCGTGATTCCCGCTCGGTCACCCTCACCCCGGTCGGCGCGGCGCTGCTGCCGCACGCGCTGCGCCTCCTCGCGACCTGGGAAACCGCCGAGGCCGCGGTGGAGTCGGCGAAAGCCACCGAGGAGGCCGCGCTGGCCATCGGCATCAGCACCAGTCCCGGTCGAGGCATCCTGCCGGCCGTGCGCTCCCGATTCAGCACCGCGTTTCCACACGCGAAACCGGTGCTGCGCCTGGTCGGTTGGGACGACCCGACCGCCGGCCTGGCCGACGGCGCCAGCGACGTGGCCTTCGTCTGGCTGCCGCTGCTCGACAGCGACCGCTACCGCTGGCTGGTGGTCGCGACCGAACCGCGGCTGGTGGCCCTTCCGCAGTCGCACCACCTCGCCGCGCGCGACCGGATCGAGTTCGCCGACCTGCTCGACGAGCCTTTCCTCGCGTTGCCCCGCTCGGCGGGCCCCCTGCGCGACTATTGGCTCGCCGTCGACGAACGCGCCGGGCGACCGGCGATCATCGGCGCCGAGGTGTCGAGCACCGAAGAGACCTACGAGGCACTCGTGAACCTCGACGGCATCGTCCTGCTCGCCACCGGCAACGCCGCGCTGGTCGCCCACGACGGCGTGGTGACCAGGCCGGTCACCGGCGTGAGTCCCTGCGAACTCGCCCTGGCCTGGCGACGTGACGACAACCGTCCACTCGTCGCCGGCTATGTAGAAGCGTGCGTGCTGGCCACCGCGCGGTGACGCGGCTCTACAACGGCATCAGGCGGTGTTTGCGCGGTGCCTGCTCGATGTGTTTGTCGCCGAGCAGGCGCAGCGCTTTGCGGATTTCCAGCCGGGTAGTGGACGGTTCGATGACCGCGTCGATATAGCCGCGTTCGGCGGCGATCCACGGGGTGGCGACGGCGGCGTTGTAGAAGTCGACCATCTGCTGACGTACGGCCGGTCGGTCTGCCTCGGGGACGGCGGCCAGCTGTTTGCGCTGGGTCAGGCCCACGGCGGCTTCGGCGCCCATCACGGCGATCCGGGCCGTCGGCCACGCCAGGTTGATGTCGCCGCCGAGCTGCTTGCACCCCATCACCGCGTAGCCGCCGCCGTAGGCCTTGCGGACCACGACGGTGACGATCGGAACGGTGGCCTCGACGACCGCGTAGAAGAATCGTCCCCCGCGTTTGATGACGCCGATCTTCTCCTCCTCCACGCCCGGCAGCACGCCCGGGGTGTCGACGACGAACACCAGCGGAATGTCGAACGCGTCGCACAGGCGGATGAAGTGCGCGGCTTTGTCCGACCCGCGCGCGTCGATCGCGCCGCTGGCCACCAGCGGCTGATTGGCGACTACACCGACGCTGCGCCCGTCGACCCGGGCGAATCCGGTGATCAGATTGCGGGCGGCGCCGTCGCCGATCTCGTGGAACTCCCCGTCGTCGAAGATCCGGAGCAGGATCTCGTACATGTCGTAGCCCCGGCGATCGGAATCCGGTATCAGCGAATCGAGTTCGCGGTCGGAGTCCGTGATCTCCGGCTCCAGACCGGGATTGATCAGGGGAGCACGCTCGTAGCAGTTCGACGGCATGAAGCTCAGATACGTTCGTGCCCACTCGAAAGCGGCCTTCTCGTCCGCCGCCACGTGATGGATGTTGCCGTTGTGCGCCTGGTTGAACGCGCCACCGAGCTCGTCGAGGGTCACTTCCTCGCCGGTGGTCTCGCGGATGATCTCGGGACCGGTCACGAACATGTACGCCGACTCGGTCGCGATCAGCACATCGGTGTTGATCGGCGAATACACCGCGCCCGCAGCGCATTTGCCCAGCATCACCGACACCTGCGGCACCACCCCGGACAGCCGGGTCTGGCGCCTGCTCATCTCCGCGTACCAGGCCAGCGAGGTGACCGCGTCCTGCACCCGGGCGCCGCCGGAGTCGTTGATCGCCACGAACGGGCAGGCGATATCGGCCGCGAGATCCATCGCCATCGCGACCTTGCGCCCGAACATCTCACCCACCGATCCACCGAACACGGTCTGGTCGTGGGCGATCACCACCACCGGGCGCCCATCGATCCTGCCGTGCCCGGTGACCACACCGTCACCGTAGAGTCCGTCGGCCGCGCCTGGTTGTTTCACCAGCGCCCCGATTTCGGTGAAACTGCCCTGGTCGAGAAGTATTTCGATGCGTTCGCGTGGACCGGGGATTCCTTTCGCCGCACGCTTGGCTATCCCCGCATCCCCCGCGGGTTCCCGCGCCGCCCTCAGATTGTCCCGCAGCTCTTGCAGTTTCGCAGCAGTAGTCGACTCCACCACGCACGCCCTTCCTCGTCCTGGTCGAGCTCTCCTTCATCGGTTAGCCAAAGCGTAGCGCTGACGTCCGCACCGACATCAGCGGCACGGCGAACCGATCCTTGACGAATCACGCGTCGTACCGTGGGTGGGGTGAACAAGCCGACCCGATACGGAGCGATCGCCTTCTCCTCGGCCACCGAGCGCCGCCAGCGCAGCGGTGGTGGTTTCACCGTCCACGGCAGGCGGATGGCCGACGGCGCCGACATCGGCGAGCCCGAAGAACTGGAGCCCCAAGTGGCGGGCCTGATCCGGCAGGCCGACTCGTTCTACCTCGCTACCGTCACCGGATCCGGCTGGCCCTACATCCAACATCGCGGCGGCCCACTAGGTTTCGTGCACGTACTCGACTCGTCGACGATCGCGTGGGCCGAGTACGCGGGTAACAACCAGTTCGTCACTGTGGGCAATCTCGACATCGACGATCGGGTGTCCCTGTTCTTCATCGATTACCCGACGCGCACCAGGGTCAAGATCTTCGGCCGGGTCGAGGTCGTCGAACGCGCCGACGATCCCGGCCTGCTCGACCGCCTCCTGACCACGTCGGCGGGCCCGATCGACGCACGCTCGGACCGGGCGTTCGTGGTGCGGGTCGAGGCGTTCGACCGGAACTGCACCAAGAACATCACCCCGCGCTACCGCACCGAGTGGATCCAGGACTACCTGCGCGCGGGCCGGGCTCCTCTCGAAGCCGAAATCGAGCGTCTACAACACCGCAACGCCGAGCTCGAGGCCGAAATCGCCCGCCTGAAGTCTTCCCCCTGACCGCCCGCGCCTACCGATCGACGGCGGAGGTGTGGCCGCCGAAGGCGATCCGCAGTTGCCCGAGCAGCACCTTCGCCGCCGGGCCGGGCGGGGGATCGGTGCGCCAGGCCAGGGCCAGCCGGCCGTGGATGGTGGGGTCGACGATGTCGAGGGATCGGACGCCGAAGGCGTCAGCTTCGGCGGTGGTGAGGGCTGGGACGATGGCGGTTCCCAGCCCGCGTGCGGCAAGGTCGAGGAGCAGCGGGGGAGCGGCGGCTTCGAAGGCGATGTTCGGGGTGAAACCGGCGGCGGCGCAGGAGCGTTCGAATACCCCGCGAAGGCCGGTGCCCCGGGTGAGACAGATGAGGCGGCGATCGGCGAGGGCTCCCAAGGTGATGGACCCCGCCGATTCGGCGGGGTCGATGGGCGCATCGTGGGCGACGGCGGCGACGAGCGCGGTCTCCAGGATCACCTCGAGTCCGATGCCGGAATCTATTGGTGCGCCGGTCAATCCGGTCAGCGCGATGTCGAGTTCACCGTGTTCGACGGCGGCGAGCATCCTCTCCGCGGTGTCCTCGGTGAGGCTGATCCCGACCTGCGGATGATCGTGGTGGAAATCGGCGAGGACGCCCGCGACATCGAAGACCTCCGATGCTGCCCCGGAGATCATGCCGAGCCGGACCTGACCCCGCAGCAATCCGGTGAATTCCCCGACCGTGTCGCCGATCCGGTCGGCGGCGGCCAGGGCGGCGCGTGCGTGTGTGAGCACCGCGGCGCCGACGTCGGTCAGTGTCACGGTGCGCGCACCGCGGTCGAGCAGACGTTGCCCGAGTTCACGTTCGAGTTGGCGGATCTGGGTGCTGAGGCCGGGCTGGGACAAGTGCAGCCGTTCGGCGGCCTTGGTGAACCCGCCCTCGTCGACGATCGACACGAAGTAGCGCAGCTGACGCAGTTCCATAACTATTGATTATAGGTAATAGAATATCCATCTCTTGTACTTATTCATCTTCGGCGAGCAGAGTCGAAGACATGACCGATATCGCAACGAAGTTCGCTGGTCCTGTCTTCACTCCGGACGACCCCGGGTACGCCGAGGAGATCGCCGGCTTCCAAACCGCCTACACCCACCGTCCGGCGTTCGTGGTCGGCGCCCAGCACGGCCAGGACGTGCGCGCCGCCGTGGAATTCGCCGCACGGCGCGGGCTGTCGGTGGCCGTGCAGGCGACCGGACACGGTCTGTCGGTAGCCACCGACGGTGGCGTGCTCATCACGACCGGACGCATGGACGCCATCACCGTCGACCCGCAGGCTCGTACCGCTCACATCGGGGCCGGGGTGCGGGCGGGCGCGTTGGTCGAGGCGGCCGCGCGGTACGGGCTGGCGCCGTTGAACGGGTCGTCGCCGTCGGTGGGCGTCGTCGGGTATGTGCTCGGCGGCGGGCTCGGATTGCTGGCCCGTGAATTCGGTTATGCCGCAGATCATGTGCGCCGCGTCGAACTGGTGACCGCCGACGGCAGGATGCGCTCGCTCGGCCCGGACGACGAGCTGTTCGGGGCGGTACTGGGCTCCGGCGGGAACTTCGGCGTGGTGACCGGTCTCGAACTCGATCTCGTGCCCGTCGCCGAAATCTATGGTGGTCAGCTGGTTTTCGACGCGCCCCTGGTCGACGCGGCGCTGGAGGCATGGCGCACCTGGACCGAGACCGTACCGAGCGCGCTCACCTCCACGATCGCGCTGGTGACCTATCCCGACATCCCGCCCGTGCCGGAATCCTTGCGAGGCCGCCACGTCGCTTCGATCCGAATCGCCTTCGACGGGCCGGACGAGGAGGGGCAGCGGTGGGTCGCGCCTTTGCGGCGGATCGGACCTCGACTGCACGAGGACCTGCGCACGATGCCCTACGCCGAATCGCACACCATCCACAGTGACCCGCCTTTTCCGCACGCCTACGCCGCGACCAACGCGCTGCTCTCGGAGCTGACCCCGCAGGGTCTGTCCGCGCTGCGCGCGTTGACGGCCCCGGGGGGATCGGTCGACGCGGTCATCGACATCCGCCATCTCGGTGCGGCCCTGCGCCACGGTGGCCCGGCCTCGATCGATCATCGCGATGCGGAGTACATCGTGCGGGTGATCACCGGTCCCGGCGAGGGTGACTCCGCACCCGAAGGGCTCGCGAAGGTGCGAGAAGCATTGGCGCCGTGGACGATCGGGCACAGTCTCGCGTTTCTCTACGGTGCGGGCGGCGCGGCGGACGAGGCCCAGACCGCGGCAGGCTACTCCCCGGATACCTACCGCTGGCTGGCGGCGGCGAAAGCGAAGTACGACCCGCGAAACATGTTCCGCGCCAACCGCAATATCGCCCCCGGTTCCTAGCGCCGCTTGCTCGGCCTCTCGATATCTACTATCTTAGTGATATCACTCAGATATCGGGAGGATGTCATGGAGCTGCGGTCCGCATTCCGCGTCAATGGATTCGTCGTCGTGCTGGGGTGGCTGGTGTTCACCCTGTTGTTCGGGGCCGCCGCCGTTCTCGCGTTCATCGCCGCCACCCAGCACAACGGTGGCGCACTGGCCTGGATCGGCGCGGTGGCCGCCATCGTCGTGATCCTGGTCGTCTGGTTGCTCGCCACCGGGCTGATCATCGTCAACCCCAACGAGGCCAAGGTCGTCACCTTCTTCGGCCGCTACATCGGCTCGGTGAGCGAGCCCGGGTTCTTTTCCGTGGTCCCGCTCACCGACCGCAAGTCCATCTCGCTGCGCGTGCGTAACTTCGAGACCCAGAAGCTCAAGGTCAACGACGCCGACGGCAACCCCGTCGAGATCGCGGCGGTGGTCGTCTACAAGGTGGTCGACAGCTTCAAGGCCGCCTTCGCCGTCGACGACTACGAGGAGTACGTCGAGACCCAGTCCGAGGCGGCGGTGCGCCACCTCGCCACCACCCACCCCTACGACGCCCACGACGACTCCCGCACCAGCCTTCGCGACGGGGCCGAAGTCGCCGAGGAACTGACCGTCGAATTGCGCGAACGCACCCTCACCGCCGGCATCGAGGTGATCGAGGCCCGTATCACCCACCTCGCCTACGCCCCCGAGATCGCCCAGGCCATGCTGGTCCGCCAACAGGCCGCCCAGGTCGTCGCCGCCCGTACCCAGATCGTCGAAGGCGCCGTCGGCATGGTCGCTCTCGCCCTCGACCGCCTCGCCGAACAGGGCACCGTCGAACTCGACGAGGAACGCAAGGCCAACATGGTCTCCAACCTGCTCGTCGTCCTGTGCGGCGACCGCGCCACCCAGCCGGTGGTCAACACCGGATCCCTCTACTCCTGAGCCGCCCGATGACCCAGC
The DNA here is from genome assembly GCF_042794235.1 of Nocardia sp. NPDC056541. Classification (NCBI taxonomy): domain Bacteria; kingdom Bacillati; phylum Actinomycetota; class Actinomycetes; order Mycobacteriales; family Nocardiaceae; genus Nocardia; species Nocardia sp. NPDC056541. Next base: position 21,060 of record NZ_JBHTUD010000017.1, read on the forward strand.
CGAAGAAGGACCCCAAAAAGATCCTGCTACGGCTCGACCCGGCCGTCCACGAGGCAATAGCCAAGTGGGCGGCCGACGACCTGCGCAGCATCAACTCCCAAATCGAATACGCCCTCCGCCTTGCCCTCGACCGAGCAGGCCGAAAGCCGCGTTGAGCAACCTCGCGTTAAGCCTTGTGACACAATCGAATCCAGCATTCAGAGGGAAATTCGAGGATCGTTTACAGCGGTGCTCGACTGAACTACGGGGGTTGGATGTCGAAAGAGCTCGTCTATGTCGAGGTATTGACCGGCTCGGGGAGTTTGCTGACAGAGCGGCTCACCCGCGATCTCGCCCGACATCTGGCAGGACACGAGGTCGAGGTTCGTTTCGCCGAAGCGATTGAGCCGCTTGCGCAACACAAAGGTGCGGTTGGGGACGCGCTGGTGCTGGTTGTGGGCGTCGCCTCCTCAGCGGGAACAGCCACGGCGGTCACGACGATCGTCAAGGAATGGTGCCGACGAGACCGTCACCGGCGGGTCGAAATGCGGTTGCCGGACCGGGTGCTCGTGATCGACGGCAACCCGGACGATCAGCTCGCGATCATCGAGAAGTTCGTCGAAACGGCGGTGCCGGTCCACCAGGCCGCAGCTGATTCCGGCTCGGGCGAGGACCAGGCGGTGTCATCGTGAGTCGGCTGGCCCGTCGTCGCGCGTTGTTGATCGGTAACGAGAGCTACACCCACCCGGGCTTCGCGCCGTTGCCGTCGGTGCGCACCGACCTGACCATGGTGGAAGAGGTGCTGCGCGACCGCCGCGTTGGAGCCTTCTCCGATGTCGAGTCGTTGATCGACTTGACCACCGACCAGATGCGAACGGCAGTAGACGAATTCGTCGCCGACAGCAGAGAAGACGAGTTGATGGTCTTCTACTTCTCGGGACACGGGGCGCGAAGCGTTCGGTCCGACGGCGAATTCCATTTCATCGGCACCGACTCCGACCCGGATCGGTTGGGCGAGACCAGCATGCGCGCCGGATTCGTCAACCAGTTGCTCGAACAGTGCGTGGCACCGCAGAAGGTGGTGATCATCGACAGCTGCCGTAGTGGCGGGTTCTCGGTTGGCCTACGCACCTCCGATGCCGTCCCTAAGGGCGCGGTGGACGGTCACCCTGCCGCCCTGGCGAGCCGAGGTGTCTACGTGGTGTCGTCCTCGCGGGCCGGTGAGGCATCGTTCGTCGGTCGCGACGCGACACAGCCGTCGGTGTTCACCGGGGTGTTCGTCGAGGCGATGCGAACCGGTGCGGCGGCGGGTGGCAAGTCGGAGCTTTCGGTGGCGGCGCTGTTCGAATTTGTCAACGACCGACTTCGTCGTCAGGATGCCGGGCAGACGCCGGTGATCTCGGCATCGGGAGTGGACGGCCGCATCATTCTGGCGGCATCACCGTTGTCGCCCATCCAGCTCGACGTCGCGGCCAGCCCCAGATCGGGCGCTGAGATCGGCGCATCGCCGTCGAAGTCACTTACTCCGGACTGGAAGCGACTGCTGACCTATTACGAGACGTGTCTGCGTGCGGAGCAACTCGCCTGGTTGTCACTGGACGACCACGACACGTACGCCTGCATCCCGGGGCGCGAACGGCTGCTGGTGGGCGATCTCGACGACGATCACGCCATCGAGGTGCCGACGGAACTCGAAAAGTTCGTCGCTCAGGTCGCCGACGCGAACGAACAGCTCTGGACCGGGTATCCGGCGGTAGTCGTGCGGCCGGGTGGTCGTTCGGCGCGTGCGACCGCGACTCGCAAATTCGCTCCGCTGTTGATCCGGCGCCTCGAGCTCGGCGGGGCCGCCGACCGGCTCGTCCCGGTCGGGCCGCCCATCGTGAATCCGATTCTGCTGCAAGAATATCTGGAATCCGAGGCCGCGTCGGCGTTCAGGGCTACGAACCCACCTGGCACGCGGGCGAATACACAGCGTTAGCCGCCGAGGTACGCCAGATTCTGCGCAACGAGCTCGGCGTCGTCACCGTCGATGAACCCGAGCCGGAATTTCTCGATGACTCGCTGACCGCCGCTACCGGCGCGGTCGGTGCGCGCAACGTCGCAGTGTTGTTCCGCATGTCGGCAGCCGATGGCGGTCCGAACAAGAAACTCCTCGCCGATCTCGCCGCGCTCGCGGAGCGGGTCTCGCAGATCCCGCGTACCGCGCTGGCCTGTCTCGGCCCCGCGGATGCCGTACCCGCCCCCGTACCGGTGTCGACTCGGCGATTGGTGACGCCGCTGCCGTGCAACGAGGCCCAGGCCGAGATCATCCGCTCGGCGATGGCTCGTCCGCTGACGGTTGCGACCGGCCCGCCGGGCACCGGCAAGAGTCAGCTGGTGGTCGACCTGGTGGCCACCGCGGTGTGCGCCAGCGAAACGGTACTTGTGGCATCCACCAACAACAAAGCGGTCGACGAAGTGTGGAGTCGTTGCGAGAAGCTGATTCCTGGCACGGTGATCCGAACGGGCAGTCAGGCCTATCAGGCGAACCAACAGGCGGGTCTCGACCACCTCGCCGGTCTCCGACCCGCCGTCCAGTCGATGTCGACACTGACGGTCATGGTCGATGCCGCCACCGCCGAGCTCGACCGTCAGCGCCGCGAGCTCGCCGACCTTGCGGGAGACGAGGTGACATTGCTCGACGTCGCGGACGTCCGGGAAGCGGTTGCCGCGAAACTCGGCCTGCGTGTCGAACAGATTGCCCTGCTGTTCGAGCGCATCGATCCTGCCGCGCTCATCCGCAAAGCTGTCGCGGTACGGCGGTTCTCCCTGATCGCAGGTTGGAGGTGTCGACGACTGGTCCGTCGGCTCGGGCTGGCCGAAAGTCCGGAAACAGTTGAGCGTCAGTGCGAGCTGCTGAGCGAACTGGCCGCAGCCGAGCTCACCTGGCGCCGACTCCATGCTTCGGAGTCCGCCCGGCCCAGCGATGCCGAGCTCTTCGCACGGTTCACTGACTCGACGGACACACTGCAGTCAGCCTCGACGGAACTGCTCGATGCCGTGGTGCGGTCCAACGCCGTGCGCGGGCGGCGACAGATCGACGCGCTGTTGCGGCACCAGTCCGGTCCCGATTGGCCGGCAAAACGTGCGGCGCTGGCCGGAGCTGCAGCATGGGCGGTGACGGCACAATCGGCGCGTGCCTTTCCGCTCGACGCCGCGTTGTTCGATCTGGTCGTGATCGACGAGGCGTCGCAGTGCTCCATCGCTGCGGTCCTGCCGTTGCTGTTCCGGGCGAAGCGGGCGTTGATCATCGGTGACCCGATGCAGCTGACACATATCACCACGCTGGACGGCAGAGGCGAGATCGCCGCGGCGGCGACCGCACAGATTTCAGCCGCGTGGCTCGAACGGCGGCGGATGTCGTATCTGCGACATTCCGCGTTCGAGGCGGCGGAACAGTCGTTCGGCGAGAGCCTGCTGTTGGACGAACACTTTCGGTGCCATCCCGACATCGCTGGGGTCGCCAACGACCTGTTCTACCGCGGTCAACTGACGGTGCTGACCGATGTGCGCAAGCAGAATGGCACCGACCAGGCGCCGGTCGTATGGCGCGATGTCGCCGGAATCGCGCAGCGCGGAGCTCAGAGTTCTTGGTACAACCGCGAAGAGATCGATGTTGTGCTCAGCCTGATCGCGCAACTCCAGCAGCCGGGACGATTGCCGTGTGGAACGACGATCGGTGTGGTCACGCCGTTCAAGGCGCAGTCCGACGAGATCAAACGCCGGCTCGACGGTTCCGATGGGGTCGTTGTCGGCACAGTGCACACCTTCCAAGGCGGTGAGTGCGACATCATCATCTTCTCCCTTGTGGCCTCGCCGGAAATGCCCCGCCGATCGATCGAATGGCTCGACCGGCAACCGAACCTGTGGAATGTGGCGATAACCCGCGCCCGTGCGCACCTGTTCGTCGTGGGTGACAGCCGCGTCTGGCAGTCGCGCCGCATCGGTAGCGCGCTCGCCGCTGCTGCCGAACCGGCGGCGGCGGTCGGCGAGGCTGACCCTGTGCTGAATCGACTGCACCGCTACATGATTCGCCGGGGGGCGACCGACCTCGCCTTCGGATCTCCGATGGCCGGCCACTACACCGACGCGATCGATCGGCGTCCGGACGGCTCGGTGTGGGGCGTGGTGGTCGATCGTGGTGCGGGCGCCAACGCGGCGGATCGGCATTTGCGACTGATGCTGCAACACACAGACCTGCGCAAGGTTTCGTCGCAGCGGTGGGATGCCGTCCGCGTGCCGATGTGGCGACTGCGGGAGTCGGCCGAGCACGATCCGCATGCCCACCAACGTCGGACTTGAGCTCTACCTGACTGGCTCAGCCGACTCCGAGAACGCGGGTGAGGAGGCGTTGGCGGGTTCGGGTGTCGGATTTGGCGAGGACGGCTTTGACGTGGTCGTTGACGGTGTGTTCGGAGAGGAACAGTTCCGCGGCCAGTTCGTGGGAGTCCAGGCCCGTGGCCAGCAGCGTCAGGACCTGGGATTCGCGGGTGGAGAGGGCGTGGGCTCGGGCGAACAGGTCGAGGCGTTCGGTGGCGGTGCTCGGTTCCAGGGCCACGGCGATGTCGGGGCCGATGCGGTCGGCTTTGACGGTGAGCCAGCGGTTGCCGCCCAGGTGGATGCGGGAGACGGCGGGGCCGAGCGGGACGGCGGCCTCGGTGGCGAGCAGGGCGGCGGCCGCGTTGTAGACCGAGGCGGGGACGGGGGGAATCGGTTCGTCCGGGGGGAGCAGGCGCAGAAGGGAATCCGCGGCGGCTGCCGTTTGGGAACGCACCCGCAGGGTGTCGTCGAGCAGGACGACCGCGGGGCCCAGTGAAGCGAGCTGGGCGTCGGATTCGACAAAGGTGGCGCCGACGGTACGGCGCAGGCCTGCGGTGACCGGTGCTGTCAGCGTGCTCAGCTCACCGAGTTCTGCTGTGGTGAACGGGGGTTCGCTGTAGCGGAGCAGTTCGAGGAAGCCCCAGCAGCCGTAGCGGTCGGCGAAGGTGACGGTGGCGGAGTCGGTGACGCCGAGATCGTGCTGGGCGGTGCGCCAGAGCAGGGAGCGTTCCGGGTCGCCGTCGGTGGCGCCCAGCAAAGAGTGGGCGCCGGTGCCGCGCACGGTGTCCCAGCGATTGAGCGCAGTGAGATACCGGGCGCGGATCAAGTCGGGCAACAGCGCGAGATCGAGGCCGGGGACGTCGGCGAGCGGCGCCGTCGCGACCGCGGTGACGGGATCGGTGAGCGCGAAGACATGGCCGGTGAACGGGATCCTCGCGCGGATCTCGACCAGGACGAGTTCACGCAATCGTTTGGCGGAGTGCCCGGCGCGGCACAGACGGCCGATCCGGTCTGCCAAGGTGCTCGGCACGCACCCAGTCTACGGCGGAAAACCCCCAGGATCAGGGATGTTCCGGTGCCCGGAACGGGCCGACCATTGAGCTACCCATCCAGCACGACCACGGAGGTCACCATGACCGTCACCCTGCACATCGACAACACCGTTCGCGACTACGACGACTGGAAGGCCGCGTTCGATCAGTTCGAGCGTTTCCGCGCCGACAACGGCGTTCGCGCCTACCGCGTCGGCCGCGTCGAGGGCACACCACCCCGCGTCCTCATCGACCTCGATTTCGACGATCGGGCGGCCGCCGAGGCGTTCCGCGCCGCGTTGGCGACCGTGCTCGCCACCCCGCGCAGCCGCGCGATGGTGATCAGTCACGAAGCCTGGCTCGTCGACGTGGTCGACGAGCAAATTTCGGCCTGATCGACGCGCCGGGCGCCCCACGGGGACAACCGAACTCGAATCCGCCGGTAAATTGATCCGGTGCCCATCTCGTTCGACATTCCTGGAATGCAACAGTTGGACGACACGACCTGGGGGAATCCGGCCACTCGTGACGTCGTCGCGTTGACCTATGTCAACGGCACGCCCGACCTGCCCGCCCGCCTGCACGACCTGAAACGGCTGCGCAGGCGGCTGGCCGAGCACCACGCCCGAACCGGCTGCCTGATCGAGGCCTTCGTGGTGTGGGTGGACCAGTTGCCCGCCCTGCTACGGGTGGAGAAGACCCAACTGCCGGGCCCGCACGGTGAGCTGGTTTTCGCGGCGTCGATCGTGGTGCCCAAGGACCGGTGCTCGGCGGTGTTCCAGGTGATCTGCCCCGAGACCGGGGTGCCCGGTGCGCGCGAGACCTTGATCGGCCGGCAGGTTCGGCGCGACGAGATGTGCCCGCCCCACCCGTACGCGCCCGGTCTGCGCGGCCGGTTGCCCTATCTGCTGTCCGATGACGTCCGCTTCGATGTCGAATTCCCCGATCACGCGCTGACCAGGGCACGCCGCTGGGTCGCCGACACCGTGCCGAACGTGCGCGTGGACCCCTCGTTCGCCGCGCTGCCCGAGTTCTAGGGCTTCTCGGCGATGAAGATGGCGGTCCCGGGGAAGATCTGCCCGCGCAGCGGCGACCACTGACCCCATTCGCGGTCGAGCCATTCCGGCCAATCCGGTTCCACGATGTCCACCAGGTGCAGACCGGCGCCGACGATCTCGCGGACCCGGTCACCGATCGTGCGGTGGTGCTCGACATAGGTCGGCACACCGTCGCCGTCCACCTCTACATAAGGAGTGCGGTCGAAATACGGGATCGTGGCGGTCAGACCCGCTTCGCCCGGATCGTCGGGGAAGATCCAGCGCATCGGATGGTTCACCGAGAACACCCAGCGCCCGCCCGGGCGCAACACCCGAGCCACCTCGCGCATCACCAGCGCCGAATCGGCGACGAACGGCACCCCGCCGAACGCCGAGCAGGCCAGATCGAACGACGCGTCGGTAAAGGGCAGCGCCTCGGCACCCGCCTGAACCAGGGGCACGCGCGGTCCGCCCTGATCCATCGCGGCCACGCCACGCTCCAGCATCCCCTTCGACACATCGAGCCCGACCGGGAACGCGCCGTGCCCGGCCAGCCACCGCGAGCACGGCGCCGACCCGCAGCCGATCTCCAAGATCGTCTTGCCGGTCACGTCGCCGAGGAAACCCATGTCGCCCTCGTGCAGGCCCTCCGGGCACCACACGAACTCGCCGCCCGGGGAGTCGACGCCGAGGAAGTCGGCGTGGGTCTGGTGGTACTGCTCGGCGTCGGCGTCCCACCAGCGGCGATTCGCGCGCTCGCTGTCGCGCGAATCGATCTTGGTTCGGGTGGTTGCTGAGGTACCCAGCAGCGCGTTGGCCTGCGCGTGGCGTTCGTCGTCGGACACGGCCAACAGGGTATCGGCGTGGTGCGGGGGGTGGTTTGCCCGGCTCGGCGCGGGTCGCGTAGGCTGATGCACGCTGTAGAGGGACGCTGAATTTGATCAGCGGCAAGTGCGACGGTCCGTGCGATACTTTACCGGTATCCCTTCGTCGCGTCGTCGCGGTGATCTCGCAGCGTACCGAAAGATCCAATGTCCGCAACCGACCACAATCCGTCCGGAGCAAACCCACATATGCCCACCACCGTCACCTCGCCGCAGGTAGCCATTAACGACATTGGCTCCGCCGAGGATTTCCTGGCCGCCATCGACGCAACGATCAAGTACTTCAACGATGGTGACATCGTCGAAGGCACCATCGTCAAGGTCGATCGTGACGAGGTCCTGCTGGACATCGGTTACAAGACCGAAGGCGTCATCCCCTCCCGCGAGCTCTCCATCAAGCACGACGTCGACCCGAACGAGGTCGTTTCCGTGGGCGACGCGGTCGAGGCCCTGGTCCTCACGAAGGAGGACAAGGAAGGCCGCCTGATCCTGTCGAAGAAGCGGGCGCAGTACGAGCGCGCGTGGGGCACGATCGAGGAGCTCAAGGAGAAGGACGAGGCCGTCAAGGGCACCGTCATCGAGGTCGTCAAGGGCGGCCTGATCCTCGACATCGGTCTCCGTGGCTTCCTGCCCGCCTCGCTCGTCGAGATGCGTCGTGTCCGCGACCTCCAGCCGTACGTCGGCAAGGAGATCGAGGCCAAGATCATCGAGCTCGACAAGAACCGCAACAACGTGGTTCTGTCGCGTCGCGCCTGGCTCGAGCAGACCCAGTCCGAGGTCCGCAGCGAATTCCTGCACCAGCTCCAGAAGGGCCAGGTCCGCAAGGGCGTCGTGTCCTCCATCGTCAACTTCGGTGCCTTCGTGGACCTGGGTGGCGTCGACGGCCTGGTGCACGTCTCCGAGCTGTCCTGGAAGCACATCGACCACCCGTCCGAGGTTGTCGAGGTCGGCAACGAGGTCACCGTCGAGGTTCTCGACGTCGACCTGGACCGCGAGCGCGTCTCCCTGTCGCTCAAGGCGACTCAGGAAGACCCGTGGCGTCAGTTCGCCCGGACCCACGCCATCGGCCAGATCGTGCCCGGCAAGGTCACCAAGCTGGTTCCCTTCGGCGCCTTCGTGCGCGTCGAAGAGGGCATCGAGGGCCTGGTCCACATCTCCGAGCTGGCCGAGCGCCACGTCGAGGTCCCGGACCAGGTTGTGGCCGTCGGCGACGACGCCATGGTCAAGGTCATCGACATCGACCTCGAGCGTCGTCGTATCTCGCTGTCGCTGAAGCAGGCGAACGAGGACTACAACGCCGAGTTCGACCCGTCGAAGTACGGCATGGCCGACAGCTACGACGATGCGGGCAACTACATCTTCCCCGAAGGCTTCGACCCCGACACCAACGAGTGGCTCGACGGGTTCGACAAGCAGCGTGAAGAGTGGGAAGGCCGCTACGCCGAGGCCGAGCGTCGCCACAAGATGCACACTGCCCAGATGGAGAAGATGGCAGCCGACGCTGCCGCCGAGGCCGCCGCTGGTGGTCCCGTCGCGGGCAACTACTCCTCCGAGACCGGTGGCAGCGCGGCTGCGTCCACCTCCGGTCCGGCCGAGTCCACGGGCGGCTCGCTGGCCAGCGATGCCCAGCTCGCGGCTCTGCGGGAGAAGCTCAGCGGCAACGCCTGATTCACCGGTAACGGCTGAATCACCCTTTGCACTACCGAAGGCCCTGGTCCATACGGACCGGGGCCTTCGGCCTTTTCCGGTGGGTGTAGCGTGTGCGCGATTGCTCCATCCCCTACGGGAAAGGTGCTCCACTCCGATGAGTTCTGGTCCCTTCGCCGGCCTCAACCGGCGACAGTTCCTCGCGAAAGCGATGGCCGCCGGTGCGGTGGGAACGCTTGCCACCTGGGCGAATCCGATTATCGACCGAGCTTTCGCCGCCGATCCGGTGGGGATGGGCGGGCTCGGCGATATCGAGCACTTCGTCTTGCTCATGCAGGAAAACCGGTCCTTCGACCACTATTTCGGCACCCTGTCGGGGGTGCGTGGGTTCGGCGAATCCTCCGCGTCGTGGCGTCAGTACGGGTGGTCGCCCGGAATCGGGCCCACCGCAGACGGTTTCGTCGAACCGTTCCGGCTCGACACCACCCGCGGCGCCACACTGGACGGGGAGTGCATCAACGACCCCGACCACACCTGGCCGGGCATGCACAAGGCATTCAACAACGGCCGCAACGACGGCTGGATGCCGATGTCGGTGGCCTCGGTCGGGCCGGCGAACGCGCCCGCGGCGATGGGTTACTACCTGCCGGAAGACATTCCGATCCACACCGAGCTCGCGCAGGCGTTCACGCTGTGCGACAACTACCACTGCTCGGTGCTCGGCCCCACCGACCCCAACCGGCTGTACTGGATGAGCGCGAGCATCGACCCCGACGGTCTGGCGGGCGGTCCGCTGGTGGAGACGCCGACCCTGCTTCCGAAGAACGTCTACAGCTGGCGTACCTACCCGGAGAACCTGTCCGAGGGCGGGGTGCCGTGGAAGATCTACAGCAATCGCGATGTCGGCCCGGCCTCGTCGATGATCCTGGACGGCATGATGGGCTGCTTCACCCAGGCCGCCGACCCGAATTCCGAACTGGCACGACGCGGTATCGCACCGACCTACCCGAACGACTTCCAGGCCGACGTCGCCAACAACACGTTGCCCGCGGTGTCCTGGGTGGTGCCGTCGCTGCTGCACTGCGAACACCCCGCGCTGCCCGCGGCTTTCGGTGCGCTCGGCATAGTGCAGCTCCTCGATATCCTCACCTCGAATCCGGCGGTGTGGGAGAAGACGGCGCTGATCATCAGCTACGACGAGAACGGCGGCTTCTTCGACCACGTCACGCCGCCGACCCCGCCGCCCGGCACCGCGGGCGAATTCCTGACGGTGCCACTGGATCGGGTGCCCGCCGCGGGCGGGATCACCGGCCCGATCGGACTGGGTTACCGGGTGCCGTGCATGGTGATCTCGCCGTACAGCCGCGGTGGGTTGGTCGCCTCGCAGACCTTCGACCACACGTCCCAATTGCGGTTGCTGGAAACCAGATTCGGCGTCGATGTGCCGAATCTGACCGCGTGGCGACGCAGCGTCACCGGCGATATGACGTCCACGTTCGACTTTGCCGCGGCGCCTGATGCCGCGAAACCGGTGCTGCCCGACCCCCGCCCCAAGGCCGACGCGGCGATCGCGCAGTGCGGTCCGAATATCGCGGCGGGCACTCTCGGACAGGGTGTGCCGTACCCGGTGCCGCCGAATGCGATGCCGGCGCAGCAGCCGGGGGCGCGGCGCGCGCCGAGCGGTCTCGTCGGCGTCTGAGCCGGGGGTGGGCTCGGCATCGCGCCGGGCCCACTGTCAGCTCGCGGCGGCGGGCGACCAGTATCCGGTGGCCATGCTCGGGCGTTTGCGCATCGCGGCGAAGCTGTGTCTGGCGGGGGAGAGCAAGGTACTGAACCAGGAGCGCCGGTACTCGGCGAGAGTCGCTGCGACAGGCGGGAATTCGATGCAGTGCACACCGCCCGGCATACCGAGGCGGTGGCGAGCCGCCCGGTGGTTCCTGGTACTCATGATCATCCTCCGGTAGTCGTGCGGCCTTCTCGCCTGCGCGGAAGATTAATCCACGCGACGCGCCCGGCCCGGGATCTTCCGCCGCTCCGGGCATGGGCGTGTCGGAGCAGGTGCCACGGCGCGGCGGCGGGGATGCGAGACTGGGCCCATGTTGCGGATCGGCCTCACCGGAGGCATGGGAGCGGGTAAATCCACAGTGGCGCGGACGCTGGTCGAACTCGGGGCGGTGCTCATCGACTCCGATGCGATCGCCCGCGAGGTCGTCGCCCCCGGGACGCCGGGTCTAGCCGCGCTGGTCGAGGAGTTCGGTGAGGGCATTCTGAGCCCCGACGGCAGCCTGGACCGGCCCGCGCTGGCCGCGGTCGCCTTCGCCGACGATGTGTCGCGGGGCAAGCTCAACGCCATCACCCATCCGCTGGTCGGCGCCCGCACCGCGGATCTGATCGGCGAGGCGGCCACCGATGCCGTTGTGGTGCAGGATATTCCGCTCCTGGTCGAGAATGGGCTCGCGCCGCTGATGCAGCTCGTCGTGGTGGTGGGGGCCGAGGAGGAGACCAGGCTGCGCAGGCTGGTCGAACACCGCGGCGTGGCCGAAGCCGACGCGCGAGTCAGGATCGCGGCCCAGGCCACCGACGACCAGCGCCGCGCGGTCGCCGATGTGTGGCTCGACAACAACGGTGCGCCGGAGGTGGTCGAGGCGCAGGTCCGTGACCTGTGGACGCGGCGGCTGGTGCCGTTCGAGCGCAATCAGCGCGAGGGCGTCCGGGCGCGAGCCGGCTATGTTCTCGTCACCGACCCGGAATGGGATATGCAGGCGCGCAGGATCATCGCCCGGCTGCACCTGGCCTGCGGTGCGTCGGCGGTGCGCATCGATCACGTCGGATCCACCGCGGTGCACGGACTCCCCGCCAAGGACATCATCGACATCCAGGTGACGGTGGCCGACATGGCCACGGCCGAATCGCTGACGGATGCCTTGACGGCCGCCGGGTTCCCGCTCGCTCCCCAGGTGACGCACGACAATCCGAAACCGAGTCACGGCGATCCCGAGGGGACCGACTTCGCCCGGTGGGGAAAGCGTCTGCACGGCAACGCCGATCCGGGAAGGCCGGCCAATATCCATCTGCGCGTGCGGGATTCGCTCGGCCAGCGGTTCGCGCTCGATCTGCGTGACTGGTTGCGCGCGAACGAGAGCGCGCGGTCGGAGTACCTGGCGGTCAAGCGCGGAGCCGAGCTCGCGGCGGCGGATCTGACCGGCGACGCGGCGGGTGACGCCTACTACGTGGTGAAGGAACCGTGGTTCGACGCGGTCTATCCGGTGGTCACCGAGTGGGCCACCGCTCGCGCGTGAACCGCGTACCAATCTGTTAAACGTCAATGTTTCGGAAACTGTCCGCACGCTGTCGCGCGCTGTGTAAATTGTGCGAAGTCACTACAGGGTGACTCGATTCACAGGGAAGTTGTAGCGCGTATGACAACACATCACCGTCAGTTCGGCCGTGCGGGCTTCGGCATCACCGCACTCGGCGCCGTCGCCGCCAGCCTCGTGCTGGCCGCTCCGCAGGCCTCGGCCTGGGTCGGCAATCTCGGCGTGGCCGGAACCGACCACAAGGTCGGTTGCAGCTACAAGTTGACCGCCAGCGTTGAGGTCGACCGGCTGACCTCGGTGAAGTTCACCGACAACGGCGTGGATATTCCGGGCAGCCCGGTGTCGCCGTCGCTGCTCTCGGGCACCGTGAGCATCACCTGGAAGCCGACCACGGCGGGCCAGCACAAGCTCGAAGCGCGTCAGCTGCTGATCAGCGACTCGATCACCGTCACTGTGGGTGCGGCGGGCAGCACCGGAAGCGCGTCGTGCGGCGGTGGCCTCGCGGATCTGTTCCCGAGCCTGTCGGCCGGCTGATACCGACTCCCCGCACCGCCCGGACCCGCCTACCGAGGTCCGGGCGGTTCGTCGTTTCGGCGCCAGGTCAGCGTCATCCCGAAGGTGCTCAGCCACTCCTCGAGTGAATAGCCGTGCGCGGCGATCCCGTCGATCGCCGCGGTGGCGTGTTCGATCGCCGCCTGACACTGCGCGGCGTCCAGCAGGCCGTCGGTGTGCGCGGCCAGCAGCTCGTCGACGTCGACGAGCCGGACATCACGCCGAGTGCGGACCAGTACGTCGAGGTAGTGGTCGACCGAGCGCCACAGCGTCGGCGACTCCCTGGTGAACGCGCCCACATCGACATAGATGTCCTGCCACTGCTCGACGCCGGGGTTGTAGTGCAGCTTCGACGCCCGCAGCGACAGCTCCGGCAGCACCCACGATTCCAGGTAGTGGAAGTGCGCGTGATCGGAGTGGCGACCCATGTACAGGCCCCACGGTTCCACCCGATAGATCTCCACCGGCCGGACGAAACCTTTGGGATCGGTGTTCGTTCCGGCCGCGACGTCGAAGTACTCGACCTTGGGTGGATGCACGTGCACGGTGGATGCCTGCGTCATGAGCGCAGAATCTACCGGCGCGTGCCGACCCGCGCCCGGTCGCCGGTCACATCCAGGTCAGGGTGATCTCCTGCGACCGCAACCATTGCTCGACATCGTGGTCGTTGGCCGCCAGCCCGTCGAGCGCGTGCGCGGCACGCTCGAACGCCCGGTCGGCGTGCTCGGTGCCGACATGGCCCGCGGCGTGCGCGGCGAGCAGCTCGCTGGACCCGGACAGCGTCGAGGACCGGCCGCGCCGCACCGCGATGTCGAGGAAGTAGTCGGTGGCCCGCCACCGTTTCGGCCCGACCTGGACGCACTCGATGATGTCGAGCACGTAGTCGTGGCTGCGGTGATGGCCGGGCCGGTCGTGGCTGATGGTGGCGCGAATGGCCTGGCCGGGCAGCATCCACGACTCCTCGTAGCGACCGTGCGGCCGGTCGAGGATGCGGGCCAGGTAGATGCCCCACGGCTGCACTTCGTACCGGTCGACCGGGCGGATGTAGCCCTTGGCGTCGGTGCTGGTCAGCTCGGCCAGGTCGAAGTATTCGACCCGGGGTCTGGCAGAGGGGGCGACGGTCGTGGAGACGGTGGTCGGTGTTAGCGGGCCGCGTATCTCTCTGGCGAAATAGCCGGCGAATCCGGTTACCGCGGGAGCCGCGACGAGCAGGGGAAGTAGAACGCTCATGGCCTTGTCCTTCACCACGTCCGATGATCAACTCAGGGTACGCCCGCATCGGGAGTTGTGGCGTGGTCGATTCGGCGCCTCGATCGTCGAATATCCTTGGCGCAAGGGACTTTTCGGACATCGCGCGAAGTGCCGGTCATTCGCCGCGTTCGTGGGCGGTCGCCCCGACCAGGCGAAATGGGGGTCGCCGACGGTTTGCTTGCCGGTGGCTGTCGTCACAGTCGCGCAGTGCCGCGACGGCATCGATGAGCAGAAGTTCACCAGAACGACCACGACCCGACCGGCGGCGCTCGGCGCGGCGCGGGGTGTGGCGGACGGGCGGCGGCTCGCTTGGAGCGCAAACGTGTCAGTGGTCGCGCCTAAGCTGGATCCATGGCATTCGCAACCGAGATCCCGACGGAAGGGTACGAAGAGCGGGGTCACCCGATCGCCCATTCCGAACACCGCCCCGTCGGCACGATCGAGCGCTCGGGTGCTCGATTCGAGGTGGTCAGCGAGTACTCGCCCGCCGGCGACCAGCCCGCGGCCATCGCCGAGCTCGAGCGCCGGGTGAACGCGGGGGAGAAGGACGTCGTCCTGCTCGGCGCCACCGGTACCGGTAAATCGGCGACCACCGCCTGGCTGATCGAGAAGTTGCAGCGCCCCACGCTGGTGATGGCACCGAACAAGACCCTGGCCGCGCAGCTGGCCAACGAGCTGCGCGAGATGCTGCCCAACAACGCGGTCGAGTACTTCGTCTCGTACTACGACTACTACCAACCCGAGGCGTACATCGCCCAGACCGATACCTACATCGAGAAGGACAGCTCGATCAACGACGACGTCGAGCGGCTGCGGCACTCGGCGACCTCGAGTCTGCTCTCGCGTCGCGATGTCGTGGTGGTCGCCTCGGTGTCGTGCATCTACGGTCTCGGCACCCCGCAGTCGTATCTGGACCGGTCGGTGCAGCTCGAGGTCGGCGGCGAGATCGACCGCGACGCGTTGCTGCGGCTGCTCGTCGACGTGCAGTACACCCGCAATGACATGTCGTTCACCCGGGGTTCCTTCCGGGTGCGCGGCGACACCGTGGAGATCATCCCGTCCTATGAGGAGCTGGCGATCCGCATCGAGTTCTTCGGTGACGAGATCGAGGCGCTCTACTACCTGCACCCGCTCACCGGTGACGTGGTGCGCCAGGTCGATTCGGCGCGCATCTTCCCGGCCACCCACTACGTGGCCGGTCCGGAGCGGATGGAGCGCGCGGTCGGCGACATCGAGGCCGAATTGGCCGCGCGGCTCGAGGAATTGGAACGTCAGGGCAAATTGCTCGAGGCTCAGCGGTTGCGCATGCGCACCGAATACGACCTGGAGATGATCCGTCAGGTCGGCTTCTGCTCGGGCATCGAGAACTACTCGCGCCACATCGACGGGCGCCCGGCGGGTTCGGCGCCTGCGACGCTGCTCGACTACTTCCCCGACGACTTCCTGCTCGTGATCGACGAATCGCACGTCACGGTGCCGCAGATCGGCGGCATGTTCGAAGGTGACATGTCGCGTAAGCGCAACCTCGTAGATTTCGGTTTCCGGTTGCCGTCGGCGGTCGACAACCGGCCGCTGACCTGGGAGGAGTTCGCCGGTCGAATCGGCCAGGCGGTGTATCTGTCGGCGACACCGGGCAACTACGAGCTGGGTCAGGTCGGTGGTGAGGTGGTCGAGCAGGTCATCCGCCCGACCGGCCTGGTCGATCCGAAGGTCGTGGTCAAGCCCACCAAGGGGCAGATCGACGACCTGGTGCACGAGATCCGTGAGCGGTCGGAGCGCGACGAGCGGGTTCTGGTCACCACACTCACCAAGAAGATGTCCGAAGACCTCACCGACTACCTGCTCGGTCTCGGTGTGAAGGTCCGCTACCTGCACTCCGAGATCGACACGCTGCGGCGCGTCGAACTGCTCCGACAGCTACGCCTGGGCGAATACGACGTGCTCGTCGGCATCAACCTGCTGCGTGAGGGCCTCGACCTGCCCGAGGTCTCGCTGGTCGCGATCCTCGACGCCGACAAGGAAGGCTTCCTGCGGTCGAGCACCAGCCTCATCCAGACCATCGGCCGCGCGGCGCGCAACGTGTCCGGCGAAGTGCACATGTACGCGGACAAGATCACCGACTCGATGCAGCACGCCATCGAGGAGACCGACCGTCGCCGTGCCAAGCAGATCGCCTACAACACCGAGAACGGCCTCGACCCGCAGCCGCTGCGCAAGAAGATCGCCGACATCCTGGATCAGGTGTACACCGAGGCCGAGGACGAGGTGGCCGTCGGCGGATCGGGCCGCAATGCCAGCCGTGGCAGGCGCGCCCAGGGCGAACCGGGCCGGGCCAGCTCGGGTATCTACGCCGAACGCGATGTGAAGTCGATGCCACGTGCCGAATTGGCCGCCCTGGTCACCGAACTCACCGCGCAGATGATGAACGCGGCCCGCGAATTGCAGTTCGAGCTGGCGGGCCGGTTGCGTGACGAGATCGCCGACCTGAAGAAGGAGCTGCGCGGGATGGACGCCGCGGGGATTTCTTGACCATGCCGGCGCCACGGTCCCCGGGCGACCCCGCCCCCGAGTCGCGCGACCGATCGCGCGGGTGCTGCTCGGAGGCGAGGCCGCTGCGGACCCGGCCCGGCGAGGCGCTACGCCTGCTCGGCCATCCACGCGGCGACGCGGCGGTCGGCCTCCTCCTTCGAGACGTCCTCGACGCGGGTGATCACCGCCCAGCGGTGGCCGAAGGGGTCGATCACCACGCCGAAGCGATCTCCGGTGACGAAGGTCTGCGGCTCCTCGGCGCTGCGGGCACCGTGGGAGAGCGCGCGGGCGATCACCGCGTCCACGTCGGGGCAGTAGTGCACCACCGAGGTGTGCACCCAGTCCTCGGGGGCGCGGACATTGTTGTCGGGGATGGGCATTCCGAGCTGCAGGGTGGAATCCCCGATGAGCAGTTCGGCGTGCGCGGGCTGGCCGTCGGGCAGATCGGCGCGGCTGAGCACCTTCGCCTCGAAGACCGCGGTGTAGAAGTCGATGGCCGCGTTTCCGTCCGGCACGGCCAGGAAACAGGTGATGGAGTGGTAGCCCTCCGGAATGGGCGCAACGGGATTGGTCATGACTACGATCCTGCTCCGCGGCCGACGGCCCGTCTTGTAAGAACGCGACAGATCGGCCGATGATGACGGCGGCGCCGGATCCCGGTGATGTGAAAGGAATCCTGCACCCGGAGGAGCAGGCGAGACACCGGTCGCTGAACCGGCTGGGGGTCGGGCCCGCGCTGGCCGAGTTCGCGGACCGGTACTGGGTGGTGCGGTGGGATCTGCGCGGCCGGCCCAGCTATTCGGCGCAGGTGCTGTCGTTCCCGTGTGTGAACGTCACCTTCGAACGCAGCACCATCCGCACCGGCGGCTTCGTCACCGGGGTGTGCACGACGAAGTACGTGCGCGAGCTCGCCGGGGAAGGCGAGACCTTCGGCATCCGGTTCGCCCCCGGCGGATTCGGTGCCTTCACCGGCATGGATGTCGGCGCGCTGCGCGATGATTCGGCCCCGCTGTGTGCGGTGTTGCCGGAGGCCGCGGGCCTGGCCGACCGAGTGCTGGCCGAACAGTCCGACGAGCGCCGCCGCGACATCGTCGAGGAGTTCTTCGCGGGCCGTGGTCGCACCGACGATCCGCACTACGCGCTGGTGACCCGCATCGTCACCGCCATGGCGAACGATCCGGAGCTGACCAGGGTCGACCAGGTCACCGATCGTTTCGCCGTTCCGATCCGCACCCTGCAACGCCTGTTCCGCCGCTATGTCGGGGCAGGCCCGAAGTGGGTGCTGTGCCGGTTCAGATTGCAGGACGCCGCCGATCTGCTCGCGCACGGCCGCCCTGATCTCGCGGTACTCGCGGCCCAGCTCGGCTATTTCGACCAGGCGCATTTCAGCCGCGAATTCACCGCCGAGATCGGGATGTCGCCGACGGAATACGCGCGCAGCGCACAGGCGGTGAGCGCTGTCCCCACGGCGCGCTGACCGGGTGCGTCCAGACCCGAGAAGTAGGGGGTCTGAAATATTAGCGTTCCACCTTGGAACAGCGGTGTTCGTCGATAGTGTCACCGCATTCGCAGCGGCCGTTGCTGCGTGGAGAAGTCAGGACATCAACAGTGACAACATCATTCGATCGGACCGCCCGTCTCGGCGCCGCCCTCGCGACCGCGCTGGCCGCCACGGCTCTGCTCGCGCCGGGCGCGCACGCGGACATCTCGGATGGCCAGCGGGTCAGCGTATCGAGTGCCGATCCGAAGGTCGGCTGTTCCTACACGGTGGTCGCGGTCAACGTCGTCGGCTACAGCTCGGGCCACGCCGGCGCACCGGTGACCTTCTACGACAACGGTGACGTGATCGACACGGTCGCGATCCCGGCGATCGGCGAGACCAAGACCTCCTGGCGTCCCGCCGCCGCCGGCTCGCACCAGTTGACGGCGAAAGTCGACAGCTATCTCAACAGCTGGTGGATCACCCCCGCCACGGTGACCGTGGCGGCGAATACCGGCACCGGAAGCGCGGCCTGCGGGTTCCCCAGTTTCTCCGGTTGATGTGATCAAAGTCCCAGCCGCACTACGTCGTTGATCGTGTTGTGATAGGCCACAATTTCTTCGAACTGCGGTCTTGTTGCCGCAGGTGAATCTTCTCGATTGTTGCGAAGGCCACCGTGACATCGGGCAGGGGCGCCAACACTCCCGGTGTGATCTGTTGCGATTTCTGATAAATCGGCCTGATTTGGCGTTAGGGTCGAGCCAATTGCCGCGCTGACGCTCGATTCCCGAGTGGTTCGGTGCTGGCACCGACCAAGTTGGAGGAGAGATGACCGCCTACCGGACCATTGTCGTCGGTACTGATGGCTCGGATTCGTCGTACGTGGCGGTGGAGAAGGCCGCGGCGCTCGCCGGGGACGCTGAGGCAACTCTCGTGCTGGCCTGCGCCTACTTCCCGACCGACGACCGCGACGTCGCCGCTGCCGCCGATGTGCTCAAGGACGAGGCCTACCAGGTCCGTGGCTCGGCCCCGACCAACGAGATCCTGCACGTCGCCCGGGAGAAGGCGCTGGCCGCCGGTGCGAAGAACATCGTCGACCGCGCGATCGTCGGCGAGCCGGTCGATTCGCTGCTCGACCTCGTCAACGAAGTGGACGCCGACCTGCTCGTCGTCGGCAACCGAGGCCTCAACACCCTCACCGGTCGCCTGCTCGGCTCCGTCCCCTCGGACGTGGCCCGCAAGTCCCGTTCGGACGTGCTGATCGTGCACACCGTCCGCTAGTTCGACGAGGAAGGCCCCTGACCGACTGCGGTCAGGGGCCTTCGTTGTGTCTCAGGCCGGTTCGAGCGCGGACAGCACCTCGGGGAGGTCCTCGGTGTGCACCACGGCCAGTCGCTGGGTCGCGCGGGTCAGCGCGACGTACAGGTCGTTGAGTCCGCGGGGGGACTCGTCCAGGATCGCCTGTGGCTCCACCAGGTACACCCGGTCGAACTCGAGGCCCTTCGCGTCGTGCACGGTGAGGACCTGAACGGATTCACCTGCCAGCGAGGATAATTCGGGTACCAGGGCCGCGGGAGCGAGGACCGCGGAGGTACCCGGACCGTGCTCGACCTCGAGCAACCGCGCCACCTCGCCCGCGACGTCGGCAGGCAACACCCGGTAGGCGCGTGGGGGATTGCCGGTCTCGCGCACCGAACGCGGCACCTTGGTACCCGGGTCGATCTCGGCGAGCACATCGGCCGCGACCGCCATGATCTCGGCGGGAGTGCGGTAGTTCACCGTGAGCTCGGTGAGCTTCCAGCGCTGTGCCACATACGGTTCCAGCACCCGCTGCCAGGACGACGCGCCGGCCGGATCGCCGGTCTGGGCGACGTCGCCGACGACGGTGATCCAGCGATTCGGGATGCGCCGCATCACCATGCGCCACGCCATTTCCGAAAGCTCCTGTGCCTCGTCGACGATCACGTGCCCGTAGGTCCAGGTCCGGTCGCCCGCGGCGCGTTCGGCGGTGGTCTGGCGGTTGCCGAATTCCTGGCGCTGGGCCAGCTGGGAGGCGTCGATCAGGTCGTAGGCCATCAGGATCTCGGGATCGAGTTCGTCCTCGATGTCCTGCGGGGCGGAACCGGTGAGGATGTCGAGGGCGTCCTGGGCCTCCTCGATCTGGGCTCGCCACCGGCGACGCGAGCGTTCGCGTTCCTCGGTGTCGTCGACCCCGAGCAGCTCGGCCAGCTCGTCGAGCAGCGGGGCGTCGGCCGCGCCGAAGGTGCCGTCGTCGGAGCGCACCAGCTCGGCGCGGTCCTCGGGGCTCAACGTCTTGGCGGCGCGGTCGAGACGCGCCGGGTCGGCGAGCAGGTCGGCGAGCACTTCCTGGGGCGAGAGCACCGGCCACAGCGCGCTGATCGCGGCCTGCACGTGCGGGTCGGCGCGCATCTCGTCGCCGATCTCGCTGAGGTCGGCGGAGCTGAGCAGGCTCGTGCCGCCGGACAGGTCGGCGCCCATCGTGGCGGCGAGCTGGTCGGTGAGCGCGTCGATCACCGACGACGCGAAGATCGGCCTGGCCAGGTTGTGCGGGCGGCGCGAGGAGCGGGCCCGCCCACGCGCCCTGGTCGCGATCTTGCGGTCCAGCGTCACCGGGTAGCCGTCGAACGCCAGGCGCACCGGCTCCGACGGCACTTCCTGACGGTCGCGCACCGCCTGCTTGAGCACCTCGAGCATGTCGAGGGAACCCTTGATCTCCCCGGCGCGCAGCGAATCCTCGCGCACCGCCTTCACCCCCGGGTACAGGTCGCCGATGGTCGACAGCAGCACGCCGGTCTCGCCGAGCGAGGGCAGCACCTGGCCGATGTAGTCGAGGAAGGTGGCGTTCGGGCCGATGATCAGCACGCCGCTCTTGGCCAGCTGCTGCCGATAGGTGTAGAGCAGGAAGGCCGCGCGATGCAGCGCGACGGCGGTCTTGCCGGTGCCCGGCCCGCCCTGCACGACGAGCACGCTCTTGTGCTCGGAGCGGATGATCGCGTCCTGCTCGCTCTGGATCGTCTCGACGATGTCGTTCATGTGCCCGGTGCGGGCGGCGTTGAGTGCCGACAGCAGCGCGCTCTCACCACCGACGCCGTCGTCGGTGCCGACCACACCGTCGCGCTCGGCGGCATCGAGATCGAGGTACTCGTCGTTGATCGCGGTCACCGCGCGGTTGCGCGAGCGGATGTGCCTGCGCCGGGTGACGTTCTCGGGATTGGCGGTGGTGGCCAGGTAGAACGGGCGGGCCAGCGGAGCGCGCCAGTCGAGCAGCAGCGGCTCGTAGTCGTTGTCCTCGTCGAGGATGCCGAGCCTGCCGATGTAGCGCGCCGCGTCCTCGGTGCCTTCCAGATCGATCCGGCCGAAGCACAGACCGTGCTCGGCGGCGTCGTATTTGGACAGGTCCTCGTTGTAGAGCTGGGTGAAGGACTCGCGCTCACTGCGCGCCTGCGGTGTGCCACCGGATTCGAGGAGCACAGTCTTGAGCCGGTTCTGCGCGTAGTCGCGCATGCCGTCGAGCCGGTCGTAGAGCACCGAGAGGTACTGCTGCTCCTGTTCGATCTCGCGGTTGTGCGCGGCCGGGGAGGCGTCGGCGAGGCGGTCGGGCAAAACAGGACTCCTTTGTCACCGCGTTGAGAACAGAGTTGTCGAGTCTACGTGTCCGCGGGCAGGGCCGCCGCGACCGGGAACACTTCGTCGCCGAGGATCGGCGTGAAGTGTTCGACCACCGGAAAAGGCTCGTAGAAGTGGTGCAACAGCGCACGCCAGCGCTGATATTCCGGTGACTCACGGAATCCCACTGTGTGGTCGGCCAGCTGCTCCCAGCGCACCAGCAACAGGAAGCAGTCGGGCCGCTCGACACAGCGCGACAACGACAACCCACCGAAACCGGGCATTCCCGCGATGATCGGATACGCCTGCGCGAAGGCCGCTTCGAAAGCGGCGGCGGCGCCGGGGCGAACGGGTAACAGCGCGTGTTCGACGATCACGCCGACCAGTCTGTCAGGAGGCGTGGGTGTTGTTCGAGCGTCGATTCTGACCGAGACCGAGCTCACGATGGGCCGACGGCTTGTCGCGGTACATCGCCAGGTCGGCGTCGTGCAGCACGGCTTCGGGCGTGCGCCGTTCGTGCGGGCCGAGTTCGGTGATGCCGACCGAGGCGCTCACCTCGAGACGGTGACCGCTGGCGATGATCGGTTCCGCCATCTTCACGCGCAGGCGCTCCACCAGTGCGGGCAGGTCGGCGCGCTGCGGATGACCGGCCAGCAGCACCAGGAATTCGTCGCCCCCGAGCCGCCCGACCAGGTCTTCGGTGCGCAACGCCTGTTGCAACCGCTGGGCGACGATCTGCAACACCGTGTCGCCGATGGCGTGCCCGAGGGTGTCGTTGATCGCTTTGAAGCCGTCGAGGTCGATGAACAGCACCGTGGTGATCAGCGTGCCGCCGTCGTCGGCCAGTGCCGTGGACAGCTGCGACAGGATCAGGGAACGATTCGCGAGCCCGGTCAGCGCGTCATGGGTGGCCTGGTACTCGAGCTGGCGCTTGCTGGCCCGGAACGCGGTGATGTCGGCGAACGAGGACACCCCCGCCGACTCCGGGCTGTCCGGATTGAGTAATCGGCAGTTGCACGACAGCCATACCAGCTGCCCGTCGGTGCGCTCGACCCCGAAAATGAACTGGGTCACCGCCTCTCCCGTCGCGAGGGTGCGCGCCATCGGATGCTGGTCGGGCGCGAGTGGTCGGCCGTCGCGGTCGAGCATTTTCATGGGCAGTTCGTCGATGTGCAGTCCGAGTACCGGCTCGGCCTCCGCAGCGATGCCGAGTATGCGTTTGCCTGCGGGGTTGATCGATTCGAGGCGACCGCGCCGATCGACGACGAGCACGCCTTCTTCCAGCTGCGACACCACGGTGGTGAAATACGCCTCCGCCTGCCGCGCCGACGCCTCCGCCGCGCGTTGGGCGGTGAGATCGTGCACGACCACCTGGAACGCGAGCTTCTCCTGCCACACCGTGAGCACCGACACGGTCTGCACCGGCACCGTGCGCCCGTCCACCCGGACGAGATCCATGTCGGTGGGCGGCGAGGCCGATCCCTCGGCGGTGAGCTGATCGATCCGGTCGAGCATGGCCGCGACGGAATCGGGATGGACGAAGTCGGTGATCGACAAGCCGAGCAGGTCGTCCACCGAACGGGCGCCGAGCAGGCGAACCATCGCCGGATTGACGTAGACGATCGTCCCCGACTCGTGCACACAGATGGCATCGGGAGTGTGTTCGACCAGCGACCGGTAGCGCTGCGCGAGCTGCTCGGCGCTCGCCGCGTCGGTCCTTCCTTCTCCCACTGCGAAACCCCCGATCTCGGCCTGGTCTGCGAACGGCATACCGGACTAGTCTGGTGATCCTTCATGAAGATCCGCGAGGAGCGATGTGACACTGGATGTGCTCACGGGCGGCATGACCCACCGCCTCGATTCTATGTCGATCGCCGGCATGGGTGTTGTCTCCGGTTACGGGTGGGGTCGGGAATCGCTGTGGCAGGGATTGTTGGGGTGCAAACCGGCAGCCCGTTTGTACCCCGGTTACGGGCCCGGACGTGATCAGCACGCCTGGGTCGGGCTGATTCCCGACGGTGGTGACGCAGCCTACGGAACCGGTCTGTTCGGGCGTGCCGTGTTCGCCGCGGCCGCCGAGGCGATCGCCGACGCGCAGGAACGCGGGTGGCGCCGGGAGGGGCGCACCGTCGGCCTCGTGCACGCGTTCACCCTGGGCGATGTCGCCGATTGGCGCGATTTCTACCGTCGTGACGAGGGCCACCGGCGCTCACGCGACTATCTGCGGATGCTGCCGTCGACACCCATTTCGGTGGTGATGCAGGAGTTCGGTTTCCACGGGCCCGCGATGAACGTGTCGGCGGCGTGCAGTTCGGGCACTGTCGCGCTGCTGACGGCGAAGATGTGGCGTGACGCGGGTCTGGTCGACGATGTGTTGTGCATCACCACCGACCTGTCGGCCACCCCGGACATGCTCGAACATTTCGTCGGTCTGGGTGCCGCGATCGCCGATGCCGACCCGTTCACCGCCTGCAGGCCCTTTCAGGAGGGCACCCTCGGTTTCACGATGGCCGAGGCGTCGGTGGCGCTGCTGCTCACCGACGCGGTCGAGCGGCCCTATGCGCGGCTGCTCGGCGGCGCGATGACCAACGACGCCTTCCATGTCGTCTCGGTCGATCCCAGCCACACCCAGATCATCGCCTGCGTCCGCCGCGCTCTGGCCGACGCGGGGATCGACGCCGGCGACGTGGCGTACTACAACGCGCACGGCACCGGGACCAGGCAGTGCGATGCCGCCGAACGCGACGTGCTGCGCACCGTCTTCGACGACCGGCCCGCCATCGCCGCGCTCAAACCGCTCACCGGGCACTGTCAAGGCGCCTGCGCGGCGGTCGAAGTCGCCGCGATCTCCCTGTCCTACGAGCGCGGCATCGTCGCGTCGGCGCCGGCTGTGGCGCCCGCGCACCCGCGACTGCTCAACGGCCCGACCCCGCTGCTCGACGGCGCGACGCTGAAACTGTCGATGGGAATGGGCGGCAACAACGCCGCCGTGGTCCTGGCCGCGGCCTGACTCAATCCTCGCCCGTCTCGGGTCCGGCGGCGAGGGCGAACCCGCCGGTCGTCGGCGCGTCCTGGGGCAGGGGCACCGCCCAGCGCAGCTGTGTGCCCGGCATCTCGGGGTGGTTGCCGTCGGCGTCGGGGCGTTTCGCCGGACCGACCTCGAAATACCCGCCCGCCTCCTGCGCGCGCTGCTCGAGATTGCGCAGCCCGCTGCGGATGACGTGGTTCGGGATACCCCAGCCGTTGTCGGACACCGTGATCACCAGATCGTCGGCCACCTCGATCACGATGGCGACGGTGTCGGCGCCGGAATGGCGCACCGCGTTGCTCACCGCCTCGCGCACCACCGCCTCGGCATGGTCGGCCAGCTGCGGATCGAGGACCGACAGCGGGCCCGACACCTGGATCGTCGCGCGCAGGGCGATATCGGAGGTCTGGCGCCGGATCGCCACCTCGAGGCGCTGCTGCAGCCCTTCGCTGTGACCGGAGCCGCTGGCGTGCAGATCGAAGATGGAGGTGCGGATCTCCTGCACCACCTCTTGCAGATCCATGATCACCGTCGAAAGCCGTTGCCGCACTTCGGGAACCACTGCCTTGGGCAGGGTCGCCTGCACGGTGAGGCCGATCGCGAACAGGCGCTGGATCACATGGTCGTGCAGGTCGCGCGCGATCCGGTCGCGGTCGGCGACGAGGTCGAGTTCGCGCATCCGCTGCTGCGCGTCGGCCAGCCGCACCGCCAGCGCGGCCTGATCGCAGAAGGCCGCCGTCAGCTCGAGCATCTCGTCGGAATACGGCGCGAAACCCGGCGGCCGGAACGTCACCAGGACGCCGAGGGTGGCATCGGGGGTGCACAGCGGCAGCACGAGAGCCGGTCCGGCGCCGGGCAATTCGGCCACGGGGAACTCGACGCCCAGTGTCACCTGCGACACGTCGTCGAAGCGCAGCGGTGTGCGTCTGCTGAAGGCGTCGCCCACCACCGTCCCCGCGATCGGGATGGTCTGCCAGTCCTGGCCCGCATCGGGGCCGGTCCACTGGGTGACCACCAATTCGCTGATCTCGCCGGGCAATTCGTCGGGCACCGGCACCGAGGCGAGAAACGCCTGATGCGATCCGGTGAGCCCGCGCGCGTGATCGACCACATGACCGAGCACCCGATCGGATTCGGTACCGGCCAGGAATTCCGTCGCGATATCGCGCGTCGCCTCGATCCACGCCTGCCTGGTGCGTGCCTGCTCGTAGAGTCGCGCGTTGTCGACCGCGATGCCCGCGGCGGCCGCCAGCGCCAGTACCAGGACTTCGTCTTCCTCGGTGAACGGCTGACCGTCGGACTTCTCGGTCAGATAGAGACTGCCGAACACCTCGTCCCGAATGCGTACGGGCACACCGAGGAACGTGTGCATCGGCGGATGTCCCGCCGGAAACCCGATCGAGGATTCGTGCTGGGTGAGATCGGCCAGCCGCAGCGGCGCCTTGTGCGCGAACACCGCGCCGAGTACGCCGTGGCCCGCGGGTAATCGCGCGATCCGGTCGCGGATCTGATCCGGCATGCCCTCGTCGATGAACTGCGCGACCTGCTGATCGTGGCCGCGGACCGCCAGCGCGCCGTAGCGGGCGTCGACCAGGCTCATCGCGGTCCGCACGATGGTGCGCAGGGTTTCGTCCAGGTCCAGACCCGCGGTGACGGTGAGCATGGCCTCGACGAGGCCGTCCATCCGATCGCGCGAACCGATCATCACTTCGACCCGGTCGGCGACCTCGCCGAGCAGGCTGCGCAACATCTGCCGCGACACCGTCTGGTCAGCCGAATAGCGGCCGCCCCGACCGTCGTTCGCCATCGCAGTACCCCGTCTTCGCAGCTCCTCGAGTGAGTCGAAGCAAAGTCTAGTCCGCAATGAGGGGACTTTCGGCCCTTCACTCGCACCGGCGGTAGTGGTGGCATTGGGCACCGGGAATTGGGATCGAGAAGTGGGGCACATGATGAATTCGTTGTCGAGCACCCAGCACTGGACGACCGCCGCGGACCCGGAGCTCGCCGTGACCACGCGTGGCGAAGTGCCGGCCCAGGACGTCACCCGTGCTGTTCGGGCCATCACCCGCGTGATGCGCAGGCATCATCTCGACAGTCCGGCCAGGGTGCGCGTCACCGCGCCGCAGGGGTACGACGAGCCGACCCTGGTGCAGGCCAATATCCGTACCAACGACACCTTCACCCGTGTCCAGGTCACCGGCCCCGGCGGTTTCGCGGTCACCTTCGCCGCCGAACGGCTCGACCGTCAGCTCGCCCGCCGCGCGGGCAAGGAAGCGCGCGGCGCGTGGCCCGACCCGGCCCGTCGGCCGCTGGCCCAGATCACCGAGACGCGGCCGATCATCCGTCGCAAGGACTGTGCCCTGATGACCGGAACGCCGCTGGAAGCCAGCACCGTGCTGGACGCGATGGACTACGACGCCTACCTGTTCACCGACGCCGATACCGGTGAGGACGCCATCGTCACGTGGGCCGACCCGCACGGCGTCGCGCTGGCCAGGCAGCGGCTCACCGCCGCGGCGGACTCCTCGGTCGAGCTGCCGTTGACCGCGAGCGCGATGCCGGTCCGGGTGGTGCAGGACGCGGCTCCCGTCTTCGCCGAGGACGAGGCCTCCGACGCGCTGTGCGCCGCCGGGCTGCCCTACCTGTTCTTCACCGACAGCCACACCGGCCGCGGCAACCTGCTCTACCGCCGCTACGACGGGAACCTCACCATCGTCGTTCCGTCCTGAACCGTCACGGCTCGCGGAGTTTCGTCGCCAGGACGGCCGCCTGGGTGCGGCGTTCGACACCCAGTTTCGCCAGCAGTCGCGAGACGTAGTTCTTGACCGTCTTCTCCGCGAGGAACATGCGCGCGGCGATCTGCCGATTGGTCAGACCCTCGCCGAGCAGTTCGAGTAGCCGGCGTTCCTGGTCGGTGAGCCCGGCCAGCGGCCCGGAGGGTTCGGCGCTGCGGCGCAGCCGGGCGCGCAGGGCGTCGGCGGCGCGGGTATCGAGCAGCGAGTGGCCCGCGCCCACCTGCTTGATCGCGTCGGCCAGTTTCATCCCGTCGATGTTCTTCACCACATACCCGCTGGCGCCGGCCAGGATGGCGTCGAGCATGGCGTGCTCGTCGGAGAACGAGGTCAGGATCAGGCAGTGCAGGTCGTCGAATTCGGCCAGCAGGTTGCGGCACAGCTCGATGCCGTTGCCGTCGGGTAACCGCACGTCGAGGACCGCGACATCAGGGCGGGCCTCGCGGATGCGCACCATCGCCTCGGCGACACCGCCCGCCTGACCGATCACAGTGAGTTCTGGATCACCTTCCAGCAGGTCGATCAACCCTCGCCGCACGATCTCGTGGTCGTCGACCAGGAACACCTCGAGCACGCCGGCTCCTTCATCATGTCGAGCGATCCCCCCTTGTGGTCCAACATAATCCGCGTATCTCGGTCGTGGGGCCTGTCGGCGAACGAGAAATGTCACGCCCCCTGCGCAGAGCCCTGGGTCGACGGGGCCGCTCGCCTGCGGACCGAAACTTGTCGGACCCCCGGCCTAGCATTGGCGACGGGGGAATATGTCCGGTCGGCGGATGACGATGGAGAAGGGATTCACCAGGTGGCGGAACGCCTCACTGTGCGCGGAGCTCGGGAACACAACCTGAAAGGTGTAGACCTGGATTTGCCGCGCGACAGCCTGATCGTGTTCACCGGTCTGTCCGGTTCCGGGAAGTCGAGCTTGGCGTTCGACACGATCTTCGCCGAGGGACAGCGTCGCTACGTCGAATCGCTGTCGGCCTACGCGCGTCAGTTCCTCGGGCAGATGGACAAGCCGGATGTCGACTTCATCGAGGGGCTCTCGCCCGCGGTGTCGATCGACCAGAAGTCGACCAACCGCAACCCGCGGTCCACGGTCGGCACCATCACCGAGGTCTACGACTACCTGCGCCTGCTCTATGCCCGCGCGGGCACGCCGCACTGCCCGGTCTGCCACGAGCTGATCGAAAAGCAGAGCCCGCAGCAGATCGTCGACCAGGTGCTCGCGATGGACGACGGCCTCAAGTTCCAGGTGCTGGCGCCTGTGGTGCGCACCCGCAAGGGCGAGTTCGTCGACCTGTTCGACCAGCTCAAGACCCAGGGTTACTCGCGCGTGCGGGTCGACGGCGTGGTGTACCCGCTCACCGATCCGCCGAAGCTGAAGAAGCAGGAGAAGCACGACGTCGAGGTGGTCGTCGACCGCCTCTCGGTCAAGGCCGCCTCCAAGCAGCGCCTCACCGACTCGATCGAGACCGCGCTGCGCCTGGCCGACGGCATCGTGGTGCTCGATTTCGTCGACCGCGACGAGCACGCCCACGACCGGGAGCGCCGCTTCTCCGAACGTCTGGCCTGCCCCAACGGCCACCCCCTCGACATCGAGGACCTCGAGCCCCGTTCGTTCTCCTTCAACTCGCCCTACGGCGCCTGCCCCGACTGCACCGGCCTCGGCATCCGCAAGGAAGTCGATCCGGAACTGGTGGTGCCCGACCCCGACCTGAGCCTGGCCGACGGCGCGATCGCCCCGTGGTCGCGCGGGCAGACCGCCGAGTACTTCAACCGGTTGCTCTCCGGGCTGGCCGAGGCGGTCGGCTTCTCGATGGACACCCCGTGGCGCGATCTGCCCGCGAAGGCCCGCAAGGCGGTGCTGGAAGGCAGCTCCGACCAGGTGCACGTGTCCTACACCAACCGCTACGGGCGCAAGCGTTCCTATTACGCCGATTTCGAAGGCGTGATGCCGTTCCTGCAGCGGCGCATGGAGAACACCGAGTCCGAGCAGATGAAAGAGCACTACGACGGGTACATGCGCGATGTGGCGTGCCCGGTCTGCAACGGTTCCCGGCTGCGCCCGGAGATCCTGGCCGTCACCCTGGCCTCGGACGGCACCGACAAGTCGATCGCCGAGGTCAGTGAACTGTCCATCGGCGACTGCGCGCACTTCCTGAACGCGCTCACGCTGGGGGAGCGCGAGACCGCGATCGCCGGTCAGGTGCTCAAGGAGATCCAGGCCAGGCTCGGCTTCCTGCTCGACGTCGGCCTGGAGTACCTGACGCTGTCGCGGGCGGCCGCGACCCTGTCCGGCGGTGAGGCCCAGCGCATCCGGCTGGCCACCCAGATCGGTTCCGGTCTGGTCGGTGTCCTCTATGTTCTCGACGAGCCGTCGATCGGTCTGCACCAGCGCGACAACCGCAGGCTCATCGAGACGCTGCTGCGGTTGAAGAAGCTGGGCAACACGCTGATCGTCGTCGAGCACGACGAGGACACCATCCGCGCCTCGGACTGGGTGGTCGACATCGGCCCCCTCGCGGGCGAGCACGGTGGTCGCGTGGTGCACAGCGGTCCCTATGAGGAGCTGCTGACCGAGCCCGAATCGCTCACCGGCGCTTATCTTTCCGGCCGCGAGCAGATCGAGCTGCCGCTGGTGCGGCGCGCGATCGACAAGAAGCGCAAGCTCACCGTCGTGGGCGCCACCGAACACAATTTGCGCAATGTCGACGTGGCGTTCCCGCTGGGTGTACTCACCGCGGTCACCGGTGTCTCCGGTTCGGGCAAGTCGACCCTGGTCAACGACATCCTGGCCACCGTTCTCGCGAACAAGCTCAACGGTGCCCGCCAGGTGCCGGGCCGGCACACCAGGATCAACGGCCTCGACAACCTCGACAAGCTGGTGCAGGTCGATCAGTCGCCGATCGGGCGCACCCCGCGCTCGAACCCGGCCACCTACACCGGCGTCTTCGACAAGATCCGCACCTTGTTCGCCTCCACCACCGAGGCCAAGGTGCGCGGCTACCAGCCCGGGCGGTTCTCGTTCAATGTCAAGGGCGGGCGCTGCGAAGCCTGCTCGGGCGACGGCACGCTCAAGATCGAGATGAACTTCCTGCCCGATGTGTACGTCCCGTGCGAGGTCTGCCACGGCGCTCGGTACAACCGGGAAACCCTCGAGGTGCACTACAAGGGCAAGACCATCGCCGAAGTCCTCGACATGCCGATCGACGAGGCGGCCGACTTCTTCGAGGCGATCACCTCGATCCACCGCTATCTCAAGACCCTCGTCGAGGTCGGCCTGGGTTACGTGCGGCTGGGCCAGAGCGCGCCGACCCTGTCCGGCGGTGAGGCGCAGCGCGTGAAGCTGGCCGCCGAGCTGCAGAAACGGTCCATGGGCCGGACGGTCTACATCCTCGACGAGCCGACCACCGGCCTGCACTTCGAGGACATCCGCAAACTGCTCAAGGTGATCAACGGACTGGTCGACAAGGGCAACACGGTGATCGTCATCGAGCACAACCTCGACGTCATCAAGACCGCCGACTGGGTCATCGACATGGGCCCCGAGGGCGGTTCCGGCGGCGGTACGGTGGTCGCCACCGGCACGCCGGAGGATATCGCCGGGGTGTCGGACAGCTACACCGGTCAGTTCCTGAAGGAGGTGCTGGCAGCGCCGGCGCCGAAGAAGCCCGCCGCGAAGAAGGCGGCGAAGAAAGCCGCCCCGGCGAAGAAGGCACCGGCGGAGACGACCGCGGCCAAGCGGTTGGCGCGAAAGGCGGCCGCGCTGCGCTGAGCCGGGCTACCGTCCTTTTCGAGACGTTCCGGCAGGGACTTTCCGAAAGCGCCACGAAGTGAAACAGTCGTGGGTAACATTCGCCTCACCGTCCCCGGAATGCCGGGTAGTAGCGGTTTGTCGACGGCTCGATCGTCGTGTAGTTCGAAAGGAACGTCCTCATGGATGAAGCCACCACGGCGCTCATCGCCCAGATCCTCGGTTTCCTCGCCGGCGGGTCATCGTTGGCTTACGAGCCCACCAAGCCGACCGTCTGACCTGGATTCGAAAGGAACGCCTGTAATGGATACCGGAAGCGCGGCGCTGCTCACCGCACTCGCCAACATGATCTCCTCCGGCTCGGCCGTCTCGGTCACCCCCGGCGGTCCCACTCCGACCCCCGTGGTCTGAGTCGCGACGTTCGCTCGCAGCACAGAAAAAGATCCGCCGACGCACTGCGCCGGCGGATCTTTTCGTTGTGCAGAACTCAGTGCACCGGACCGGTGTACTTCTCGCCCGGTCCCGTGCCCGGCGCGTCCGGTACCGAGGATGCCTCGCGGAACGCGCGCTGAAGCGCCTGCAAACCCTCACGGATCGGGCCCGCGTGCGGGCCGAGGTACTCCACCGAGGCCGTGACCAGTCCGGCCAGTGCGGTGATCACCCGGCGCGCCTCGTCGAGGTCGACGCCCGCGCCCGAATCCGGGTTCTCGCCTGCCAGGCCCAGCTTCTCCGCGGCCGAACTCATCAGCATCACGGCGGCCCGGCTGATCACCTCGACAGCGGGGATGTCGGCCAGGTCGCGCACAGGAGGATCGAGCTCGTCAGTCATGCTGATCAGGCTATAGCGAGCCCGATCGCGGTTGCTCGCGCCCGGCCGATTCGGTGATAGCCCAACGCCATGCTAGACTTTCCGCTGACGACCGCCCCTGGATGTGTCATGCATCCGTGGGGCAGATAAGTGGAGCCCGACTCCCACCGTTACCGGCGATCCATCGTTCGGATAAACGGTCCCGGTCACCCGCTCATTGTGGTGGGTTTCCCGTGTGCCTGGCGCGCGGGGGTCGACAACCGAGCTCGTGAGGGCATCGGCTGTGGGCGATCGGTCGACATCGGGCCCCGTCGCGGAGAAATACCGCAGCGGGGCTTTCGTGTTGAATCAGGGGTTGCAGTTATTGCGTGCGGTCGTTAAGACGACACCGCTTGACCTAGGAGGCCCCATCAGCACTGAGACCCGCATCAACGATCGCATCCGTGTTCCCGAGGTTCGTCTCATCGGACCCGGCGGCGAACAGGTTGGGATCGTGCGTGTTGAAGATGCACTACGCGTCGCGCTCGAAGCCGACCTCGACCTCGTCGAGGTAGCACCCGATGCCCGTCCGCCGGTCTGCAAGATCATGGACTACGGCAAGTTCAAGTACGAGACCGCGCAGAAGGCGCGCGAGTCCCGTAAGAACCAGGTCCAGACCGTGATCAAGGAGCAGAAGCTCCGTCCGAAGATCGACGACCACGACTACGAGACCAAGAAGCGCAACGTGGTTCGCTTCCTCGAAGCCGGGTCCAAGGTCAAGGTCACGATCATGTTCCGCGGTCGTGAGCAGTCGCGTCCCGAACTCGGCTTCCGGTTGCTCCAGCGTCTGGGCTCCGATGTGGCCGATCTCGGGTTCGTCGAGACCTCGGCCAAGCAGGACGGCCGCAACATGACCATGGTCCTCGCTCCCCACAAGGGTGCGAAGACGCGGGTGAAGGCCCAGCAGGACTCTTCGGCGCCGGCGGCGACACGTCAGCCGCTGCCGACCGGTCCCGCGAGTGCAGACCCGGCCGCGCCGGTCGAACCGGCCGCACCGGTCGAGCAGGCCGCGCCTGCCGAGCAGGCTGCGCCGGCCGACCCGCAGTAAAACGATTTCAACGACTAGATAGAGGAATCCATGCCGAAGAACAAGACCCACAGCGGCGCCAAGAAGCGATTCAAGGTGACCGGCCGGGGCAAGCTGCTTCGCGAGCAGGCGAACCGTCGCCACCTCCTGGAGCACAAGTCCTCTCGCCGGACTCGTCGTCTGGAAGGCACGGAGTCCGTCGCTTCCGTCGACGTCCCCCGCGTGAAGCGGCTGCTCGGTCTCGCCTGACCTTTCCGGTCAGCTCGACCGTCGCAACCCGACGATTCCGCGGCCGGGATAACCGGACGCCGACAACTACCGAATTCGGGCGCCGCCGCGCCCCCAGATGATCAAGGACTATCACAGTGGCACGCGTCAAAAGGGCCGTCAACGCTCAGAAGAAGCGCCGTTCCATCCTCGAGGCCTCCAAGGGCTACCGGGGCCAGCGTTCGCGCCTGTACCGCAAGGCCAAGGAACAGCAGCTCCACTCGCTGACCTACGCCTACCGTGACCGCAAGGCGCGCAAGGGTGACTTCCGCAAGCTGTGGATTGCTCGTATCAACGCCGCCGCGCGTCTGAACGACATCACCTACAACCGCTTCATCCAGGGCCTCAAGGCCGCTGGTGTCGAGGTGGACCGCAAGATCCTCGCCGAGCTCGCGGTCTCGGACGCCGAGGCCTTCGCCGGCCTGGTGGCTGTCGCCAAGGCCGCGCTGCCGGCCGACGTCAACGCCCCGGCCACCGCTGCCTGAGCTTGACAACACACAGCGATCTGTCGGAACGGCCCGTGGACGCGCTCTCCGAGCGCAATCCGCGGGTCGTTTCCGCTGTCAAGCTCCAGCGCGCGGCCCAGCGCCGCAAGTCCGGCCTGTTCCTCGCCGAGGGGGCCAACGCGGTGTCCGCCGCTCTGGAGACCGGCCGCGTCCGGGAGATCTTCTATTCGCTCGCGGCCGCCGGTCGTGAGAACGCGCTGATCGCCGGTGCCACCGCCGACGGCGTCCGTACCACCTTGGTCAGCGATCGCGCCGCCGAACATCTCGGTGAAACCGTCACGGCGCCCGGCCTGGTCGCGGTGTGCGAACTCATCGACGTGCCGCTCGGTGAGATTCTCGATGGTCGCCCACGGATGCTCGCCGTCCCGGTGGAGATCGCCGAACCCGGCAACGCGGGGACCCTGATCCGGGTCGCAGATGCGGTCGGCGCCGACGGGGTGGTGCTGGCGGGCGAGACCGTCGACCCGCACAACGGCAAATGCGTGCGCGCCAGCGCGGGCAGCCTCTTCCACGTCCCCGTGGCCCGCAGCCGCGACATCACCGCGACTCTCGACGCGATCTCCGCCGCGGGCGTGACGATCCTCGCGACCGCCGCCAACGGCGAAGTCGACCTCGACGCCGCCGACGACATCCTGCGCGGACCGGTCGCCTGGCTCTTCGGCAACGAGGCCCACGGCCTCGACCCCGCCGTCGCCGCCCGCGCCGATCACCGCATCCGCATCCCCATCCACGGCCGCGCCGAAAGCCTGAATCTGGCTGCGGCAGCGGCTATCTGCCTCTATGCGAGCGCCCGCGTCCAGCACGCGAGGTAGTTCTCACGCCGGTGCGGCGCGGCCCCGGAGATAGTCGATCTGGGTGTGGCTGAGCTGCTCGGCCTTGCGCATGTGATCGGTGATCACCGCGAGCTCGTCCTCGGTATGGGTGTCGAGTAGCGCCTCCCAGCCCTCGCCGAGGTCGTCCCAGACGGCGGTGACGCGGGCGACGCGCTCGGGTACGGGGGAGACCAGCACCCGGCGGCGATCCTCGGCGTCGGGTTCGCGCATCACATAGCCGTCGCGTTCGAGTCGATCGACCAATCGGGTGGCGGAACCGGTGGTGAGTCCGGTCAGATCGGCGATCTGTTTGACGGTGAGTGGCTGCGGCTCCGCGGTGAGCAGGCTCAGGCATTGCAGATCGGTGGGGTGGAGGCCCAGATGGTCGGCGACTGCCTGATTGAACAGGACATACGAGGCCATGTATTGCCGTGAGACGCGCGACAACTCCGCGTAGCGGGCACGTCGACTCTGCTCTGTAATCCGGATCACACTCCTTATCAGCTGCGCGACGCAGTTAAAACGGATAGATTGCTGC
Source organism: Nocardia sp. NPDC056541 (assembly GCF_042794235.1). Lineage (NCBI taxonomy): Bacteria > Bacillati > Actinomycetota > Actinomycetes > Mycobacteriales > Nocardiaceae > Nocardia > Nocardia sp. NPDC056541. The sequence continues at coordinate 56,324 of NZ_JBHTUD010000017.1, forward strand.
ATGACACAGTTAATGTGCCACGCAGCAAATCATACCGGAGGAAACATCATGCTCACCATCGCCGTGACCGGTGCCACCGGCGCACAGGGCGGCGCCACCGCTCGCGTCCTGCTCACCCTGGGTCACCGCGTCCGCGCGCTCACCCGATTTCCCGACGGCCCCGCCGCGGTGGCGTTGCGCGATCTCGGCGCCGAGATCCACTACGCCGACTTCGACGACCGTGGCTCCCTCGGCGTCGCCCTGGCCGGTGTCGACTCCCTTTTCGCCGTAACCACGCCGTTCGGCACCGACACCGCCGCCGAAACCCGCCACGGCGTCACCCTCATCGATGCCGCCGGTGCCGCACATGTCGGCCACATCGTCTTCACCTCCGCCGCGCATGCCGACCGTGCCACCGGAATCCCGCACTACGACAGCAAATTCGCGATCGAAGAGCATCTGCGGGCGAGCGGCGTCCCGTGGACCGTCATCGCGCCCGCCGCCTTCATGGACAACTACGCCACCGGCTGGACCCTCGACGGCCTCCGTGACGGCACCTTCGCCTGGCCGATGCCCGCCGATCGCCCGCTCACGCTGATCTGTGCCGAGGACATCGGCGCCTTCGCCGCGCTCGCCCTCGATCGCCGCGCCGAGTTCGCGGGCCGCCGCATCGACATCGCCGCCGACGAACTCACCCCGGACCGGCTCGCCGCCGCCCTGGCTGTCGCCCTCGACCGTCCGATCGCACACCACGAAGTCCCGCTCGACTACGTTCGCGGCCATTCCGAGGATCTGGCCGCCATGTTCGACTACTTCGCCACCGTCGGCCTCGACGTCGATGTCAGCGGCCTGCGTCGTGCGTACCCCGACGTCGCCTGGCATTCGTTCACGGACTGGGCCGATGCGCAGAACTGGTCCGCGCTGCTCGCGCGCTGACCGGCCTCAGCACGAGGGGGTGGTGGCACTGCGCAGGTCGGTGAGGATTTCGGTGGCCCAGGGGAGTGTGATCGCGTCGCTGCCCGCGACCTGCATCGCGGTCATGATGGTGAGCAGCATGCCGGTGGCGACGAAGCGGCGCGATTCCAGTGTGTCGGCGCCGGTGAGTTCCCCGATCAGGCGATAGATGCGCCCGAATCGCTCCCGCATGTGGTCGCCGATCGCCGGATCCGCGCTCGCGGCGGCGCCGTGCAGCAGTACGAGGGGGAGTTCGCGTTCGGCCAGGAAGACATCGAAGCCGTGGCCGAGGGTGCGCAATGCCTCCGAGGTGTCGGCGCCGGGGGCGATCTCGGCGTCACGGAACACCTGCTCGATGCGTGTACACACCTCCAGCAGGCAGGCGATGAACAGCTGCTGCTTGGTTCCGAACAGGCGGATCACATAGGGCTGCGACACTCCCGCCAGTCGGGCGATCTCATCGGTTTTCGTTGCGGCATAGCCGGTTTCGGCAAAGGCATGGATCGCGGCTTCGAGCACCTGGGCGCTGCGCTCGGACGCGGTCATCCGGGTTCTCGTCATGGGCGTCACTGCCTCCTCGTTCGAATGCCTCTTGACATGTTATCAGTCGATGCATAACGATAAGCGAGGAAGTTATCAGTCAATAACAACTAAGGGTTTGGCATGACGCAGACACTCGAATCCGGCGGCGCGCGAGCCGCCGTGACGCCACCGAACTCCGGGGCTAAGAACAAGCCGCTCGGCGCGGTGATCGCCGCCGTCGGCATTCCGATGTTCATGGTCACGCTGGACAATCTCGTCGTGACGAACGCCCTCCCGGTGATCAAAACCGAACTGGGAGCGTCACTGTCGGACCTGCAATGGTTCATCAACGCCTACACGCTGTCCTTCGCCGCGCTGTTGCTGTCGGCGTCGGCCCTGGGCGACAGGATCGGCCGTCGCCGGGTCTTCCTGGCCGGAATCGGCATCTTCGTCGTCGCTTCCGCGGCGTGCGCGCTGGCCACCGAGCCGTGGATGCTCATCGCCGCCCGTGCGGTGCAGGGCGTCGGTGGTGCGGCCGTCATGCCGCTGTCGCTCACCTTGCTGGCCGCCGCGGTACCCGAGAAGATGCGCAGCGCCGCGATCGGGATCTGGGGCGGCATCGCCGGCTTGGGCGTCGCCGTCGGGCCGGTCGTCGGCGGTGCGGTGGTCGACGGCCTGAACTGGCAGTGGATCTTCTGGCTCAACGTCCCGATCGGTCTGCTGGCGCTGCCCTTCGCTGCCCGCATGCTGTCCGAATCACGGGGCGCCGCACGGAAACTCGACTACTTGGGCGTGCTGCTCTCAGCTGGTGGCGTGCTGGCGCTGGTCTGGGGTGTCATCCACGGTGCCGATGACGGCTGGACCGCACCGCAGGTTCTCACCGCGCTGATCGGCGGCGCCGTGCTGCTCGTCGCGTTCGTCGTCTGGGAGACCTATGCCACCGATCCGATGCTCCCGCTACGCATGTTCCGATCCCGCGGCTTGAGCCTGAGCTTCATCGTGTCCTTCGGGTTCTCGTCCGGCGTCTTCGGCTCGATCTTCCTGCTCGCCCAGTTCTTCCAGGTGGTCCAGGGCTACTCACCGCTGGAGTCGGGCATCCGCACGATGCCGTGGACGATGGTCCCGATGGTCGTCGCACCGCTGGCCGGCCTGATCGTCGACCGCGTCGGCGCCCGCACCCTCATCGCGATCGGCCAGCTCTGCCTGGCCGTCTCCCTCGGCTGGATGGCGATGATCACCACCGCCGACGTCCCCTATCTCGCCTTCGTCGCCCCGTTCGTCCTCGGCGGCATCGGCATGGGCCTCACCTTCGCGCCCTCGTCCACCATCGTCATGGCCAGCGCTTCCCCCGCCGACCAGGGCATGGCGTCGGGCATCAGCAGCACCGTTCGCGAAGTGGGCGTCGCCATGGGCATCGCCGTCCTGGCCTCGGTCTTCGCCTCCCACGGCTCCTACACCGACCCCCAGGCCTACGTGGACGGGCTCGTTCCCGCGGTGTGGGTCGGCGCCGCCCTGGTCGCCTGCGCGGCGGTGGTGGCAGCGTTCCTGCCCCGGCACACTCAGCCCGCGCGATAGCCGCTGATCGGTTCCCTGAGCAGGTGGTTGTCGCCGAACGGCACGACAACCACCTGCTCGGCATCGTCATAGATGATGGTGCCCGGTGCGGCGCAGTCCAACCGCTCCCATTCGACGCCGTGCGCGTCGAGGATCGCGAGGTATCCCTCGACCCGCTCGATCATCGACACCGCGCTCGCCTTGAACCACGAGGCGGCACCTGGATGCCGTGCGCGGTCGTACACCCCCGGGTCGACGTCACTCGGATTCGTCAGATTCTCGCTGAACCAATCGTTGCCGCCCCGGCGGAACCGCACCTCCCCGGCACTCAGGTGCCCTGCGGTCCACAGCCCGTTCACCAGGCCGAACACGCCCGGATGTCGACCGTGTCGATTGGGCTGCGCAGCCTGGAATCGAACGTAGGACAGTGCGCTCGCCGACGTGACCCGACGGCCGCTCGGCCCTGTCATCCGACACTGTCCGGGTGCTGGCCCTGCTCGGGCGCCGCCTGCTGTTCGGGCCGGTGCGCGCACAACCCCGCCGCACGCGGGAACGGACGCCGCCCCACGGGCCGAATCCCGAAGCCACACAACGCAAGCCCGCTCCCCGCAGCGGTGAGTCGAGCACGCCGCCCCCGCGCAGACGTCGGATCGCCGGTCTGTTCAGCCATCGAGTCGTCCTGTTCTCGAGTCGAACACGCTGGTGTGTTTGCTCATTTGGACGCGCCCCGATCCCATTCGGTTCCCTCGAATTCGGACTGCTTTCCGATTGCCCTGAGAAACAGCCGATTTCAGGCACAACACCCGACGCCGCGCGCAGCTCCGATATCGCGCGGTACGGAGCGCTCCGTGGGGACCGTGGGGGAATTCGTTGCCAGGTCACCGCGGTGAGCCGGTTGATCACTGGCTCGACCAGGTCGCGGTATCGTTGACCACAGCAGTCCGCACGAATGGAGCGACCGCATGACCCTTCCCGCGATGCATCCTCGGCCAGGCAACCTTCGTGAGGTCGCCGAGGAGATCGAACGCGCGACCGGTCTGCGTGTCGAGATTCTGGGAGGGGCGCTCGTGATGTCACCGACCCCACGTGGAAAACACGCGGGTTCCATCCGCCGACTGCGTCAGCAGTTGGAGGCATCGATGCCGAATGGGCTGGCCGCATATGAGGTCACCTCGATCGCGATGCCCGATGATGACGACGATTACTGCACTCCCGACCTGGTCATCCTCCCTGACACCTGGGACACCGACGATGACTGGCTCGCCGACCCCCTCGATGTCGAACTCGCCGTCGAGGTGATCTCGAAGTCGGAGCGGGCGGCGCAGATCAACGGCAAGAACGGCTGGTACGCCGCGGCGGGCGTGCGCGCCCTGCTCGTCATCGACCCTCGCGTCGGCCGCTGGGCATTGTTCGCCGGTCCCGCCGCAGGCGGCTACGCCGAACTGATCGAAGGCATATACGGCGACCCGATCAGCCTCCTCGATCCCCTGGGGTTGTCCCTCGACACTGCCTGCCTGCCCCGATACGACGAGTAGCCGCGCACGACCCCTGACCAGATCGGTCAGGCCGCGATTGCAGGATCCATACGAAGGCTGTGCGCGAGTTTGCTCGCGAGCCACTGAACTTCCCGCACAGGATGTTCGAGTGGCATCCATGTGGTTCGCGGTCGACGACAACCCGCGCCGGAACCGGGTGCGAGAATTCGCGCGACCCGCGCTGTGGATCCGCGCCCTCCAGTGCGCTGATCGGTCTGTCTCGCGACCCTGCCGACCTGCGCTGATCGCGTCGCGAGTAATCCGGATGAATCGCGTCAACCCCATCCCATAGGATTTACGCAGCACCGATGCGGGATGGCAATGACGCGCCCGCGAACCGATCCCCAGGGGAGAGTCGAGAAGATCGTGGCCGACGACAACAGTGGAGTCGAGCAAAACGCCTCTTTGACCGAGGAGGCACTCGCGGCAGCGGCGGCGGAGGCCGAGAAGGCGTTTGCCGCGGCGGCCGATCTGGATGCGCTGGCGGTCGCCAAGACCGACTTCATCGGCGGTAAGTCGCCGATCGCGCTCGCGCAGCGCGGTCTGGGCAGTGTGCCCAAGGAGGAGAAGGCCGAGGCCGGTAAGCGGGTCAACGTCGCGCGTAAGCGGGTATCGGACGCGTTCGAGGCGCGCCGTGCCGCGCTCTTGGCCGAGCGCGATCAGGCGGTGCTCATCTCCGAGAAGATCGACGTCACGCTGCCAGCCCGTCGTCGGCCCGTGGGCGCCCGGCACCCGATCACCGTGATCTCCGAGCAGATCGCCGACTTCTTCGTCGGCATGGGCTGGGAGGTCGCCGAGGGTCCCGAGGTGGAGACCGAGCACTTCAACTTCGACGCGCTGAACTTCCTGCCCGACCACCCGGCGCGCACCATGCAGGACACCTTCCACATCGCCCCGGAGGGCTCGCGCCAGGTGCTGCGCACGCACACCTCACCGGTGCAGGTGCGGTCCATGCTCGAGCGCGAGGTGCCGATCTACGTCGCGTGCCCCGGTCGCACCTTCCGCACCGACGAGCTCGACGCCACCCACACCCCGGTGTTCTCGCAGGTGGAGGGTTTGGCGATCGACAAGGGCCTGACCATGGCGCACCTGCGCGGTGTCCTCGACGCGTTCGCCCAGGCCATGTTCGGCCCCGAGACCCGTACTCGCATGCGCCCCAACTACTTCCCCTTCACCGAGCCGTCGGCCGAGGTCGACGTGTGGTTCCCGAACAAGAAGGGCGGCGCGGGCTGGATCGAGTGGGGCGGCTGCGGCATGGTCAACCCGAAGGTCCTGATCGCCAGCGGCATCGATCCCGAGGTGTATTCCGGGTTCGCGTTCGGCATGGGCATGGAGCGCACCCTGCAGTTCCAGACCACCATCGCCGACATGCGCGACATCGTCGAGGGTGATGTGCGGTTCACCCTGCCCTTCGGTATCCGGTCTTAGAGAGAGAGCGAAACGTCAAGTGCGAGTAGCACAGTCCTGGCTGACCGAGATCCTGCAGCGCACCACCCCCGAGTGGTCGGTGTCGGCGGAAGAGCTCGACGCGGGCTTCGTCCGGGTGGGTTTGGAAGTCGAAGAGGTCGACAAGCTCGAGCCGATCGGCGGCAGTATCGACAAGCCGCTGGTCGTCGGCCGCGTCGCCGAGATCACCGAACTGACCGAGTTCAAGAAGCCGATCCGCTTCTGCAAGGTCGACGTCGGCAACCCTGAGTTGCAGGAAATCGTCTGTGGCGCGCGCAATTTCGCGGTCGGCGACCTCGTTGTGGTCGTGCTGCCCGGTGGCGTGCTGCCCGGCGGGTTCACGATCTCCTCGCGCAAGACCTACGGTCACACCTCCAACGGCATGATCTGCTCGGTCGCCGAACTCGGCATCGGCAAGGATCACGACGGCATCTTGGTGCTCGAGCCCGGTTCCGCGCAGCCCGGCGACGACGCGAACGTGCTCCTCGGCACCGATGACACGATCATCGAACTCAACATCACCCCCGATCGTGGCTACTGCTTCTCGGTGCGCGGCCTGGCCCGCGAGCTGGCCTGCGGGTTCGACCTCGAATACGCCGACCCCGCCGTGCGCACGCTGCCGGAGGCCGACTCCGAGGCCTGGCCCGTTCGCCTGGACGACGATGCGGACTGCACCCGCTTCGGCGTGCGCCGCGTCACCGGGATCAACCCGAACGCGGTGAGCCCGCTGTGGTTGCAGCGCAGGCTGATGCTGTCGGGCATGCGGCCGATCTCCCCGGCTGTCGACGTCACCAACTACGTGATGCTCGAACTCGGTCAGCCCCTGCACGCCTTCGACGCCGCGAAGCTGCACGGCGGTCTGGTGGTTCGCTCGGCGCACAAGGGCGAGACCCTGCGCACCCTCGACGACACCGAGCGCACCCTCGACGCCGAGGACGTGGTGATCGTCGATGATTCCGGCGTCATCTCCCTCGCCGGTGTCATGGGTGGTGCGAGCACCGAGGTCGGCGCGGAGACCACCGACGTGGTGCTGGAAGCCGCCGTCTGGAATCCGCTGCGGGTGTACCGGACCTCGCGCAGGCACAAGCTCTCCTCGGAGGCGGGCAAGCGCTACGAACGCGTCGTCGATCCCGAGATCAACATCGTCGCGCTCGACCGCGCCGCCACCCTGCTCGCCGACATCACCGGCGGCACCATCGAATCCGCGCTCACCGACATCCGGGTGCCGCTGGAGCCGGTCGCGCCGATCGCGATGGACATCGACCTGCCCGACCGCGTCGCCGGCGTCACCTACCCGGCGGGCACCTCCGTGCGCAGGCTGGCCCAGATCGGCGCGGGCGTCGAGATCGAGGTCAACGACGCGGGCAAGACCCAGCTGCTGGTGACCCCGCCGAGCTGGCGCCCCGATCTCTCGCAGCCCGCTGACCTGGTCGAAGAAGTCCTGCGGCTGGAGGGCCTCGAGCAGATCCCGTCCGTGCTGCCGACCGCGCCCGGCGGTCGCGGTCTGACCGCGCAGCAGCAGCGTCGTCGTGCGGTGAGCCGGGCGCTGGCCTTCGCCGGTGCCGTCGAGGTGCCGCCGCCGGCCTTCCTGCCCGGTGGCGTATTCGAGGTGTGGGGGCTCGACGCCGACGACCCGCGCCGCAACACCACCCGCGTCCTGAACCCCCTCGACAGCGACCGCCCCGAACTGGCGACCACGTTGCTGCCGGGTCTGCTGGAAGTGGCCGCCCGCAACATCTCGCGCGGTGCGCGCGACCTGACGATCTACGGCATCGCCCAGGTGGTGCAGCCCGGCGCGCAGACCCACTCGGTCGAGGCGTTGCCGGTGGACCGTCGTCCCACCGACGAGCAGATCGCCGAGCTCAAAGCGTCGCTGCCCGCTCAGCCGGTGCACGTCGTCGCGGTGCTCAGCGGTAAGCACGACCCGCGCGGGCCGTGGGGCCCCGGCCGTGCGGCCGAGGCCGCCGATGCCTTCGCGCTGGTCGACGACATCGCCGACGCGGCGGGTGTGGTCATCGAACGCCGGGCCGCGGCCTACCTCCCGTGGCACCCCGGTCGCTGCGCGGAACTGCTCGTCGACGGTGTGGTCGTCGGCCACGCGGGCGAACTCCACCCCGCCGTCCTGGAGCGCGCCGGTCTGCCGCCGCGCACCTGCGCGCTGGAAGTGGACCTCGACGCCCTGCCGCTGAGTGAATCCCTGCCCGCGCCGACGATCTCGGCGTTCCCGGCAGTCCTGCAGGACGTGTCGATCAGCGTCGAGAAGACCGTCCCGGCCGCGCAGGTCGAAACCGCGCTCCGCACCGGCGGCGGCGACCTGCTCGAGAGCATCGCTCTGTTCGACGTCTACGAAGGCGCCCAAGCAGGCGAGGGCCGCAAATCCCTCACCTACGCCCTGCGCTTCCGGGCCCCCGACCGCACCCTCACCGAAGACGAGGCCAGCGCCGCCCGCGACGCCGCCGTCGCCTCGGCCACCACCGCGGTCGGCGCCGAACTGCGCGGCTGATCCTCACCCGACATCCGAAGGCCGCCCGGTTCCGCCGGGCGGCCTTCGTCGTGAGCGGTTGTCCCTCAGGTTGTTTCACGTCTGACGAACCCGAACCCGAACCCGAACCCGAACCCGGCGCTGCGACGCGAGTGCGGCCGCTGTCGCTCACCGGTGGCGCGCCGCCGATCACGACCGGCACGCGTAGTCGGCGCAAGGATCCACCTTCGCGGCACGACGCCAGAATTCGGCGGTGGTGCGCGGGGAGTGGGGGCGAGCGGTTGGGCTCGGACCGGGGGCGGGCTAGGTTGGAGGGTGTGTCGATGATGAAAGGTGCCAATGTCGCGGTGCCTGCTTCCGCGGTCCGCGTCGAATTGGGTTGGCAGTCGGGGCCGGGTGTGCCCGATGCCGACGCGTCCGCGCTGTTGCTCGCCGGGGCGAAGGTGCGCTCCGATGACGACTTCGTGTTCTACAACCAGGCCGTGCATCCCTCGGGCGCGGTGCGGCACGAAGGAAAACAGCAGGGACACACCGTTGTCGACGCGCTCTCGGTGAATCTCGGGCAGGTCGAGCCGCAGATCGAGACGATCGTGCTCGCCGCGTCCGCCGACGGGGGGACCTTCGGTCAGTTCCACGGGCTCTACATCCGGGTGATCGACACCGCGACCGGCGCCGAGGTTGCGCGGTTCGACAGCAGCGGGGCGACCACGGAAACCGCGTTCGTGCTCGGCGAGCTGTACCGCCGCCAGGGTGCGTGGAAGTTCCGTGCGGTCGGCCAGGGTTATGACAGCGGATTGGCCGGGCTCGCTACCGATTTCGGCATCTCCGTCGACGATGCTCCCGCGCCTCCCGCGCCTCCCGCGCCTCCCGCGCCTCCCGCGCCCCCGCAGCCGTTCGGCTCGGGGCAGCCGACTCCGCAACAGTCGTACGCCCCGCCGACACAGCCCTTCATCCCCGCGCCTCAGCCGAACCGGCCCCACACCCCGCCGCCGAGCCCGCCGACCCCGGTGTTCCCGCCGAATCAGCAGCAGTACGCGCCGCCGCCGAACCAGCCCGGCATCCCACCCCAGCGCAACCCCCAGTTCGCCCCGCCCCCACCACCTCCGGTCGACCTCGCCAAGGTCTCGCTCACCAAAGAAGCCCCGTCGGTCTCCCTGACGAAACACGGCGCCACCGGCGGCGTCATGCGCGTGAACCTCAATTGGACCTCGATGGCCGCCACCGGCCGCCTCTTCGGGAAACTCCGCGGCAAGAACATCGACCTCGACCTGTGCTGCTTCTTCGAATTGGTCAACGGCGCGATCGGTTCCGTGCGCGCCCTCGACCGCCGCTTCGGCGCCCTCTACGAACCGCCGTTCATCCACCTCGATCAGGACGACCGCACCGGTGCCAGCATCACCGGCGAGAACCTGTCGGTCAATCTCGACTACACCCAGTTCATCCGCCGCATCCTCGTGTTCGCCTCGATCTACGACGGTGCCAGCGATTTCCGCAATGTGCACGCCACCGTCACCCTGCACACCGTGAATTCCGCGCCCATCGAGATGACGCTCGACGGCTGCACCGACAACTCCCGCGACGCGGTGCTGTTCGCGCTCGAGAACGTCGACGGCGAGTTCGTGGTGCGCCGCGAGGGCAGCTTCGTCCGCCCGCCCGCCGGGCAACCGGGCGGCGGTGTCGTGGAGATCGCGCGCCTGTACAACTGGGACTTCGGCTTCCAGGCGGGCCGCGGCAAATGATCCGGCATCCCGCGACGCGCGTGCTCAACGCGCTGGTCTACCACCCCGACAAGCACGTCGCCCAGACCCCGGCGGCGCTCGGCCTGGACTATCGCGATCTGACCATGCGCACCGCCGATGGCGTCGATGTGCACGGCTGGTTCGTGCGGGCCGAGCGCCCCCGCGGTCACATCCTCTACGCGCACGGCAACGCGGGCACCATCGGCGACCGCGTCTCGATCATCGCGCTGCTGGTCGACGCCGGCTTCGACGTGCTCGCCTTCGACTACCGCGGTTTCGGCCACAGCACGGGCACCCCGAGCGAACAGGGCACTTACCTCGACGCCAGAGCTGCCCGCCAAGCCCTGCTCGAGCAATCCGAAGTCGATCCCGATCGGGTCTACTACCTGGGCAAATCTCTCGGTGGCGGGGTACTGCTCGAACTGGCGGGCGAATATCCGCCCGCGGGCATGATCCTCATGTCGACGTTCAGCGGCATGCGCGCCGCCGCGCGTTCGGTCTACCCGTTCCTGCCCGCGCCGCTGATCCCGAACGCGTATCCGAGCCTGCGGCACATCGCGAACCTGCGCGTCCCGGTCCTGATGATGCACGGTGACCGCGACGAACTCCTCCCGCTGCGCCACGCCGAACGCCTGTACGCGGCGGCGCGGGAACCGAAACAGCTGATCGTGGTGCCCGGCGCGGGTCACAACGATGTGATCGACACGCTCGGCGCCCAGTGGCCGAAGATCATCGCCGACTGGGCGGCTCGATAACGCCGCAGCCCGGTCGTCGTCGAGGGTCGCTGATTCTGCGTAGCCTGGCGGTATGAGCGAAACGAGCGAACTCCTCGGCCGCCTGGCTGCGCTGCCCGACGACGAGCTGGTGTCGGTGCTGCGCGCCGCGGTCGCCGGACGCCCCGGGCTCGGCGCGGTCGCCGCCGCGCTGGCCCAGGCTGAGATCGGTCATGCCGAAACCGGATCGCCTGTGACTCTGGACACGAACGTCATCGACGCGGATGTGGTGCCCGTCGCATCCGGGCAGGTCGGAGGCGCGATGCCGGTACCGCCGGTACCGTCCGGGCTACCGGTGACCGGCGCACCCACCGCCACCGGCGGATATTCCACTTCCGGAGTGCCGACATTCGACTCGGTTCGGGATAAGGTCGAGCAGCGTTTCGGCACCGCGCAGGGAATGGACGAGCTCGACCGGCAGACTCCCGCGGGTCGCAGCGTCGACGAGCAATGGGAGGCGCGGGAGAAGGCCGCGCGTGAGCGGCTGGATCAGATCCGGAAATCGGTGCAGGGCAACGATTCCGGCGAGAAGTAGCCACGCGTCCTCCCTTCCGGTAACGACGTGATGGGTGGACACACAGATGACGCAGGCGCGCCAGATCGCCGACCGACTACTCGATGCGCAGGTGGAATTCCTGCTCGCCGAGGTGACCGGTGAACGGTTCGCCGAGGTGATCGCCCGCGATGTGGCCGCCGTGCTGGCCGTCGGCGAGTCGATCAGGTTCGGTGACGTGGTTTCCCTGGAACAGGGCGAGCAGACGGTGGCCACCGTGTTCGACCGCATCGGCGGCAGCCCCGTGATCGCCGATACCGTCGGTATCTTCTCCGACGCCATCTACGACCACATCGCCTCGAACACCGAATACACCCTTGGCGACGTGGTCGACCGCGAACCGGTGGAAGCATTGCTGGAGAAGATCTTCGGCATGCACCAGGCCCAGGAGCGGATCCTGGACCGGCTCACCGAGAGCCCGCTCGTCGCCACGGTGGCCTCGCGCTTCGTCGACAAGCTGATCGGCGATTTCATGCAGGCCAATCGCGAGCGCGCCGAGAAGATTCCGGGCGTCTCCTCGCTGATGTCGCTGGGTCAGTCCGCTGCCAACCGGGCCAAGAAGGTCGCCGCCGACAGCACCTTCGTCGGTGACCTCGCGGGCAAGGGCGCGCTGTTCGCGCTCAAGCGCACCAACAACGCCATCCGCGACATGCTGCGCGACGCGCCCGTGCACTCGGCGGCGATGGAATTCTGGGACCTGCACGCCGACGAACCCGTCGCGGGCCTGCGCGAATACCTCACCCAGAAGGACCTCAACGAGCTGGTCCAGATCTGCTACGAGATCGCGGTGACGACCAGGGAGAAGGAGTACTTCGGCCTGCTCGTGCGCGAGTGCGTCGAGGTGTTCTACGCCAGGTACAGCGACCACACGCTCTCGGCGATGCTGCCCGAACTCGGTCTCGATGCCGACGACATCAGTACCGAGATCCTGCGCTACGGGCCGGCTGTCATCGAGGCGGCCAAGCGCAACGGTGTGTTGGCCGGGCTGATCCGGGAGCGGCTCGAGCCCTTCTTCTACTCCGATCAGGTGCTGGGAATTCTCGGCGGCGAGTAATTCTCTCGAATACCGTTCGGCAACGCGAATTGATCGATACGACTTTGCTTCTCGATTTGCGTGACATCGCCGCAACCGGTAGTGATGTCGAGCATTCGAATTGCCGCTTCTGATCGGTCGCATCACATGTGCTGTGTGTCACGCTCTCTGGTGACCTGTATGTATCCGGCAGTGAACCGGCCGACCAACTCGTCGCCGGTGCGGCTGTGAGCATTCGGCTACACAAAGCCCGCTGGATTTCCGGCATGTTTAGATCAGTGCACGAATTGCTGCTTTACACCGTTCCGCATTGACCGCGCACTGCGCGGAGTGCAAGTTTGCACCTGACTTTCCGTGAGCCACCGTGACCGACGTTGCGGTGGCATTGCCAAGGAGTAGGTGTGCGTGCACGTTCCCGGCCGAACCCGACCGGAACCCGATCGGATGGCGGCGCTCGAGGGCAGCGGGCCGGCGCCGGGCTGATCCGGCCGCGCACCATCTCCGGACAGCTCGCCCGGATCCTGGTGGTGTCGCTGGTGCTGGTGCTCGCACTGCTCGGGCTGACCATGTCGACACAGGTCAGCGCCTACCGCCGCAGTGGGGAGACCGTGGACGCGGTGGCGGTCGCGCTGGCCGCGCAGGACCTCGTGCATCAGGTGCAGCGCGAACGCGGTCTGAGCAACGGTCTGCTCGGCGGTGATCAGCGCCTGCGCCAACCCGTCACCGACCAGCGCACGGGTACCGACGCCGCCCTGCATGCCCTGGTGAACGCCGTCGTGGGGAACCCGCCCGGTGCGGGGGAGGTGCGCTCGGCGCTGGGTCATCTGGCGGGTCTGCCCGCGATCCGCTCCCAGGTCGACAATCGCAATGTCACCCGGCAGGCGGCGTTCCAGTTCTACACCGACGGCATCGACGCGCTGAACCGTCTCTCGCTCGGTCTCGACCAGGCGCGTGACCCGGCCGTCCGGCACGGCCTGCAAGCGCTCTACGCACTCGGTGACGCGAAGGAATTCGCGGCTCGTGAACGCGGTTTCCTCAACGGCGTTTTCGCCGCCGGAGAATTCGCGCCGGGGGAGTACGTGCAGTTCCTCGACATCCGCGCTGCCCGCAATGCCGCGCTCACCGCCTTCGGCCACGACGCGACGCCCGCCCAGCAGGCACGTCTGGACGCGGTGCTGGCAAGTGAGAACGCCACGCGGGCAACCGAATCGGAGAACGTCGCGATCGCCTCGACGCTGGGACCGCTGGTTCAGCAGGTCGACCCGGCCGTGTGGTGGACGCAGATGACCGCGGTCATCGACGAGCAACGCAGGGTCCAGCAGGTCATCGGCGACGACGTCGGCGCGCGGGCCGAGACACTGCGCCGCGACGCCGCGCTGATGCTGGCCGCCTTCGCGCTGGCCGCACTGTTGGCGATCGCCGCCGAGTTTGCGCTCGTCTTCGCCAGCATCAGGGCCATCGTCCGCCCCCTGGCCCAGCTGGCGACCGAAGCCGACGACGTCGCCTCCACCCGGCTACCCGAGGTGATCGCGGCCTGGCACAGTGCCGCCGACGCTCAACCCGATCCGCCCGCCTCCGTGCGCACGCCTCCCGGCGCGAGCGTGGAGATCGCCGCTGTCGCGGGTGCGTTGGATCGCGTGCAGACCACCGCGTTCGACCTCGCCTCCGAGCAGGCGCTGGTGCGGCGCAACACCACCGAATCGATGGCGAATCTGGCCCGCCGCAATCAGAACCTGGTGCGCCGTCAGCTGGGATTGATCAGCGAGTTCGAACGCGAGGAGCTCGACCCGAAGGCACTGTCGAACCTGTTCGAACTCGACCACCTGGCCACCCGCATGCGGCGCAACGCCGAAAGTCTGCTGGTGCTGGTCGGCGAGGCGAGTCCGCGCCGGTGGGCCGAGCCGATCGCGCTCACCGACGTGATCCGGGCCGGGCTGTCCGAGGTCGACGACTACCGGCGGGTGGTGCTGCGCCGGATCGACGACATCGCGGTGACCGGCGCCGTCGTCAGCGAACTGGCGCACATCCTGGCCGAACTCATCGAGAACGGGCTGGCCTTCTCGCCGCCCGATCTCGAGGTCGAGGTGTACGGCCGCAAGGTCGCGGGCGGCTACCTGCTCGCCGTCGTCGATCACGGCGTCGGCATGCCCGCCGAGCAACTCGCCGAAGCCAATGCCCGGCTGCGCGGCGAGCAGGACTTCATCGTGGCCTCCACCCGCTACCTGGGCCACTACGTGGTCGGTCGGCTGGCGGGGCGCCTCGGCATCGACGTGGAACTGAACACGTCACCGGTCAGCGGCATTGTCGCCCGCCTGCTCCTCCCGCCGTCGCTGCTCGCCGACGGAAAAGCCGGGCAGGCAGCGGATCCGCGAGAGGGCGCCGCCCGCGGCCCCGCAAGTCAGGATCTGGCCGAACCCGCAACCCTGGAGCGCACGGACACCTCCGTCGCCGTGGGTCACACGGTGGCACCCGCACACACTGGGGCCACGATCGGTTCGGCGACACCGGGCCACCACGCGATCCCGGCCGGCGTGCCAGGTGCGGACCGTAGCGATGATCGACCGGTCGGCTTCCTCGGCGAGACGTCGCACGCCATCCGCGGTGGCTCGGCGTCGCCGACCGGCACCAACGGGCGGTCGCGGCACAGCCGGAATCCGGAATCGGGAGCCGGCAACAGCACCAACGGCAGTGGTCCGGCCGCGGCGAACCATTCGTCCACCGGCTCCGTCTACGCGCAGTTCCTCAGCAGTTCCACCGATTCCGCGCGTCCGCGCAACGGTGCGGCCCCCAACGGGGCGTCGGCTGCGGACCACTACGGCGTGGTAGCCCCGGAACGCTCGGAGGGGCAGGCCCGAGGACACACCAGCTCGCCGGTACCGCCATCGCGTGAACTGCCCGCCGTGGAGTCCATCGGCGCACCCGCCGTCGAACGCACCCGCAACGGCCTGGTCAAACGCAGCAAGCGCGCCAAGATCACCGGTGCGCCCGAGCGGCCCCGCCGCGATCCGGCCGCAGGCCAGGCCCGGCCCCCGGTTGTCGAACGGACCCCCGACCAGACCCGCAGCATGCTCTCCTCGTTCCGCACCGGCCACGAACGCGGCGGCGAGACCGAATCCCCTTCCGCTCCACTCGATCCCACCCGCTGACCGATCGGACAAGACCCCAGGAGACCCGGTGACCACCCACCTACCGACCGCCGATCCACACACCTTCAACTGGTTGCTCGGCAACTTCGTCCGCAATACCGACGGCGTGCGTGACACCGTCGCCGTCTCCTCCGACGGGCTGCTGATCGCGATGTCGGACGGACTCGACCGCACCGGCGCCGACCGGCTCGCCGCGATGGTGTCGGGCCTGGCCAGCCTCGCCCGGAGTGCCTCGCGCAGTTACGATTTCGACGGCCTCAAACTGATCATGATCGAGATGAAGCGCGGCTTCCTGCTGGTGTCGGCGCTGGGCGACGGCAGCTGCCTCGGCGTGATCGCCGACGGCGGCTGTGATGTCGGCCTGGTCGGCTACGAGATGGCGATCCTCGCCGAACGCGCCGGATCACTGCTGGACCCGCTGCTGATCAGCGAATTGCGAGAGTCGTTGCGCAGATGAGAGATTTCGATCTCCCGCGGCTGCCGGACCCGCGCATGATCCCGATGAACCAGCCGGCGGGGTGGCGTGGTCTCGTCCCGTCGGTGCCGGTGACCCCCACCGACCACGACGATGTCGACGACCGCTTCGTTCGCCCGTTCGTGGTCACCGCGGGCCGCACCGTCCCGGTGCTGGACGGCCTGCGCATCGAAACCCTCGTCCAGGCACCGCCGTCCGCACTGTCGGCGCCGCTGCGGTTCGAAGAACGCACCGTGGTGCAGCTGTGTCTGACGCCGCACTCCATCGCCGAAATCGGTGCCGCCCTGCGGGTTCCGGTCGGCATCGCCAAGGTGATCGTCAGCGATCTGGCGGCGGCGGGGCATGTGACCGTCCGTGACGCGCCGGAACTGTCGACCGCCGCCATCGAGAGGATCCGCGACCTTGTCCGCGCACTTTGAGGCACCAGCCATGCCGTCGTCGGTGAAGATCGTGATCAGCGGCGGCTTCGGCGTCGGTAAGACCACCTTCATCGGCGCCATCTCCGAAATCGAGCCACTGGTCACCGAAGCGTCGATGACCGAAGTCTCCATCGGTGTCGACGACCCCGGTCGTCGCGCCGAAAAGACCGCGACCACAGTGGCTTTGGACTTCGGCCGGATCACCCTCGACCGGTCGCTGATCCTCTACCTCTTCGGCACTCCCGGCCAGGATCGATTCGTGTTCCTCTGGGACGACCTGGTCGACGGCGCCCTCGGCGCGGTGATCGTCGTCGACACCGGCCGGGTCGAAGACTGCTACCCCGTCCTGGACTACTTCGAGGAACACCACACGCCCTTCGTCGTGGTGGTGAACCGCTTCGCCGACGCGACCCGCTTCGATCTCGGTGAAGTCCGTGAAGCGCTCGGCCTCGACGACTGGATCCCGGTGCTGGACTGCGATGCCCGCGACCGCGACTCCGTGCGCGATGTCCTGGTCGCGCTGCTCGAACAGGTCCTGCTGCACCGCGTCCAACCTCGTCAACGGGAGGTGAGCTGAGCCCACCTCCCGTCGCACCGGTCAGCGTCGATGCAGTGTGAGGTCCGACAGGGCCAGGTGGAACCGCGTGTCGGTGACATCGACCGAGGTGTCGGTGAATCGCTTGGCGCCCAGCGTGTTCCGCAGGAAGTCGCGCACGACGCTCGGCTGCGCGTCTATGGAGGCGAGAAGTTCCCGCGGTACTTCGATGGTCCCGTCGAAGAACCGCGGCTGCGCGGTGATCCCGGGCTGCTGCGGTGTCTGCCGCAAGCCGTCGACGGTGTGCAGCACGACGTCCAGCCCGCTCCCGTCACCGAATTCGATCCGCAGCGGTGTGGGGGAGACGGCCGGATCGAAGGACTGGATGCGTGCGGTCCACCCCTGGGCCGAAACGCCCTGGTAGTCGTACTCGGACACAGGACCGAGCGTCTCGTGAGCGCGGTGCACCGGCGAGTTCTCCAGTGCCGCCCCGGAAAGCGGCTGATCGGTGACGACGAAGGTCCACGACGCGTCGGTGAGCATCTTGCGCCAGAACCCGGTCCGGCCACCGTCGCGCCCTTCGACGCGCAGCTCTCGTGCCGCCGAGCCGGGCCCGGTCCGGTGGACGGAGATGCGGTCGGTGATCTCACCGGGCACCTTCGGCTGCGCGACCCAGTCCGGTGCGGGCAGCTGGATGGCGGCGTAGCGAGGATCGATGCGCTCCGACAGCATGTCCGGCGCTTCGGGTAGGCCGCGCTGGTCCTCGTAGGAGTAGCGGAAGAAGACCTTGTCCGCGCCGGAGATGTCGAAATCGTAGAGGCGCGTGTAGAAGTCGCCGTACCGGTTGACGACCAGCGAGGTCGACGCGCTGGTGGACAACGCGACAGCCTGGAACCGCCCACCGAGCGGAGTGCTCATCTCGTAGCTGTGGTCCACCGGTAGCCACGGGTCGACGTACTGGATCCGCTGACCGCCGTGGGTCAGCGCGAAGACGTGCGACACCTTCGCCCCGCCGACGGGGTGTTCGTTGCCCGCGGTATCTGTCCACACGTGATCCTCGGTGGGCGACAACACCGACCACGACCAGGCCGGCGCGCCCGGCGGCAGCGTGTTGCCGGGCCCGGTCCACAGCGGGGCGCCGTAGCGGCTGCTCCAGTTCCAGTCCGCGGGAGCGCTGAGTGCGTGATCCATCGTGACGAACCGGCCGTCGCGGTCGATCATCATCACTTCGTCGTCGTCGGCCGAGACACCGGCGATCGTGCCCGCCAGGCAGCCCGGCAGCGCGATCATGCGCCAACCACCCGGCGCGGCAGCCGGTTTCACGTACACCTGACCGTCGCGGGTTGCGAAGGTCCAGCGGCGGTTGAACGACTCGGTGGTGGTGCGGAAATACACCCGCTCGGGCAGCGCGACCGTTGCCGGGGCGAACGCCGCCAGTCCGGCGTCGGATGCGTCGACGCTCACCTCCGGGGTGCCGACCGTACCCACCGGCAGACACCCCGGATCGGCGATGGCCGCCGATTGTGTTGTCACTCCGGCGAATACCAGTCCGGCTGCCGCGATCAGCGCTGTACGCCGGACGGCGTGCCCGCGCCTCACAGCCATCCCGCCGCACCGAAACCGATCAGGGCGATCGCGTCGATCCCGAAGATCGTGCCGACCACCAGCGCCTTGCTCCGCACGCTCGGTAGATCGTGCACGAAGAAGCAGGCCGCGAAGAACGGCACGTACCCGATGATCCAGATCAGGAACGGGAAGCTCGGCTGCCACCACGACCAATCCCAGGTCAGCACGCCGGCCTTGTTGAGCAGTATCTCGACACCCACCGCCGCGATCGAGTTGATCGCGATCAGCACCGGCCGGTTCGGCAGCCCGAAGATCCGGGTTTCCTTCGGCGGCAACATCTTCGCGGCCGCGATGCCCATGATCGCGAACATGAAGCAGATCTCGATGTTCAGCCCGATCAGGATCTGGTAGGCCGTCGGTCCGCTCGCCGCCCAGACCGGTGCCCGCTCGGTGAAGTGGAAGACCAGCGCGTTCCAGATCTCGTTGAACCAGTCCATGCCCCACAGCGCGAGCCCGGCGAACAGCACATTCCAGTTACGCCGCTCGACTTCGACCGCGTAGATGTAGATGACCACCAGTAACAGCGGAATGACATACCACTTGAACTGGCTCGCATCGCGAAGAATCTCCAGCGCGGCCCGCGCGTTGTCGGTCAACGGGGCACCTCCTGCTCATGATCGACGAACTCGGCGAGTATGATACAAATCAACATCGAACGTCAATGTGTATCGCCGAGTTCGCCGATTCGTCGAGTCAGCGGCTCCCGAGCGGCATGCCGAACAGGGATGCGAACTTCGCGGCGAGCGAGTCGCCGAGGAAGTCCAGGGCGCCGGGGGTCGCGGCCATGGTGCCCGCGTCGGAGGTGGTGCAGCCGGGGGCGGCGGGGACGCCGTCGAGGCGGTCGCGCAGCCAGATCAGCGCGGCCGGACCGCCGACCACTTCCGCGACGATGTGTTCGCTGGCGTGGTCGCGGGTGTAGGTCAGCGAGGTGTTCGGATCGCTGCAGTAGGTGTCGACCAAGGTGTCGGTCGCGGCCAGCGGCAGGATCTCGTCCCACGCGGAATGCCAGACGAACAGCGGCATGCCGGGGACGGACTTGCCCATGCGGGTGTCGTCGAGCATTTCCGCGACCGGCGGATCGTCGAGGGGATTACCGTCGGAACCGATCATGCCGGTCAGATTCAGAAACGGCAGCAGCGCCGACTGATACTGCACGCACAGCGGCGATTTGATCGCGAACAGGGCCTTGCCGAGCGGATCGAGCCGCTGATCGAGGTAGGCGGCGAAATCGGGATATTCGCGGGTGAGTCCCAGCACGGCGGCGAACACCAGACCCGAGGTCGCCTGGTTGTTCGCCATGCTCAAGGCGGCGCCGAGATCGGCCCCGACCCCGCCCTCTGCCGCGCCCACGATGTTCAGTTCGGGCGCGTAGCTGCTGTGCAGTTCGGCGGCGTGACCGGTCGCGATGGAACCGCCGGAGTAGCCGTAGAGGCCCACCGGTGCGGTCGGTCCCGCCTCGAGCGGGGCGAAGTTGGTCGCGGCGCGAATGCCGTCGAGGGTGATCCGGCCCGCCAGTGGTCCGGCCGCGTAGGCCGAATCGGGGCCCTGATGGTCCGGAACGACCACGGCCCAGCCCTGTGACAGCGCTGCCTGCGCGAACAGGAACTCGGCGGGCACCACGATCTGGCCCGCTACCGCGGCCGCCGAGAGATGTTGCAGCGCATAGGAGGGTGCGCAGTAGCCCGCGGTCGAGTCCTCGGCCAGCTGCACCGACAGCAGCTTGCGCGGGTTCGGCGCCTGCCCGCGCGGCTTGATCAGGGTGGCGACCGCGGGGATCGCCTCGTCACGGCTGTTGTTGGAGCGATACGACACCTGCCATGCGTCGACATCGATCGGCAGCAGACCGAAATCGGCGACTCGCACCTGCCGGACCGCGATGATCGCACCCGGCGCGGTCGCCGCCACCACGTCCGCGGGCGGTAGGTAGAAGCCCGGATCCCATTCGGGCGGTAGTGGAATCACCGGCGGGGGCGCCGCCGGCGGCTCGGCCGCGACCGGCCCGGCGGTCATCACCGTTGCCGCCGCGAGCACACCGGTGGCAAGGGCAAGCCATCGCTGAACGAAGGGAGATCTCATCGCGCACAGTCCTCACATGAATTGAGACGCCTTCGTCTCAATAGCGGCAACTATGACATGGGTGTGGCGCAGATCGCAATCACGCGCCAGGGGGCGTCGCTGAGATCAGGCTGTTCAGGATGGTGGAGAACACGTCGACCAGTTCGTCGACGGGTGGTCTCGGGTCGTCCAGGCTCCACTGGTGCACGGCGCCGTTCACCGCCCCGATGAACGCCGCCATCGGCACCCGCCAGCCGCCGGGCGGCATCCGCACCCCGTCGCGACCGGCCGCGATCGCGGTGACCACCTCGCCCCACCGATCCCTGACCTGCGCCCGATACGCCTCGATCTCGGGGCTCACCCCGACGATGTCGACGAAAGCGACTTTGGCGCATCGGATGTCGTCGGTGATCGCCGTCGTGTACGCCCGTACGGCCGCGTCGATCAGCGTGCGCAGTTCGTCGGAGTCCGCCGCTGCCAGCGCGGCGGCCACCGCCGCCCCGGCCTTGTCCTGCACGGAGTCGTACACCGCGACGAGCAGTTCCTCGCGCCCGGCGAACTGTTCGTAGAACTGCCGACGCGAGAGCCCCGCGGCCGCGCACACATCGGTCAGCGAACTGTTGACGTACGACTTCTCCGCGAACACGGTCAGTCCCGCGTCGATGAACAGCGCCCGGCGCTCGACCTGTCGTTCGGCGACCGAGGTGCCGGTGTAGTTGTGTCGAGTCCGCCCAGAGGTCACCCCATGACCCTACTGTTCAGGCTTCGGTCGAGGCGCCGGCGTCGACGGGGCCGATCGGGACCACCAGCGGAGTGCCGGTGACCGGGTCGTCGATCACCTTGGCGCGCAGTCCGAACACCTGCGCCACCACGTCCTCGGTGAGCACGTCGGCGGGCGTACCCGCGGCAACCACCCGGCCCGCGCGCATCGCGACCAGTCGATGCGCGTACCGCGCGGCGAGATTCAAGTCGTGCAGCACCATCACCACCGTCCGGCCCGCTTCGGCGTGCAGGCGCCGGACCAGGTCGAGAACCTCGATCTGGTGGGCGAGGTCGAGGAAGGTGGTGGGTTCGTCGAGCAGGAGCAGGTCGGTGTTCTGGGCCAGCGCCATCGAGATCCACGCGCGCTGGCGTTGGCCGCCGGACAACTCGTCGAGGGAGCGATCGGCGAACTCGACCATGTCGGTCCAGGTCAGCGCCTCGGTGATGGCGGCTTCGTCGTCGTCGGACCACTGGCGGTACCAGCGCTGGTGCGGGTGCCTGCCGCGGGCGACCAGGTCGGTGACGGTGAGACCCTCCGGAGCCAGCGGGGATTGGGGCAGGATGCCCAGCACGCGTGCCACGTCCTTGGTCGACATGCGGTCGATCCGTTTGCCGTCCAGGTGGACATGACCACCGGCGGGCCGCAGCAGCCGGGCCATCGCGCGCAACAGGGTGGATTTGCCGCACCCGTTGGGCCCGATCACCGCGGTGACGGTGCCACCGGTGATGTCCAGATCCAGACCGTCCACGACGGTTGTCGGCCCGTAGCCGAGGGTCAGCTCGCTGGCCTGCAGCCGAACGGTCATCACACGCCCGCTTTCCCGACGCGATTGCGCCGCATCAACAGATAGATCAGATAGGGCGCGCCGAGGACAGCGGTGATCACCCCGACGGGCAGTTCGCCGGCGGGCAGCAGGGTGCGCGCGACCAGATCGGCGGCGACCGTGAAGGCCGCGCCGAGCACCACCGAGGTGAGCAGCGGTGGTTGTGCCGAACCGGTGAGACGCAGTGCTACCTGCGGCACTGCGAGCGCGATGAAGATGATGGCGCCCGCCGAGGCGGTGGCGACTCCGGCGAGCAACACGGCCAGCACCAGGAGCGTCAGCCGGGCGGCGTTGAGCCGCACGCCGAGTGAGCGGGCGGTGTCGTCGCCGAAATGCAGCGCGCCGAGCAGATGGGTGCCCCCGAGGACGACCGGCACCAGGACAGCCAGGGCGATCGCCACCGGTGTCACCTGGATCCAGCTGCTGCCGTTGAGGCTGCCGGTCAGCCAGGTCACCGCCCGCGTCGCGATATCCACGTCGCCGACGCTGAGGAGCCAGAAGGTCACGCTGGACAGCAGCGAACCGGCGCCGAGACCGACGAGCACGAGCCGATAGCCCTCGATACCGCCGCGCCAGGCCAGGAGGAAAACGCCGAGCGCGGCGAGTAGGCCGCCGAGCATGGACGCGATCGGCACCCCGATCTCGGCGGCGGCGCCGCTGATCTGGCCACGGCTGCCCGACAGCGCGATCACCGCGACCGCGGCCACGCTCGAGCCCGCCGTGACGCCGAGAATATCGGGACTGGACAACGGGTTTCGGGCAATGCCCTGCGTGATCGCGCCGGACAGCGCCAGTGCCGCGCCGACCAGCGCCCCGGTGAGAATCCGCGGCAGCCGCAGATCCCACACCACATAGGCCAGGCCGTCGTCGCCGCCACCGCCGAGCACCGCGAGCACGTCCCACGGCGTGACCGGACCGCCGTCGGGCATCGTGTAGGTGCCCAGCGCCAGCGCGACGCAACTCGCGGCGCCGAGAATCGCGAGCCCGACGACCAGGACCGCCGTCGTGCGCAGTCGCAGTTGCCAGGACACCGGTCCCAGCCGGACCGCCCGGACGGTACTCATATGCTCACCAGCTTTCGGCGGCGGACCAACACGATGAAGAACGGGACGCCGACGAAGGCCAGCATGATGCCCGCCGGAAGTTCGCCCTTGTCCAGCACCAGCCGCCCCGCGATGTCGGCGACCAGCACCATGACCACGCCGAGCAACCCGGCGACCGGGACCAGCCAGCGGTAGTCGGGCCCGGTGATACCGCGGGCCAGGTGCGGGACGACGAGCCCGACGAAGCCGAGCGGTCCCGCGATCGCCACGACCGCGCCGGTGAGCAGCACGATCGAGCCGATGCCGACGGCGCGCGCCAGCGAAACGCGATGGCCCAGCGCACGGGCGGTGTCCTCGCCGAGGCTGAGCGCGTTGAGCGCGGAGGTGTTGGCCAGCGCGAGGACGATCCCGACCAGGATGAACGGGGTGGCCTTACCGAGGAGGTCCAGGTTGGATCCGACCAGCGAACCGGCCTTCCAGAAGCGGTAGATGTCGGTGACGTCGGTGTCGAACAGCACCACTGCCGAGATCAGGCCCTGCAGCAGGTAGCTCACGGCGGCGCCCGCCAGGGCGAGGGTCACCGGGGTCGGTCCGCCGCGGCCCGTCGCGCCGATGACGAACACGGTGATGGTGGCGATCAGCGCGCCGGCGAAGCCGAACCACACGTAGCCGAACAGGCTGGAGATGCCGCCGATCATCACCGCCAGGACGATGCCGAGCGCCGCGCCCTGGGTGATGCCGAGCAGCGCGGGGTCGGCGAGAGGGTTTCTGGTGTGACCCTGGATCACCGCGCCCGCGATGCCGAGCGCGAGACCGGCGAGGACCCCCAGCAGCGTGCGTGGCAGGCGCAGACCGTTGACGATGGCGCCGGTCTCGGTGTCGGTCGTGCCGCCGAGTGCATGCAGAACATCAAGGGGAGCAATGAATTTGGAACCGATGGCCAAACTGAGCAGGACGGTCGCGAACACCGCGGCCACGAGTCCGGCGATGAGTAGCAACCGGCGAGACCGTGTGTTGGCGAACACGACTCCGGGCGGCGATGCGGGCACTGTCCCTCTTCATAGTTGGTAATTAGGTAAGGCTTCGCTAGGTTAGCAACCCTAAAGAACTCTGAACCACTCGGGAGACCTCGATGAACACCCCACTGAGCCGTCGGCTCGCCGCCGCCGCGGCAGTCGCCGCCGCCGTCCTGAGCCTGTCCGCGTGTGGCCAGGACCGGTCGGCCACCGGCGCCGCGAGCAGCGATTGCGATACCGCGAGCAACCTCGACGGCGGCGCGTACCCGCGCACCATCGAGGCCGGGGCGGTCAAGGACAAGGCGGGCACGAATGTCGGCACGGTCGTCGACCCGGCGACCATCACCACCCGGCCGGTTCGGGTCGCGGCGCTGGATCAGACGTTCGTCGACGCCGCCCTGGTGCTGAACACCGAAGTCGTCGCGTACACGACCTACCAGTCCATGGGCGAGAAGCTGCCCGCGTTCCTCGGCGCGGCCGCTCAGACCTGCGGCGGGCGAGCGGTGAACATCGGCAATCTGCAGACCCCGGATATCGAGAAACTGGCCGGCGCCCGGCCGGATCTGATCGTGTCGGCGAAGGTGCGCCACGAGAAGCAGTACGAGCAGTTCAAGGGCATCAAGCTCGGTTCGGGCACCGTGCCGGTGGTGTTCAGCCAGACCACCGGCGCCACCTGGAAGGAGAACCTGCTGCTGCTCGCCAAGGCGGTCGACAAGGAGAACCTGGCGCAGGCCAAGCTGGCGGCATACCAGGACCGTGCCACCAAGATCGGGGCGGCGATCAAGGCGAAGAACGGTGGCAACGCGCCGACCGTGTCGCTACTGCGCTTCCTGCCCAAGGAAGACCGGCTGATGCAGCGGGTCAGCTTTGTCGGCGACATCTTCGCCGACGCCGGTCTGAACCAGCTCGACAAGTCCGACGACCCCAAGAACGACTTCTCGATCACCCTCAGCCCTGAGCGGCTCCTCGACGCCGACGCCGACTACGTCTTCCTCACCAGCAACGGCGAGGACGCCGCCGCACAGCGCAAGGCGGCCGCCGAGGCCAACCCGCTGTGGAACCAGCTGCGCGGCAAGGTCACTCCGGTCGACGACCTGGTCTGGCTGACCTCGGTCGGCCTCACCGGCGCCCACGCGGTCCTCGACGACATCGCCGAGACCTTCGAGGTCGACCCGGCCAAGTAGGTCGAACGCGCCGTGTTCGCCCACCCCTACACTCGGCGGGGTGGGCGAACAGAAGCAGCGGATGCTGGCCGGCGAGCTGTACAAGGACATCGATCCGGAACTGGTGGCCGAACGGCAACGGGCACAACGGTTGTGCGACGAGTTCAATCGCACCGGGCCCGACGAGACCGGGCGGCGCACCGAGTTGCTGGGTGATCTCCTCGGCAAGCTGGGGGAGGGTTCGTGGATCATGCCGCGGTTCCAGTGTGACTACGGATACCTGATCGAGATCGGGGCGAACAGCTTCCTCAACTACGACGCGATCCTGCTCGACTGCGCGCCGATCACCATCGGCGACGACTGTTCGATCGGGCCGCGCTGTCAGCTGCTCACCGCGCTGCATCCGATGCAGGATCACGAAAAGCGCAGGCAGCGCTGGGAATCGGCGGCGCCGATCCGGATCGGGAACAATGCCTGGTTCGGTGGCGGGGTGATCGTGTGCCCGGGTGTGACCATCGGTGATGACGTGGTGGTCGGCGCGGGCGCCGTGGTGACCAGCGATCTGCCCGACCGGGTGTTCGCGGCGGGCAATCCGGCGCGGGTGATCCGGCAACTCTAGGTTCGCTGGCTACGCTGGAACGCAGGCGCCTGCGCACCGCTGACGCCCGACCCAAGGAGACCGGATGCGCCACGGCGAAGATCTCTCCCTGACCCACGTCATGCTGCTCGTGGGCGACCAGGACCAGGCCCTCACCTTCTATCGGGACCTGATCGGCCTGCAGGTCCGCACCGACATGCCGTTCGGCGACAACACGCGCTGGCTGACGGTCGGCCCGGTCGACCAGAAGAACCTGGAATTCGTGCTCGAGGTCCCGGAGATGGCCCCCGACCCCGCCTACCGGGCGGCCGCGCTCGCGCGCATCGACAGCGGTGCCCAGTCCACCGTCATCTTCGCCACCGACGACATCGACGCCACCTTCACCCGTATCCGCGACGCCGGGGCCGAAGTCGCCCAGGAGATCGTGAACCAGCAATACGGCCGCGACTGCGCGTTCCGTGACCCGTGGGGCAATCAGATCCGCTTCACCGCTCGCCACCACGGCTGAGCGCGACATGCGGTGCGGGTGCGGCGTCGGGTCGCGCCCGCGGCCCGGCGGCAATACTGTTCGACCATGGGCGAATCGCGAATCGAGATGGAACCCGAAGCTACCCGGCCGCTGCGCGAGGACATCCGCTTCCTCGGCGGCATCCTGGGCGACACCATCCGCGACCACGAAGGTCCCGAGGTGTTCGACCTGATCGAGCGCGTCCGCATCGAGGCGTTCCGGGTGCGCCGCGAGGAGGTCGAGCGCAGCGCCGTCGCCGACATGCTCGACGGCACCCCCACCGAGGTCGCGATCCCGCTGATCCGGGCGTTCAGCTACTTCGTGCTGCTGGCCAACCTGGCCGAGGACATCCAGCGTGATCGACGCCGCGCCGTGCACGTGGCGGCGGGCGAGCCACCCCAGGACTCCTCCCTGGCCGCCACCTACGACAAACTCGACGCGGCCGGCCTGGACGGCACCGTGGTGGCCGACCTGCTCACCGACGCGCTCGTCTCCCCGGTGATCACGGCGCATCCGACCGAAACCCGCAGGCGCACCGTCTTCGACGTGCAGTCCAAGATCACCGAGCTGATGCGCCTGCGCCGGCGCCTCGAACCCGGCGAGCCCGGCCTCGACGAATCCGAACAGCGGATCCGCCGCGAAGTGCTCACCCTGTGGCGCACGGCGCTGATCCGGTTGGCGCGCTTGCGGATCCAGGACGAGATCTCCGTCGGTCTGCGCTATTACGACCTGACCCTCTACGACGTGATCCCCGCGATCAACGCGCAGGTGCGCGCGGCGCTGCGGACGCGCTGGCCCGCCGAAGACCTCCTGCCGCGCCCGATCCTGCGTCCCGGCTCGTGGATCGGCGGCGACCGTGACGGAAACCCGTTCGTGACAGCCGAAGTCGTGCACACCGCCGCCGAGCAGGCCGCCGCCTACGCCTTCGGCCGCTACCTGGACGAGCTGGTCGAACTCGAGAAGACCCTGTCGCAATCGGCCCGCCTGGTGCGGGTGACACCCCGGGTCGCAGAACTCGCGGCAGCGGGTTACCCCGACCCCGGCCTGTTCGCCGACGAGCCGTATCGCCGTGCGCTGCACGCGATTCGGGCCCGGCTCAGTGCCACTGCCGAGCTCGCGCTCGGTGAACTGCCCGAACACGGCCTCGACACCGGCGCGGCGCCGTATCCGACACCGCAATCGGTCCTCGACGACCTCGACGCGATCGACGAGTCCATGCGCGCCAGCGGTGACGGACTGCTCGCCGACGACCGTCTCGCCGCGCTGCGCCACGCCATCGAGACCTTCGGTTTCCACCTGCAGGGCCTGGACATGCGGCAGAACTCCGAGGTCCACGAGCAGGTGGTCACCGAACTGCTGGCGTGGTCGGGCGTGCATCCCGACTATCCGAGCCTGTCCGAAGCCCAGCGGGTGGAGCTGCTCGCCGCGGAATTGCGCACGCGCCGACCACTTCTCGGGCCGAACGCGCAGCTGAGCGAACTCGCCGCCAAGGAACTCGGGGTCCTGGGCGCCGCCAAGGAGGTCATCGATACCTTCGGTGCCGCCGCCGTCCCGAACTACATCATCAGCATGTGCACCTCGGTCAGTGACATGCTCGAAGCGGCGTTGCTGCTGAAGGAATCCGGCATTCTCGATCCGGGCACCGCCGACACCGCGCCGAGCTGTCCCGTCGGCATCGTTCCGCTGTTCGAAACCATCGAGGACCTCAGCGCCGGTGCGTCGACGCTGGCCGCGGTGCTGGAGGTTCCGGTCTATCGCGAGCTGGTCGAGGCGGCGGGCATGCGCCAGGAAGTGATGCTCGGCTACTCCGATTCCAACAAGGACGGCGGATATCTCGCCGCGAACTGGGCGCTCTACCGCGCGGAACTGGACCTGGTGGAGGTGGCCAGGAAGTCGGGTATTCGGTTGCGGCTGTTCCACGGTCGCGGCGGCACCGTCGGTCGCGGCGGCGGCCGCAGCTACGACGCCATCCTGGCGCAGCCCGCGGGCGCGGTGCGGGGTTCGCTGCGACTGACCGAACAGGGTGAGGTGATCGCCGCGAAATACTCCGAATCCGGTGCGGCACACCGCAATCTGGAGTCGCTGATCGCGGGCACCCTGGAGTCGACGCTACTGGACGTGGAAGGTCTCGGCGACGATGCCGAACCGGCCTACGAACTCCTCGACGACCTCGCCGCCCGCGCTCGCGCCGCCTACGCGAACCTGGTGCACGACACCCCCGGCTTCGTCGAGTATTTCCGCGAATCCACCCCGGTCGCCGAGGTCGGCGACCTCAATATCGGCAGCCGCCCCGCCTCCCGTAAACCCACCAATTCGGTCTCGGACCTGCGCGCGATCCCCTGGGTGATGGCCTGGAGCCAGGCCAGGGTCATGCTGCCCGGCTGGTACGGCACCGGTACCGCGCTCGAAGACTGGGTCGGCGACGATCCGGCCCGCCTCGCGCGTCTCACCGACCTCTACCAGCGGTGGCCGTTCTTCAATACCGTGCTGTCGAACCTGGCCCAGGTGATGGCCAAGAGCGACCTCGACATCGCCGCCCGCTACGCCGAGCTCGTCACCGACGAAACATTGCGCGCGAAGATCTTCGCCATGATCGCCGACGAACACGCCCGCACCGTCCGCATGTACCTCGCGGTCACCGGCCACGCCGAACTCCTCAGCGACAACCCGTCGCTGGCCGAGTCGATCCACAACCGCTTCCCCTACCTGGAGCCGCTGAACCAGCTCCAGGTCGACCTGCTGGCCCGGCTGCGCGGCGGCGACGATTCCGAACTGGTGAAGCGGGGCATCCTGCTCACCATGAACGGCCTGGCCACCGCGCTGCGCAACTCGGGGTAGCGGCAACTCGGGGTAGCGGCTACAGGCAGACGCTGATGGTGAAGGGCCCGACCGGGATGCCGGTGCAGATCGACACCGAGCCGACGACCGGCTGTGCGGGGGCGGCCGATGCGGTTGCGGCGCCGATCCCGGTTACGGACAGGGCAAGGGCGGCGACGGCGAGCGGGCGGGCGATCTTGGCGAACATAGGCTGATCCTCGGGTAGAACGGGGTGAACACCCCCGTGCGGGGGCGAACCCATCTCAACACGATGCGCCGACGGCGTCCACGACATGGCGGGATTCGCGGTGGCTCAGCCGGTTACGACGGCGATCGCGTCGATCTCGACCAGCATCTCCGCGCGCGGCAGGCCGGTGAAAACGGTGGTGCGCGAGGGCAGCACGCCGTTGCTGGTGTGTTTCGTGACGAACTCGCCGTATGCCTCGTTCATGATCGCGAAGTCCTCGCGCTTGGTGAGGTAGACACGCAGCATCATCACATCGTCGAAGGTGGCGCCGGACGCGTCGATGATCGCCTTGACGTTCATCAGGGTGCGCGTGGTCTGGGCGGCGACATCGCCCTGATGCAGGTACTCGTTGGTCTCGGGGTCCACGGGTCCCTGGCCGGACACCTGGACGAACGGGCCCTTGCGCACACCCTGGGAGAAGGTGTGGGCGGGCGCCGGGGCGTCGGAGGTGCGCACGGCGGTCTTGTCGGACATGGGTTCAGCCTTTCCTCGCGGTGACGTCTCGGCGGGGGTCCCAGCCGAGTTCGGTGGAGATGGCGTCGGCCGTCGCCCTGAGCTGCGGCAACAGTGCCAGCACTTGGTCATGGTCGAGCAGCACGTCGGGAACGGAGACCGACACGGCGGCGACGACGGCGCCGATGCCGTCGCGGACGCCGACGCCGATGCAGTTGACGAAGCTCTCGTGTTCTTCGTGGTCCTCGGCGAAGCCCTGCGCGGCAACGAGTTTCAATTCGGTCAGGTACTGCTCGGGGGTGCGCAGGGTACGGGTGGTGAAGGGGTGGTAGTCCAATCGGGCTGCCACTGCCGCCCATTCGCTGCGTGGCAGCGCGGCGACGAGCACCTTGCCGACCGCGGTGCAGTGCAGGGGCGCGGGCCTGCCGATCCGCGAGTACATCCGCACCGCCTGCTCGGCGTCGACCTTGTCGATGTAGACGGCGTCGCCCGATTCGTAGGCCGCCAGGTGTACGGTCTGCCCGGTGGCCGCGCCCAGCGCACTCAGATGCCGGCGGGCTACGGTGCGCACGTCACGGTTCTCCAGTGCGCGACTGGCCAATTCGAACATGCGGGTGCCGAGCGAGTAGCGGTGCGCGTTGTCGCGCACGACGAACCGATCGGCCTGCATGGTCTGCAGGATTCGCAGCACCGTCGACTTGTGGACGCCGAGCCGGACAGCCAACTCGTCGAGGGACTGCGAGTTCTCGCCGAGGGCGATGAGAATGGACAGGGCCCGCGACACGCTTTGACTCATGCGCTGATCGTTTCATCCAGTGCCGCCGGATAGCGCAGCGTGGCCCAGATATCGTCAGGAAGCAGCGCCAGGCGCTGAATATCTTGGGGCGGTGGCAGTTTCGCCGAATCGCCGGTCGCGGTCAGCGCTGCCGCCGCGCACAGATGGCCGTATCGAAGCCGGGTGCGCAGGTCGGCGCCGTGCAGCAGGGCGGCGAGATAACCGCCGGCGAAGGCATCGCCGGCGCCGATGCGCTCGGTGATCTCCAGTGTCAACGCGGGCACCTCGATTGAGGAATCGCCGTCGAATCCCGTGACGGTGTGCTTGTCGTTCTTGACGATCAGCTGGGCGGGTTCGGGAAACAACGCGCGCAGGGCGGCCGGTTCGCCGGTGCCGAAGATCTCCTCTGCCTCGTCGGCGCCGAGGAACGCCACATCGGCGCCGCGAAGATGCGCGGCGAGTTCGTCGGTGGCCTCGTCGACGCGCGAACCCCACACTGCCGGGCGGTAATTCAGGTCGAAGCTGACCAGCGCACGACGGGGCCTGGCGAGCAGCGCGCGGGTGAGTTCGGTCGCCGATGCCGACAGCGCCGGGGTGATGCCGGTGAAGTGCACCAGATCGGCGCCCTCGAGCAACCCCGCCCGGTCCGTGAGATCGGCGGGCGACAGTGCGCTGGCAGCCGAACCCGTGCGGTAGTAGTGCATGCGGCTGGCATCGGCGTCCAGATCGTTGGCCAGGCCGGAGCCCGCACCACGTTCCTTGACGTACAGGCCGGTGGGCCGCATCGGGTCGACCGCGACCGCCGCGACATCCACGCCCTGCGCGCTGAGCTCGGCGACCAGATATCGCCCGAATCCGTCGTCGCCGACCCGCGACAGCCAGGCCGCCGACACGTCGAGCTGGGCGAGCACCACGGCCACATTGGCCTCCGCGCCGCCCGCGCCTCGATCGAACCGCGCGGACAGTTCCAGGGGGCCCGCGCCCGCGATCAGCACGGCCAGCCCCTCGCCGACAGTGACCGCCCTGGGCGGAGTGGATGTTGCCTGGGTCACCTTGTTCGCCCTTTCGTGCTTGCGGTCACTGCCTTCGAGATGCACAATAACGAGCAGAAACATTCAGCGCAACCACCGTTGCATACTGTGCAATGTTTGTTCGATATGACTGATCGAGCCGCCATCCCGGGCTCGGTCGACAGAAAGGGATGCTGTGATCATCGACAACGACGTCGTGGACGCCCTCGCCGACGAGTTGCTCGGACCCCACGACAAGAGCGCGCCGCCCGCGGCGTGGGGCAGCGCCGTGCGCGAATATCTCACCGGCGCACCGCGACTCGACCAGTGGCAGACGCCGTTGCTCACCCTCGACCGCGGCAGGCTCGACGCGAACCGCGACCTCATGGCCGAGTGGACCGCCACGGCGGGCGTCGCGCTCGCCCCGCACGGCAAGACGACGATGGCGCCGCAGCTGTGGCGCGAGCAGCTCGTGGCCGGATCGTGGGGGATCACCGTGGCCACCGCGTGGCAGGCGCAGCTCGCGCGCTCGTTCGGTGTCGGCCGGATCATGCTCGCCAATACCCTGCTCGACCCGGTCGGGTTGGCCTGGGCCGCAGCGGAATCCGCACGCGAGGCAGATTTCGAGTTGTGCTGCTGGGCCGACGGCGTCGCCACCGTCGAACTGATGGACAAGATCCTGCGCGAGACCGCTGCGGGTTCGCGGGTGCGCGTGCTGGTCGAGCTGGGGGGACCGCACGGCCGCACCGGTGCCCGCACCCGGGCCCAGGCGCACGCGGTCGCCGCCGCCATCGGTGCGAGCGAGCGGCTGAGCCTGGCCGGAGTCGCGGGCTACGAGGGCGCGCTGGCTCACGATCGCAGCGTCGAGGGTGTCGCGGCGGTGCGCGGCTATTTGCGCGAACTGGCCGCGCTGCACACCGAACTCGGTGCGGCAGGCGCCTATTCGGGTCCCGCGGTGGTCACCGCGGGCGGCAGCGCCTACCCCGAGCTCGTGGTCGAGGAACTCGCCGGACTGGGCGACCCCGAGGGTGCGCGCGGTGTGCCGACCACGGTGGTTCTGCGCAGTGGCGCTTACGTCGTCCACGACGACGGCTTCTACGCGGGAATCTCCCCGCTCGCCGCACCCGCGAAGGAGCCCGGCCTCCGGTCCGCCATGCACGGCTGGGCCAGGGTGGTCTCGCGGCCCGAACCGGAGCTGGCCTTGCTCGACGGCGGCAAACGCGATTTCCCCTTCGACGAGGGTCTGCCGGTGCCCCAACTGGTGGTCGGCGGCACTCTTCCACCGAACGCGGTGGTCACCGCGCTCAACGATCAGCACACCTTCCTACGGTTGCCCGGCGCCGACGCGGCTGATCTCCCGGTCGGCTCCGTCGTGCGCCTGGGTCTCTCACACCCGTGCACCGCATTCGACAAGTGGCGCCTGATCCCGGTGATCGACAGCGTCGACGCGCCCGATCCGCGCGTGATCGATCTGATCCGCACCTACTTCTGACGGATGACCATGACGCACCTGCTCTTTCGTGACATCGACATCGTCGACGGCACCGGCGCCCCACGCACCAGGGGCGATGTGCTGGTCCGCGACGGCCGCATCGCCGACATCGCGCCACCCGGCACCGTCGACTCCGGTGCGAGAGTCGTTCCGGTGCAGCCTGGTTCGGTTCTCGCGCCCGGATTCATCGACATGCACGCGCATTCGGACCTCTACCTGCTCACCCATCCCGATCACTTCCCGAAGATCACCCAGGGCGTCACCACCGAGGTGATCGGCCAGGACGGGCTGTCCTACGCGCCGATCGACGATGCCGCACTCGCGGTGGTACGCAAGCAGATCGCGGGCTGGAACGGTAACCCGGGGGACTTCGACTTCAGCTGGCGCACCGTCGCGCAATACCTGGACCGCCTCGATCAGGGCATCACGCCCAACGCCGCCTACCTCGTCCCCCAGGGCACGCTGCGCATGCTCGTGGTCGGCAGCGAGCAGCGGGTCGCCACTGCCGCCGAGATCGACCGGATGTGCGCGCTGCTGGCCGAGGGGTTCGACCAGGGCGCGGTCGGCATGTCCAGCGGTCTCACCTACACACCCGGAATGTACGCCGACACCGGCGAACTCGCCGCGTTGTGCTCGGTGGTCGCGTCCTACGGCGGCTTCTACGCACCGCATACCCGCTCCTACGGCGCGGGCGCGCTCGAGGCCTACGCGGAGATGATCGGCCTGGCGACAGCGACCGGCTGCGCGCTGCACCTGACCCACGCCACCATGAACTTCGGCGTGAACCGCGGCCGCGCACCGGAATTCCTCGCGATGCTCGCCGCGGCTCGCGCCGACGGCTGCGACATCACCCTCGACACCTACCCCTATCTGCCCGGCTCGACCACCCTGTCCGCACTGCTGCCCAGCTGGGCGATGTCGGGCGGTCCCGACGCCGCACTCGCTCGGCTCGACGATCCGGCCGAGCGCGCCAGGATCACCGAAGATGTCGACGTCAACGGCTCCGACGGCTGCCACGGCGTCACCGTCGAATGGGAGACCATCCAGATCAGCGGGGTCGGCGACGACGCGCTCTCGGACGCGGTGGGCCGCACCATCGCCGAGCTCGCGACCGAGCGCGGCACCGCCCCGGCGGAGGTGTTCTTCGACCTGCTGCGCCGCGACCAGCTCGCCACGACGATCCTGCAGCACGTCGGCCACGAGGAGAACGTGCGCGCCATCATGGTCGACCCCGGCCACATGGGCGGCAGCGACGGCCTGCTCGTCGGCGCGCGACCGCACCCGCGCGCCTGGGGCACCTTCCCGCGCTATCTGTCGCGCTATGTCCGGGAACTGGGTGTGCTCGATCTCGAGGACTGCGTGCATCACCTCACCGGCCGCCCGGCCGCCCGGCTCCGCCTGGCCGAACGCGGCCTCGTCCGGCCCGGTTATGCCGCCGACCTGGTCGTCTTCGATCCGGCGACGATCCACGACACGGCGACATTCGAGCATCCCCAGCAGCAGGCCCGTGGCATCCAGCACGTACTGGTCAACGGTGAATTCGCGCTGGAGAACGGCACCGCGACCGGCGTGCGTGCCGGTCGCTCCCTGCGCCTGGACCCCACGAAGGAGGAAACCCGATGAACCCGTTGCTGAGCTCGTCGTCGGAGGCCATGGACGTGATCCGCGCGGATCGTGCCCTCACCGTGGTCCGCGCCCCCGATATCCCAGACCCGGCCGCGCTGGCCGAAGCGCTCGCCGGCGCCGGTCTTCGCGCGGTCGAACTGACCTTCACCACTCTCGGTGTGCTCGACGCGATCAGCAAGGCGAGCGCGGTCACCGACGCCGTGATCGGGGTCGGCACCGTCACCACCCGTGCGCAGGCCGAAGCGGCCATCGAGGTCGGCGCCCGCTTCCTGGTGACGCCCGCGCTGCGCCCCGAGGTCGCCGAAGTGGCAGCGGCACACACGATTCCGGTGATCATGGGCGCGTTCACGCCGTCGGAGGTGCTCGCCGCGGCGGAGCTGGGGGCGGCGGCGGTGAAGATCTTCCCGGCTCGCGCGCTCGGCCCGCAGTACTTCAAGGATCTGCTCGGGCCGTTCCCGCACATGCTCCTGATCCCCTCCGGCGGTGTCAATTCCCACAACGCCCGCGATTTCCTCCGAGCGGGCGCGATCGCCGTCACCGCGGGCACCGAAGTGGTCGCCCCGGCCGACGTCGAGGCCGCGCGCTGGTCCCACATCGGCTCCAAAGCCGCGCATTTCGTTCATTCGCTGGATTGAGAGGTTTTCCATGGGCGCCACCATCGACTGGTTGCGCACCACCACCCCCGGGTTGCTGGTGCTGTGCGGTCTCGCGATCGCTGTCCTGCTCATCGCCATCATCAAGGTCAAACTGGAGCCGTTCGTCGCGCTGCTGCTGACCGGACTCCTGCTGGCGCTGGCCGCCGGGCTGCCGATCTCCCAGATCGTCGGCACACCGCTGAAAGCCGGTGAGTCACTGCTGGAAACAGGCTTCGGTGGCATCCTCGGTCACATCGCGGTGATCATCGGTCTGGGAACCGTGCTCGGCGCGATCCTCGAAAGATCCGGTGGCGCCGATGTTCTCACCGACAAACTGCTGAAGATGTTCGGCGAGAAGGGCGCTCCGGTCGCGATGGGCCTGCTCGGGCTCATCTTCGGCATCCCGGTGTTCTTCGACATCGGCATCTTCGTGCTCGCGCCACTGGTCTATGTCGCGGCCAAGCGCGGCGGGCGCTCGCTGGTCCTCTACGCCATGCCGATGCTCGCCGGTCTGTCGATGACACACGCCTTCCTGCCGCCGCACCCCGGCCCCGTCGCGCTCGGTGGGCTGCTCGGGGTGAGCCTGGGCTGGCTGATTCTCATGGGCTTCGTCTGTGGCATTCCGGGTTTCATCGCCGCGGGCATCGTGTGGGGCAGCTATATCGGTAAGCGCGTGCAGGTGTCGGTGCCCGAGGAGTTCGTTCCGTTGGAGCCCGAGCCCGAGCCCGAGCCCGAGCAGGCCGACGGTTCGGGTGGGACCGCGGTGCTCACGAAATCGCCGCCCTCGGTCGCGCTGATCGGCGGCATCATCGCGATCCCGCTGGTCTTGATCCTGGGCGCCACATTCGGCTACCAGCTGCTGGACAAGGATTCGACGCTGCTGCAGGTGCTCACCTTCTTCGGCACCCCGGCGGTCGCGCTGCTCATCACCGTGCTCGTCGCGTTCTATCTCCTCGGGATCCGGCGCGGCTCGACGGTGCAGGAACTGAGCACCATCACCGCCGAGTCGCTCAAGCCGGTCGGCATGGTGTTGCTGGTGGTCGGCGCAGGCGCCTTCTTCGGCAAGGTCATCTCGGCCACCGGCATCGGCACGGCCCTGGCCGACACGATGTCGGCGGCGGGACTGCCGATCATCGTGCTCGCCTACCTGATCAGCTGCGGACTGCGCATCGCCCAGGGTTCGGCCACGGTCGCCATCGTCACCACCGGCGGCATCGTCGCGCCGCTGGTGGCCGAGCAGGGCTACTCGCAGATGTCGATCGCGCTGATCGCCATGGCGATCGCGGCGGGCTCGATCATCCTCAGCCACGTCAACGACGGCGGCTTCTGGATCATCGCGAAGTACTTCAACATGACGGTGAAGCAGACCCTGCAGACCTGGACGGTTCTCGAAACCATTCTGTCGGTGGTCAGTTTCGCGGTCGCGGCCCTGTTGTTCTCGATCGTCTGACACCTACCGCGAAGCCGGGCTGTCCCCACGGGGCAGCCCGGCTTCGTGTTGGGCCGAGCACGGATCCGCGACCGGCCCGGACGAAGTCGGGACCTGCCGGGCGCGCAGCCGCTGGTGCCCACGATGCACCGACTCGGCAAGAATGGGCGTCGTCTGCGACTCGCCGAACAGCGCCGAGCGCGCCTGCGTGCGGACGCCGTTCGTGTCGTACTCGAAACGAGGGAGTGTGCGATGTCCACAGCAATCGTCGTCGGTGGCGGAATCGGCGGAACGGCCGCGGCGCTCGCGCTCGTTCGGAAGGGGTGGTCGGTTCAGGTACTGGAACGGGCGCCGGAGATCGCCGACGTGGGATCCGGGATTTCCCTGTGGTCCAATGCCTTACGGGCGCTGGATGCCCTCGGTGTGGGTGACACGGTCCGTGCGCAGGGTCTGGCGGAGGTGTCGGCCGGAATCAGGGACGACCGTGGGCGATGGCTCGCACGCACCGATGTGGCGACCCTGCGCGAGCGATTCGGTGCGCCGGTCGTGATCCACCGCGCCCGGCTGCTGGACATTCTGCGCGCGGCGCTTCCGGAAGGGATGGTGCGCACCGGGATCTCGGTGCGCGAGGCGACGACCGACGGCGCGGTCGTGCACTCCTCGGGCACCTCCTCCGCCGACCTGGTCGTGGGTGCCGACGGCATTCGCAGCGTCGTCCGGCGTGCGGTGTGCGGCGAAGTCGCGCCACGCTACGCCGGCTACACCGCCTGGCGCGCGGTGGTCGACATCGACGAGCCGCTCACCGAATTCGGTGAAACCTGGGGTCGCGGCGCACGGTTCGGCATGGCCCCGCTCGCGGACGGTCGCGTCTACTGCTTCGCCGTCTACGACGCCCCAGAGAACGCCCCCGGCAGCCTCGCCGAAGTGCGCGACCGCTTCGACAACTGGCACCACCCGATCCCGGCCCTCCTCGCCGCCGCGGACCAGAACACGGTGCTGCACAACGACATCTATGACCTACCGGCGCTACCGACCTTCACCGCCGGCCGCATCGCCCTCCTCGGCGACGCCGCCCACGCGATGACGCCGAACCTCGGCCAGGGCGGCTGCCAGGCCCTGGAAGACGCGGTGATCCTGGCCCGCTCGGCGGGCGAGCCGGACGGCCTCGCCCGCTACGACCGAGAGCGCCGCCCCCGAACCCAGATGATCACCGCCCGCTCCGCCCGGATCGGCACCATCGCCCAGCTGTCCGCGCGCCCCCTGGTCACCCTCCGCAACACGGCCCTACGCCTGACCCCCACCTCGACCCAGTTGCGTTCCATGGCAGAGATTCTCGACTGGAAGTCGTGAGGTCACAGCTGCCTCGACCGCAGTGCTCGCGAGTCCTCGTGCCACGCGCACGCCGCCCGATGGTCGTGACTGGGAATGATGCGAACCGCGCTGCGGATCGCGTGCAGCCGGTGGACAGTACGCCAGGTCTCGGTGCGGTCGTTGTCGGCCAGCATGCCGGGATAGCCGGACTTCTGCCGTAGCTCCTCGGTCTGGAGGTTGTGCCAGATCGCGTCCCCCGCGAGCAGGACCGGACCGTGTTCGGTGCGTAAGAGCACACCGACGCTGCCCGGGGTGTGGCCGGACAGGTCGACGAGGACCACCGCGCCGTCCCCGAAGAGATCGCGGCTGCGGGCGAAGGTGAGAACGGGTGGACCGTCCAGATCGTAGACATCGAGAGGTCGTTCGCGAACGGCTCGCCGCACGCCGCCGACCGGCGCCACCGGACCCTCCATCGCCCACGCGTGCTCCGGTCGGTGCAGGCGCAGTGCCAGCCCGGGGAGATCGAGCAGGCCGGCGATATGGTCCCAGTGCAGATGTGTCGGCAGCGCGAAGTCGAGGGCGTTCGCCTCGATTCCACTGCGATGCAGTGACTCGCGGATGTCGAGTACGTCCTTCGGAGGCGTCACCGCGAGCCGCAATATCCGGGGGAGTTCCACCACCGCCCGGTCGTGGACGTCGACGCAGATGCCCGGGTCCACGAGAAAAGTCGCCTTCGGATGCCGGACCACGAAAGCCGTCATCGCGGAATCGATCCGTCGCGGGGCGAACAGGCCTTCGACGATCGCTGCCGTCGGCACACTCTTGGCATTCTGTGCCAGAACTGTCAGCTCGACCGTCATTGTGCCGCGTGGTAGGTCGTGATCGGGCAACGAGGCCAGGAACCTGCGGTCGGGTTGTCGTGGCCGCAGAGCGCCCGTCACCGCCGATCCCACGGATCGGCAACAGCGCCACAAGTCCGGTGTCGCGACCGAGTCGATCAATGGAGTCCGATTGTCGTTGTGTCCCATGCGAAGTACGCTAAAACTTCAGGTCGACCTGAAGTAAAGGGGTGAATATGCCGCATGCCGACGGGCTGCGCCGCATCGGTGACGCCGCCGCCGAATTGGGCGTCGCCGCTCATGTCCTGCGGCACTGGGAGGACGCCGGTGTCCTGGTTCCGCCCCGCGCGCCCGGCGGGCAACGGATCTACAACGGCGCACTGATCGTTCAGGCCCGCCTCGTCCAGCTCTGTCAACGAGCGGGGCTGTCCCTGGCGCAGATCAAAGATCTTTTCGACACGAGGTCGAGGGCCCGGCGGGTAGCGCTCTTCGCCGACAAGCAAGCCGAACTGCGAGCGCACGTCGACGACCTCACCCGAACCATCGACTTCCTCGGTCACGTGCTGCGCTGTACTCACCCGATCGTCGACGAATGCCCTGACTGCGTCGAGTTCAGCCGGCCGGGCACCTCGCAGTCGGTGTAGGTTTCGCGGTGCTCGGGTGCCTAGGTCGCCGTCGGTCGCCGGTAGCGGGCGAGCATGGCTGCGGCGATGGCGGTCATGCTCGCGCGGAGCTCGGGTGGGGTGAGGACTTCGATGTGTGCACCGAGGGGGAGCAGGGCGTGGGCCAGGACTTCGTAGGACTCGGCGGGGATGGTGATGTCGGCCCAGCCGTCCGCGTCGGGGGTGCCCGTCGAGGCGAGGGCTTCGCGGACGGCGGCGGGGTCGTTCATGAGGCGCAGCAGGCTCAGGTGGTCGATGGAGATCCGGCAGTGTGCGCTCACGCGCAGCATGGATCGGGCGAACTCCTCGGCGGCGGACTGCCAGTGCTCGGCCAGGTCGAAAGGCGCTGGGCGGATGAATGATTCGCCGGTGTGGACTGCGGTGGCGATGCGGCTCGCCCGGTACGAGCGGATGTCGGTGTGTTCGCGGGCGATCAGATACCAGGTGCCTGCCTTCATGACCAGGCCGAGTGGGTCGAGGGTCCGTTCCACCGTGCGATCGCGGCGGCGGTAGGTGATCGCGAGGCGGCGGTCGTGCCAGAGGGCGTCGGCCACCGTGGCCAGGGTGGGGGTGTCGTCGGGGCGCTGGAACCAGCCGGGCATGTCGATGTGGACGCGTTCGGCGATGCGGGTCGCCCGGCCGCGGAGTTCCGGTGGCAGGGCGGCGAGCATTTTCAGCTGGGCGGTGGCCAGCACGGTCCCCAGGCCGAGGTCGGCGGCGGCGCCGGGGAGGCCGGCGAGCAGGACGGCGTCGGCTTCGTCGGAGGTGAGGCCGGTGAGCCGGGTGCGGTAGCCGTCGATCAGCCGGACACCGCCGCCGCGCCCCTGCTCGCTGTACACCGGAACGCCTGCCGCCGAGAGTGCTTCCACGTCCCGATACACCGTGCGTACCGACACCTCGAGCTCGCGTGCCAACTCGCTCGCGGTCGCGCCGCCGCCCGCTTGTAACAGCAGCAGCAACTGCACCAACCTGCTCGCTCGCATATTCGGAGACTAGCCGCGAAACCTGACACAAGATGTCAAGGTTGGGTCGTACCGTACGAGATATGACCACGTGGAGCCAGTTCACCGAAGAAGCACCGAGCATCGCGGCCTTGTTCCAGCGCAGACACCAGGCCACCGGCAAACTGTGCATGCTCGGCACCCTGCGCGCCGACGGATCGCCACGCATCAGCCCGATCGAGCCGATGGTCTTCGAGGACATGCTGGTCCTGGCCGGCATGCCCGATACCCGAAAATTCGACGATCTCGCGCGTGACCCACGCTTCTGCCTGCACACCGCCACCGTCGACACCATGGTCTCCGACGGCGACGCGAAACTCTTCGGCACCGTCACCGACCTGAAGGACGAAACCGTCCACGCCCGCTTCGCCCAAAAGCTCTTCGACGACAGCGGTTTCGACATCCGCGGCGAGAAATTCGACCACTTCTACGTCGCCGACCTCACCGGAGCCTCCACCGTCGAAACCAACGACGACCACCTCGACATCACCGTCTGGAAACCGGGCGCGGGCGAAACTGTCGTCCGCAAGCACTGAGTCATCCCTGCGCGCGCGGTGGTGTGACCGATCGCCCGCGCGCGGTTTCGGGGATCGGGCATGCCGCTGTGCCACGATGACCTGCATGGATCTGCTCGCTTCCGAGGGTGTCGGCGATCCCTCGCCGATCGTCTCGCTGTTCTTGATCGCGCTCATCGCGGTGGTCGCACCGCTGCTGTCGCGGCTGGTGCGCGGGTATCTGCCGGATGTGGTGATCCTGCTGGTGGCCGGGGCGGTGGTCGGACCGCACGTGCTCGGGTGGGCGAGCAGCGCGGGCGGGGTCGACCTGGTCAGCGAGTTGGGCCTGGGGATGCTGTTCCTGCTGGCGGGCTACGAGCTCGATCCGCGGTTGCTGCGCGGCCGCTCCGGGCGGACGGCGTGGGTGGTGTGGATCGTGTGTCTGCTGTTCGCGTTCGTGATCGTCATGGTGGCGACGGACACCTCCAACGGCACCCGCGTCGCGGTCGCGATCGCGTTGACCTCCACCGCGCTCGGCACCCTGCTGCCGATTCTGAAGCAGGCGGGAATCCTCGACTCGCGGCTGGGCCGGGCGGTGATGACGCACGGCGCGGTGGGCGAGCTGGGGCCCATCGTGGCGATGTCGGTGCTGCTCACCAGTCGCGATGCGGGCAGCGCGGTGGTGGTCGTCGTGATGTTCGTGGTGGCGGCCGTGGTGGTCGGATTCGTGCCGGT
This sequence comes from Nocardia sp. NPDC056541, assembly GCF_042794235.1. Lineage (NCBI taxonomy): Bacteria > Bacillati > Actinomycetota > Actinomycetes > Mycobacteriales > Nocardiaceae > Nocardia > Nocardia sp. NPDC056541. Next base: position 98,590 of record NZ_JBHTUD010000017.1, read on the forward strand.
GCGGATGTTCGATCGCATGCCGGATCTGGGCGCCGGGCTGGCCAAGCTGGGCGGTGGCACGTCGCAGCTGCCCGTGCGCGGGGTGGTGCTGCTGCTGTTGGTGCTGATGGTGGTCGCCGAGGTCTTCGATCTGGACGTGGTTCTCGGCGCGTTCGCCGCGGGCATGATTCTGCGGCGGCTCATCGCGGCGGGGCATCCGGATGTGGACTCCTCGCTCGAGGCCATCGGGTACGGATTGCTGATCCCGGTGTTCTTCGTGGTGTCGGGCATGGGCATCGATGTGGCGGCGGTCGGCCGGAATCCGGCACTGTGGTTGTGGTTCGTGGTCACCATCGCGATCGCCCGCGGGTTGCCCGTCTGGCTGAGTGAGCGGTTCGTGCCGCGCGCGGACACCCTGCCGACCGCACGGGAACGCGTCGAATTGGCGCTCTTTGCCGCGACGGGCCTGCCGATCATCGTCGCGGTGACCCAGGTGGCCACCCAAACGGGCTTGCTGACCGCCGAGGTCGCCTCGATCCTGGTCGCGGCGGGCGCGACGACCGTTCTGGTGTTTCCGCTGGTCGCACGCCTGATCGGGGCGTCGGAGGCGAAGTCGGTCACACCCGCTCATGAATGAGCTTGCATAGTCGTGCATAATCATCACATGGTTGATTCGTCGGGAGGACCCGTGTTGCGGGTGGCGGTTGCCGGTGCGAGTGGATACGCCGGTGGCGAAGTGTTGCGTCTACTGCTCGGTCATCCCGAATACCGAGCGGGGCGCCTCGCGATCGGGGCGCTGACCGCCGGTTCCAACGCGGGTACCGCACTGGGCGCGCTGCAGCCGCATCTGCTGCCCCTGGCGGACCGGATTCTCGAGGAGACCACTCCCGAGGTCCTGGCCGGTCACGACATCGTGTTCCTCGGCCTCCCCCACGGTCAGTCCGGCGCCATCGCGGCGGCCCTGCCCGACGAGACCGTCATCATCGACTGCGGCGCCGACTACCGGCTCACCGACGCCGCCGCCTGGGAGAAGTACTACGGCAGCCCCCACGCGGGCAGCTGGCCCTACGGCCTGCCGGAACTGCCCGGCGGCCGGGCGAAGCTCACCGGTGCCCGGCGGATCGCCGTGCCCGGCTGCTACCCGACCGTGTCGAGTGTGGCGCTGGCCCCGGCGATCGCCGCCGGGATCATCGAGCCAGCGGTGAATGTCGTTGCGGTGAGCGGTACTTCGGGTGCCGGTCGCAAACTCGATGTCGGCCTGCTCGGGTCCGAAGTGATGGGCAGTGTCCGGGCCTACGGCATCGCGGGCGCGCACCGGCATACCCCCGAGATCGCGCAGAACCTGAAAGCCGCAGGCGGCGTGGATGTCTCGGTGTCGTTCACGCCGGTGCTGGCCCCGATGCCGCGCGGCATCCTGGCCACCTGCACCGCACCGACGAAGGTCGATGCCGCGCAGGCACGTGCCGTCTACGAAAAAGCTTATGCCGAAGAACCTTTCGTGCACCTGCTGCCCGAAGGCGTACTGCCGCAGACCGGTTCGGTGCTCGGATCCAACGCCATCACCCTGCAGGTCACCGTCGACGTCGACGCGGGTCTGCTCGTGGTGATCGGCGCGATCGACAACTTGACCAAGGGCACCGCGGGCGCCGCGGTGCAATCGATGAATCTGGCCGTCGGATTCGACGAGACCGCAGGACTTTCCACCGTAGGAGTGGCACCGTGACGACCCCTGATCCGCAGACCCCGGACCACGGCAAACTGATCCACACCCAGGGCGTCACCGCGCCACTGGGATTCCGCGCGGCGGGCATCGCGGCCGGTATCAAGGCCAGCGGCAAGCCCGACCTCGCGCTGGTGCTCAACGAGGGCCCCGAATACGCGGCGGCCGGCGTCTTCACCAGCAACCAGGTCAAGGCCGCGCCGGTGCTGTGGTCGCAGCAGGTGCTGAAGACCGGTCATCTGCGCGCGGTGATCCTGAACTCCGGTGGCGCGAACGCCTGCACCGGCCACGGCGGTTTCCAGGACACCCACAAGACCGCCGAGGAACTCGCCGCGGCACTGAGCAATTGGGGCACCGAGACCGGTGCGGGCGAGATCGCGGTCTGCTCCACCGGTCTCATCGGTGACCGCCTGCCGATGGACAAGCTCGTCCCGGCGATCACCGAGATCGTGCACGAGATGGGCGGCGGCATGTCGGGTGGCTCCGACGCCGCCCACGCCATCATGACCACCGACACCGTGCCGAAGGAGTCGGCATTCCACAGCGAGGACAAGTGGAATGTGGGCGGCATGGCCAAGGGTGCGGGCATGCTCGCGCCGTCGCTGGCCACCATGCTCGTCGTGCTCACGACCGACGCTGTGGCCACACCCGAGCAGCTCGATTCCGCCCTGCGTAAGGCCACGAAATACACCTTCGACCGGCTCGACGTCGACGGTTCCTGCTCCACCAACGACACCGTGCTGCTGCTGGCCAACGGCGCCAGCGGCGTCGCGCCCGCGCAGGAGGATCTCGACGCCGCGGTGTTCACGGTGTGTGACGACCTGGCCGCGCAGCTGATGGCCGACGCCGAGGGCGTCACCAAGCGGGTCCAGGTCACCGTCACCGGCGCGGCCTCCGAGGACGAGGCGCTCACCGTCGCCCGCGCGGTCGCCCGCGACAGTCTGGTCAAGACCGCGCTGTTCGGCTCCGACCCGAACTGGGGTCGCGTGCTCGCCGCCGTCGGCATCGCACCGGTGACCCTCGACCCGAACCGGATCGCGGTGTCGTTCAACGGCAATCCGGTCTGCGTCGACAGTGTCGGCGCGCCCGGCGCCCGCGAGGTCGACCTGTCCGGCGAGGACGTCGACGTGCTGATCGAGCTCAATGTGGGGGAGGGCGCCGCGATGGTGCGCACCACCGACCTCTCGCACGCCTACGTCGAAGAGAACTCGGCGTACAGCTCATGAGTAACAGTGTGGTGCACACTCTTTCGGCGCTGGACAAGGCGCACGTGCTCGCCGACGCGCTGCCGTGGCTGCAGAAGTTCCGCGACAAGATCGTGGTCGTGAAGTACGGCGGCAACGCCATGGTCGACGACGAACTCAAGTCGGCCTTCGCCGCCGACATGGCCTTCCTGCGCACCGTCGGCGTGCATCCCGTCGTCGTGCACGGCGGTGGCCCGCAGATCAACGCCATGCTGAAAAGGCTGGGCATGGAAGGCGAATTCCGCGGCGGCTTCCGCGTCACCACCCCCGAGGTGATGGACGTGGTCCGGATGGTGCTGTTCGGTCAGGTGGGCCGTGAGCTCGTCGGGCTCATCAACGCGCACGGCCCGTACGCGGTCGGCATCTCCGGTGAGGACGCGCACCTGTTCACCGCCACCCGGCGCACCGTCGCCGTGGCGGGCGTCGCCACCGACATCGGCCTGGTCGGCGACGTCACCGAGGTCAACCCCGGCGCCGTGCTCGACCTGATCGACGCGGGCCGCATCCCGGTGGTCTCCACCATCGCCCCCGACGCCGACGGCGTGGTGCACAACATCAACGCCGACACCGCCGCCGCCGCGCTGGCCGAGGGCATCGGCGCCGAGAAACTCGTCGTGCTCACCGATGTCGAGGGCCTCTACACCGACTGGCCGGACCGCTCCTCGCTGACCAGCCGGATCGACGCCGACGCGTTGGCGAAGTTGCTGCCGCGCCTGGATGCGGGCATGGTGCCGAAGATGGAAGCGTGTCTGCGCGCCGTGCTCGGCGGGGTCCCCAGTGCCCACGTGATCGACGGGCGCGTCCCGCATTCGGTACTACTGGAGCTGTTCACCGGAGAAGGAATCGGAACCATGGTGACCCCTGCCGGGTCGCCGGATGGAACGCAATCATGAGCGAAACAGAGATGCTGCAGCAGCGGTGGTCGGCCGCGATGATGGACAACTACGGCACCCCGAAGGTCGCGCTGGTGCGCGGCGCCGGTGCGGTGCTCTACGACGCCGATGGCAAGCGCTACATCGACTTCCTCGGTGGCATCGCGGTCAACAGCCTCGGCCACGCCCACCCCGCCATCCTGGAAGCGGTCACCCAGCAACTGGGCACCCTCGGCCACGTGTCGAATCTGTACGCCAGCGAGCCCGTGATCGAGCTGGCCGAGAAGCTCCTGGCCCACTTCGGCGACGGTGAGGGCAAGGCGTTCTTCTGCAACTCCGGCACCGAGGCCAACGAGGCCGCGTTCAAGATCGCGCGGCTCACCGGGCGGTCCAAGATCGTCGCCGCCGAGGAGGCGTTCCACGGACGCACCATGGGCGCGCTCGCCCTGACCGGTCAGCCCGCCAAGCGGACACCGTTCGAGCCGATGCCGCCCGGCGTCGTGCACGTGCCCTACGGTGACGCCGCCGCGCTCGAAGCCGTGGTCGATTCCGACACCGCCGCGGTGTTCCTCGAACCGATGATGGGGGAGAGCGGTGTGGTCGTCCCGCCGTTCGACTATCTCGCCAAGGCGCGGGAGATCACGTCCAGGGCCGGGGCGCTGCTGATCCTCGATGAGGTCCAGACCGGAATCGGGCGCACCGGAACATTTTTCGCGCACCAGGCGGCGGGCATCGTGCCCGACGCGATCACCCTGGCCAAGGGGCTCGGCGGCGGCCTGCCGATCGGCGCGGTGCTGGCCCAGGGCCGCGCCGCCGAACTGCTCACGCCGGGTCTGCACGGCACCACCTTCGGCGGCAATCCCGTCTGTGCCGCAGCGGCTTTGGCCGTGCTGCGCACGATCGACTCCGACAACCTGCTGACCCACGTGGAGTGGGTGGGCAAGAAGCTCAGCGACGGCATCGCGTTGCTCGAGCATCCGGAGATCGACCACGTGCGTGGTGCGGGTCTGCTCATCGGCATCGTGCTGAAGAACGACATCTCCGCCTACGTCGACGAACGGGCGCGCGAGGCCGGCTACCTGCTGAACCCCGCCAAGCCCGACGTGATCCGGTTGGCGCCACCCCTGGTGCTCACCGAAACCCAGGCCGACAATTTCGTCGCCGACCTGCCCGAGATCCTCGACAAGGCCGCCGCCGATGCTAAGGGAGCGACCAAGTGACCCTGCGTCATTTCTTGCGCGACGACGATGTGACGCAGGCCGAACAGGCCGAGATCCTCGCCATCGCCGCCGAATTGAAGAAGGACCCCTTCGCGCACCGGCCGCTAGACGGCCCGCGCGGAGTCGGGGTGATCTTCGAGAAGAACTCCACCCGCACCCGCTTCTCGTTCGAGCTGGGCATCGCTCAGCTCGGCGGGCATGCGGTGGTCGTCGACGGTCGCGACACCCAGCTGGGTCGTGAGGAGACCCTCGGCGACACCGGCAGCGTGCTCTCGCGCTACGTCGACGCCATCGTGTGGCGGACCTTCGAACAGTCCCGTCTCGACGAGATGGCCGTCACCGCGACGGTTCCCGTGGTGAACGCGCTGTCCAACGAGTTCCACCCTTGTCAGGTGCTCGCCGATCTGCAGACGATCAGCGAGCGCAAGGGCTCGCTCGCCGGGCTGAACCTCACCTACTTCGGCGACGGCGCCAACAATATGGCGCACTCGCTGTTGCTCGGTGGCGTGACGGCGGGCATGAACGTGACCGTGGCCGCGCCCGCCGGATTCGAACCGCTGCCGTGGATCCTCGACGCCGCCGCCAAGCGTGCCGCGGAAACCGGTGCGACCGTGTCGGTCACGGGCGACCCGGTGGTCGGTGCCACCGGTGCCGACGTGCTCGTCACCGACACCTGGACCTCCATGGGCCAGGAGAACGACGGTCTCGACCGCGTCGGCCCGTTCCGCCCGTTCCAGCTGAACACCGAGCTGCTCGCCCACGCGACTCCGGAAGTGATTGTGCTGCACTGTCTTCCGGCGCACCGGGGCGAAGAGATCACCGACGAGGTGCTCGACGGTGGGCACAGTGTGGTCTGGGACGAAGCCGAGAATCGCCTGCACGCGCAGAAGGCGCTGCTGGTGTGGCTGCTCGCGAAAGCCGCCGCGTGAGACCGCGAACCGGGGCCGGCGTGGGGGCTGGGCGATGAGCGCGCCCGAAAAGGGCTCGCCCGCGATCGCTCGCACCCGCGCCGGCCGCCAGTCACGCATCATCGAACTGCTGACCTCGCATTCGGTCCGCAGTCAGACCGAACTCGCCGCGCTGCTGTCGGCCGAGGGGATCGAGACCACCCAGGCCACCCTGTCGCGTGACCTCGACGAACTCGGCGCGGTGAAACTGCGCGCGGCCGACGGTGGCGCGGGCGTCTACATCGTTCCCGAGGACGGCAGCCCCGTGCGTGGGGTCACCGGCGGCACCGGCCGCCTGTCCAAACTCCTCGGTGACCTGCTCGTCTCCACCGACGCCAGCGGCAACCTCGCCGTCCTGCGCACCCCGCCCGGCGCCGCCCACTTCCTGGCCAGCGCCCTCGACCGCGCCGCCCTGCCCTACATCGTCGGCACGATCGCCGGCGACGACACCATCGCCGTCATCGCCCGCGAGCCGCTCACCGGCGCCGAACTGGCGGCGAAAATCGAAGACCTGGCCTGAGCGCCGCTAGCGCTGGGCGCGAAGGCCGGCCAGCGCCACGTCGATGAGCAGTGGGGCGGACTCCGGGGCGGCCTGGCAGCCCGCGCCGATGCCGTGGCCGAGGCGCAGGATGTCGCGGGGGCTCACCTCGGGGCGGATCTCGCCTGCCTCCTGTACCGGGATCAGAACGCTGCCCGCGGCCTCGGCCAGCAGGGCGGAGCAGGCGGCGAAAGTGTCCGAGGTCCGGTCGATGGCGGCTTTGAGAGTGGTTGCCAGGCCGTGCTTTTCAAGAATGTAGGTGACCAGCTCGCCGAACCAGGCGTCGAACGCGTCGAGGGGGGCGTGCGTTCGGCGTAGTTCGTCTGCCCGCGCGGCGAGTGTCTCGATATTGGCGCGATACACCGCTTCCATCAGCGTGGTGCGATTCGGGAAGTGGCGATACAGCGTTCCGGGACCGACCCCCGCGCGTCGCGCGATGTCGTCCAGCGGTGCGTCGGTGCCGTGCTCGGCGAACGCGTCGCGGGCGCAGTCGACGATGCGCTCGTAATTGCGGCGTGCGTCGGCGCGCATCGGCCGCGACGGTGCGTCCACAAGATCCTCCACTGGAAACGGATGAAGTCTCCGTTTAGTCTTGCGGAACCGGAGACTTTCTCCCTATGCTAGCTCTGTCATAAACGGAGACTCTCTCCGTTTGAGTTCCTTTCTGATGGAGCGTTCTTGACTACCACCACTTTCTTGGAAAAACCCCAGGTGGACCGGGTTCGGCCACGGCTCGTCCTGGTCACTTTGCTGACCTGTCAGCTCATGATCATCCTCGACATCACCGTGATGAATGTGGCGCTGCCGCACATCAGGGCCGATCTCGAGTTCAGTGCAACCGGCCTGTCCTGGGTGATGAACTCCTACACGCTGGTCTTCGGTGGCCTGCTGCTGCTCGGCGGTCGAGCCGGCGACCTGTTCGGCAGGCGCCGGATGTTCATCGCGGGCGCGCTGCTGTTCACCCTCGCCTCGCTGGCCGGCGGGCTGGCGCCTTCGGCTGGATGGTTGCTCGCGGCCCGCGTGCTCCAGGGCATCGGCGGGGCAATGGCCGGTCCCAATACCCTTGCGCTGCTGACTACTACGTTCACCGAGCCCAAGGTGCGGATTCGAGTGCTCGCTCTGTTCTCCGGCATGTCGAGCGCCGGTTTCGCGATCGGCTTGATCGTCGGCGGGTTGCTCACGGAATGGTTCGGCTGGCGCTCGGTGCTGTTCATCAATGTGCCGTTCGGCCTGGTCATCGCGGTACTCGCACTGCGGTACCTGCCTGATTTGCCGCGTCGCGCCGCTCGGCTCGACCTGCCGGGCGCGGTGACGGCGACCGCGGGCGTGGCCGCCCTGGTCTACGGTTTCATCAGTGCCGCCTCGCACGGTTGGGGCGCGGCGGGCACCGATATCTGGCTCGCGATCGGGGCGGCCTTGCTGGCCGCCTTCATAGCGATCGAACTGCGTGCGCCACAACCACTTCTGCCCCTGCACCTGTTCGCCGATCGCAACCGCGCCGCCGGCTATCTGAACATGTTCCTCGGGCCGATGGCAGGCATGTCGATGTTCTTCTTCCTCACCCAGTATCTGCAAGATGTGCTGGGGATGAGTTCGCTGGCAACAGGTTTCGCGTTCCTGCCGACGGCGGTGCTGATGTTCGCGATGATCCGACTGATCCCGCGGCTGCTGGCGCGTTTCGGCCCCAAGCCGGTGACGTTGACCGGCGCCGTCGCCATGGTCACCGGACTCGTGCTACTGACCAGGCTTTCGGAGGACTCCGGCTACTTCCCCCTGCTGTTCGTGGCGATGGTCGCGATGGGCTGCGGTATCGGGCTGGCGTTCTCGCCGCTGAACGTGATCATCATGTCCACGGTCTCGCCCGACGAGGCGGGTGCGGCGGGCGGCGCCCTGCAGACCATGCAGCAGACCGGCGGCGCGCTGGGCTTGGCGATCCTGGTGACGATCTTCGGCACCGCCGCGCGCGACGCGGGCGGTTCACCGACCCACGCCCTGGTCGGCGGCATGACCGCCGCCTTCGCGGCAGCCGCCGTCATCGCCGCCCTGACCTTCCTGGTCGCGCTCACCTTCCGCAGCGTCCGCTCGCCGCGGTGAGCGCACGCGACCTGCGCCGAGGTGCCAGAGCGCGGCGTAGACGGCCCAGGCGACAACCGTCGCCCGAGCCGCACCGACGATCGTGTGTCGGATCAGGTCGTAGGTACTGACCCGGATGACCGGGTCGTCGACGGCGAGTGCCACACCGATGACCGGCGCGGCGAGCAGCACGGCGACGACGGCCCGGTGCGTCCACGTGGGTGGGCGAACCTTGCGCCGGGTGCGGCGCACCACGAGGTAGGTGAGGACCGCCGTTCCGGCGAGAGAGGAGAGATAGCCGAGGACGTTGTAGGTCTTGTGCGGCTCGATGACCGACGTCCGCAACAGAGCCGAGTGCTGGACCACGAAACCTGTTGTCTGAGTGAAAGAATCCCAGACCACGTGTGTCGCGGCACCGAGTACCAGGGCGGTGACCGTCGAAACCGCCGCGAGCCCCGCTGATCTGGGATCGGGGGACGAGGCGGGCGCCAGGCCGAGAAGCGCCGAGGCCGGGCCGGCGGAAAGCCGGAAAGCGACGAGTAGCACCAGGCCGATCAGCAGGTCCCAGCACAGAACGCCGACAACCGAGTGGGTTGTGGTGCCGGACAGGGGACCGGGCAGGTAGTAGACGACGTCGGGGGCGATGGATCCCGCGACGAGTGCGGGAAGGGGGAGATATCGAGCGAAGGGCAGCACCGCGACGGGATGGGCGAACGTGATCGGCACGCAATCACCGTAATCGGCGGTGGTGCTGGGCTACTCGGGCTGCGGAGTCGTTCGGTTCCGCGACAGGCGTTGCCATGTCCAGTCGACGTGGACATCGAGTGGAGAGTCGGGTGTGACCATCCGGGGTGCGGTGTTCAGGCCGTTGGGTGGGCCGGACTGGGCCTCCACCGACAGGGATTGCTCCGGCAGGGTCCAGACGACTACGTCGTGGACGGGGCTGGTGATGGTGAATGCCAGGAATCCGGGCCAGGTGAGGCGGGCGAGAACGCCGTCGGGCATGCCGAAGCAGTCGTCCCACGGTGGCGGCGTCGGCGCGATCTCGCGGCCGGTGGGCAGGTAGTCGTCGCCGCGTTCGTACTGCCATGCCGGGTCGAAATCGAGCCGCACCGGCCCGGTCGCGGGCGGGACTTCGCGCAGGAACCACGGATGCCAGCCGCCCTGGGCGGGGAAGGCGTCGTGGTCGGTGGCGATGCGCATCGCCAGGGTGAGGCCGGTGTCGGTGAGGGTGAACGTCTGGGTGACCGTGCCCGCGAACGGCCACGGATCACCGAGGCGATGGCTGATGGTCGCCTCGGTCGGCGAAGCCGCGACCACCTCCCACACTCCGTCGCGGGCGGTGCCGTGAATGCTGTGCGGCGGGTTGTTGATCGGCATCTGATACGTGTGGTCGCCGACGGTCAGTTCGCCGTCGCCGAGCCGACCTGCCCACGGCGCCATGACGAAACAGCCGGTGCCCGGATCCTGCCGGAGCAGTTCGGTGCCGTCGACGGTCAGGCTGTGGATCGCGCCGCCGTCGCCGGGGGCGATCGTGAGACCCGCGGAGCCGACATCGAGCCGCACATCGTCGGTCATGATTCGCACACTAGCCGCGTGACTGTGCCTTCAGCGGTAACTCACGCCGAAAGCTGGGATGTGGTCTTCAGTTGAACGGGTACTGCCCGCCGCCCGCGCCGCCACCGCGATTATTCGGCGTGGCGATGTCGATGATGTTCTGGACCAGCTCGACGACTGCTCTACCGACATCGAGAACACCGTTGCCGAGGGTCGAGAATTCCTGCGCGATGTAGTGGAGCATCTTGTTCGTCCTCACGTGTGGCGAGCCGAATAGTGCTCTCCCAGAGTGCCACAGGTGAGGAGTCAGGAGTTGAGGAAGTTTAGGATCAGCAGGGTCAGTGGGGCGGTGATCTCGAAGACGGCACGGCCGACATAGAGGCCGAGGGCGGCGCCTGCCTCGTAATTGTCGGAGAGGAACTGCAGGACTTCATCCATGATGTGCTCCCTGGATTCGAGGTCGGTGAGTCAGGCGAAGAATCCCTGGAGCAGGGGAGTGCCGAGGTCGATGACAGCCTTGGCCACCGTCAGGCTGAGGTTCCCGAGTCCGATGACAACCGTTCCGATCAGGTCGTAGTTGGCCTCGGCGAAATCACGTAGCGACTGCATGATGGCTCTCCTTCGGTCCCGACCTGATGGCTATCTGCTGTGACCAGCGTCTCATAGCTGAGAGTACTCGCCAAGGGCTGCGCTGGTGTCGTCGCAGGTGATCGGCTATTTCGCCGGCGTACGTCCGAGGCCGTACCCCCCGGTTATGAATGAGATTGCATCATCATGCATAATCATTTGTAGCAACGGCGTGAGCCGACCGGCGGCCGGAGCATCCATACTGCTCAGGGCAGCCCTTTTTACGTACCAGACTTCGAGGAGCACAACAGACATGTCCGATCGCGTCGTACTCGCCTACTCCGGTGGGCTTGACACCTCCGTCGCCATCAGCTGGATCGCGAAGGAGACCGGTTCCGAGGTGGTGGCCGTGGCCATCGACCTGGGCCAGGGCGGCGAGGACATGAGCGCGATCCGACAGCGCGCACTCGACTGCGGCGCCGTGGAGGCCATCGTGGTCGACGCGCGCGACGAGTTCGCCGACGAGTACTGCCTGCCCACCATCCAGGCCAACGCCATGTACATGGGCCAGTACCCGCTCGTCTCGGCCATCAGCCGCCCGCTGATCGTCAAGCACCTGGTCGAGGCCGCGAAGTTCCACAACGCCACCACCGTCTCGCACGGCTGCACCGGCAAGGGCAACGACCAGGTCCGCTTCGAGGTCGGCATCGGCGCGCTCGCGCCCGACCTCGAGGTCATCGCCCCGGTCCGCGACTACGCCTGGACCCGGGAGAAGGCCATCGCCTTCGCCGAGCAGAACAGCCTGCCGATCAACGTCACCAAGAAGTCGCCGTTCTCCATCGACCAGAACGTGTGGGGCCGCGCGGTCGAGACCGGGTTCCTCGAGGACCTGTGGAACGCGCCCACCAAGGACGTCTACGACTACACCGCCGACCCGACGGTGAACTTCGAGGCGCCGGACGAGGTCATCATCACCTTCGAGAAGGGTGTGCCGGTCGCCATCGACGGCCGTCCCGTCTCGGTGCTGCAGGCCATCGAGGAGATGAACACCCGCGCCGGTCGTCAGGGCGTGGGCCGTCTCGACATGGTCGAGGACCGCCTCGTCGGCATCAAGAGCCGCGAGATCTACGAGGCGCCGGGCGCCATCGCGCTGATCACCGCGCACCAGGCGCTCGAAGCCGTCACCGTCGAGCGCGAGCTGGCCCGCTACAAGCGGCAGGTCGAGCAGCGCTGGGGCGAGCTGGCCTACGACGGCCTGTGGTTCTCTCCGCTCAAGCGTGCACTCGACGCCTTCATCTCCGACACCCAGCAGACCGTCACCGGCGAGATCCGGATGGTGCTGCACGGCGGGTCCGCGGTGGTCAACGGCCGTCGCTCCGAGCAGTCGCTCTACGACTTCAACCTGGCCACCTACGACGAGGGCGACACCTTCGACCAGTCGCTGGCCAAGGGCTTCGTGCAGATCCACGGCCTGTCCTCCAAGGTCGCCGCCCGCCGCGACCTGAACCAGAAGTAAGCACGCCCGCCGCCTTCCCGCCTCCCCGCGACTTCTGCCGGTCGTAGGGGGGCGGTTGGCGTCGGTTCCGGGCTCGCCTGAGGTGTACACCTGTTCTGGGCGTGCCCGATGAGTTACCCATGTTCTCGCTAGATCAGTCGGCAACCGTAGGCTCGATTCGGTTGCCCTTCGTGCGCTGGCAGCCGATGTGCGACTGTGAGCGCGACCGCCTATACCCAGGAGAGGGCACACGATGACCCATAGTGGAACCAACGAAGGTGCGCTCTGGGGTGGGCGATTCGCTTCCGGGCCGGCCGAGGCGATGGCGGCGCTGAGCAAGTCGACCCACTTCGACTGGGTGCTGGCTCCGTATGACATCCGCGCGTCCAAGGCGCATGCTCGCGTGCTGCACAAGGCCGGGCTGCTCGCCGACGAGGATCTGCCCGCCATGCTGGCCGGTCTCGACGCGCTCGCGGCCGATGTCGCCTCCGGTGCCTACGGCCCCGCCGACTCCGACGAGGATGTGCACGGTGCGCTCGAGCGTGGGCTGATCGAGCGGGTCGGGACCGAGCTCGGTGGTCGGCTGCGGGCCGGTCGTTCGCGCAACGACCAGGTGGCGACCCTGTTCCGGATGTGGCTGCGCGACGGTGTGCGTCGCGTCGCCGCCGGTGTGCTCGACGTGGTCGACGCGCTGGTCGCGCAGGCCGCCGCGCATCCCGACGCCGTGATGCCGGGCAAGACCCACCTCCAGGCTGCCCAGCCGGTACTGCTCTCGCATCACCTGCTCGCCCACGCGCATCCGCTGCTGCGCGATCTGGAACGCCTGCGCGACTTCGACAAGCGCGCCGCCATCTCCCCGTACGGTTCGGGCGCGCTGGCCGGTTCCTCGCTGGGCCTCGATCCCGAGCAGATCGCCGCCGAACTGGATTTCACCGCCTCCGCCGCCAATTCGATCGACGCCACCTCCTCGCGTGACTTCGCCGCCGAGGCCGCCTTCGTGCTGGCCATGATCGGCGTCGATCTGAGCCGGATGGCCGAAGAGGTCATCATCTGGAGCACACCGGAATTCGGCTACGTGACCTTGGCCGACGCCTGGTCCACCGGTTCGTCGATCATGCCGCAGAAGAAGAACCCCGATGTCTCCGAGCTCACCCGTGGCAAGGCGGGCCGCCTGATCGGCAACCTGACCGGCCTGCTCGCCACGCTGAAAGCCCAACCGCTGGCGTACAACCGGGACCTGCAGGAAGACAAAGAGCCGGTCTTCGACTCGGTCGCCCAGCTCGAACTGCTCCTGCCCGCCATCGCGGGCCTGGTCGCCACCCTGACCTTTCACACCGACCGGATGGCCGAACTCGCACCCGCCGGGTTCACCCTCGCCACCGATATCGCGGAATGGATGGTGCGCCGAGGTGTTCCGTTCCGCGTCGCCCACGAGGCGGCCGGTGCGTGCGTGCGCGTCGCCGAGGCGCGCGGTGTCGGTCTCGACGAGCTGACCGACGAGGAGTTCGCCGCCGTCGACCCCGCGCTCACCGCCGGTGTGCGCGAGGTGCTCACGGTGCAGGGTTCGATCGCCTCGCGTAACGCGCGGGGTGGCACCGCCGGTGTGCGTGTGGCCGAACAGCTCGACGAGGTCCGCAAGACCGCGGACGACGCTCGCGCCTGGCTGAGCTGAGGCGGGGAGGTGGTGACTTCACCCACCACCTGCTTGCCAAGAGATTGCCGGTGTGACAACTTGGCAGTGAGCCCGAACGGGGCTCCCGGACGAGGGTAGCCGTACCCGGAACGCGACAAGACGGCCACAGGAGGCTCGTCATGTCGTGGATTCTGCTCGTCATCTCCGGTGTGCTGGAAGCAGTGTGGGCCACCGCGCTGGGCCGGACCGAAGGGTTCACCCGGCTCGTCCCGACCGTGGTTTTCGGCGTAGCCCTGGCAGCCAGCATGACCGGGCTGGCGCTGGCCATGCGCGATCTCCCCGTCGGCACCGCGTACGCGGTCTGGGTGGGCATCGGCGCCGTCCTGACCGTCGTCTATGCCATGGTCACCGGCGCGGAAGCTTTCTCGGTCGTGAAGGCCGTGTTCCTGGTGATGATCGTCGCCGGTGTGGTCGGGCTGAAAATGGCGCACTGACGCGGTGATCCCCGGGCGCGTGGTGCGGGAACCCGGTGCGCGCACGGGGTTCTAGAGCTCGGCGTGTACGCGGAAACCCGAGTCACGCAGTGCGTCCAGAACGTCGTCGCGGTGCGCGGAGCCGCGGGTTTCCACGGTGAGCGACACCTCGACCTCGTCGACGGCCAGCCACGGCCCCGTTCGCGAGTGCACGACATCCACCACGCTCGCGCCGGCGCGCCCGACCACGGCGAGCAGCGCGGACAGGGCGCCTGGCCGGTCGTCGATCGTCACGTGCATGGCCAGGTAGCGGCCCGCGGCGCTGAGACCGTGGCCGATCACGCGCGTGAGTAACAGCGGGTCGATATTCCCGCCCGACAAGATGGTCACCACCGGGCCGGGCAGATCTTCGAGAGCGGAGGTGAGCAAGGCGGCCACGCCCGCCGCACCCGCGGGTTCGACGACGAGTTTGGCCCGTTCCAGGCAGAGCAACAGGGCCCTGGACAGGGCGTCCTCGTCGACGGTGACGATCTCGGACACCAGTTCGGCGACATGGGCGAAGGGCACCGCGCCAGGTAGTCCGACCGCGATACCGTCGGCCATCGTCGACATCCGTGGCACCCGGACCGGCCTGCCCGCCGCCAGCGAATCCGGCCACGCCGCCGCCTCGGCCGCCTGCACGCCGATCACCCGGACATTCGGCGCCAGCGCGTGCAACGCCACCGCGACACCCGCGAGCAACCCGCCACCACCGGTGGGCACGACGACCGTGCCCGCCTCGGGAACCTGTTCGAGGATTTCCAGCGCGACCGTCGCCTGACCGGCGACGATGTCGGGATGGTCGAAAGGATGGATCAGGGTCGCGCCGGTCCGATCGGCGAATTCCTGTGCGGCATCCAAGGATTCGTCGATCGTGTCGCCCACCAGATGCACGTCGGCACCGTAGGCGCGCGTCGCGACGAGCTTCGGCAGCGAGGCCCCGACCGGCATGAACACCGTCGAGGCGATCCCGAGCTCGCTCGCCGCCCACGCCACCCCCTGCGCATGGTTGCCGGCGCTGGCTGCCACCACGCCCCGCGCGCGATCCGCCGCCGGGAGATGGGCGATCCGGTTGTAGGCCCCGCGCGGTTTGAACGACCCGGTCCGCTGCAGGTTCTCGCATTTGAGCAGCACCTGCGTACCCGCCCGCTCCGACAACACCCGCGACCCCACGATCGGTGTCCGTCGAATCACCGGCGCCAGCAATCGCGCGGCTTCCTCGATCCGCTCCAGTCCCACGGTCTCCATCGGCCACATGGTGCCAGGTTCGGCATCGCCAGTCGGGTATCCCGGTGTTGCGTCCATATTGTGCAGTGATCAACCGACCGGCGAGTGGCTCAGCGCAGTTGCGAGGACTTCGCGATGTTGTGGGCGATGGTGCCGAGGCGGGTGAGGCGGGCGTCGCCGAGCGGGGTGAGTTTGCCGCCGAGACGATTGGTGACGAAGGCCAGGGAGAGGCCGGTTTCGGGATCGGCGAAGGCGCCGGAGCCGCCGAGGCCGAAGTGGCCGAAGGCGGAGATCGGGTCGGCCTTGGAGGGTTTCATCGGGACGCCGTGGAAGCCCATGGCCCAGGGGATGCGGAACGCCAGGACGTAGTCGGGGGTGAAGACCTGGCGCGCGGCGAAGCGGGGGATCGAGCCGGGGGAGAGGATGCGGGTGCCGTCGAGTTCGCCGCCGTTGGCCAGGGCGGCATACACGCGGGCGAGCGCGCGGGCGGAGAAGACACCGTTCACGCCGGGCATCACCGAATCGTGGACGCGCTCATCGACGATCAGGTCGGCGAACCCGCGCGGGGTGGTCTCCGCGGCGGCGGCGAAACGGGTACGGGTGAGCAGATCGGAGCCGGTGTCCCAGTCCATGCCCGCGGCGCGCAGGCGCGGGAAGGTGGTGGCGATGCGGTGGCGCTGATCGTGCGGCACCCGGAACCAGAGTTCTTCGGCATCGAGAGGTTCGGCCAGTTCGGTGCGCACCACATCGACGAATGCGCGGCCGGTCACCCGCGCGACGATCTCGGCGGCCAAGTGCCCGTAGCTGATTCCGTGATAGCCGCTGGTGACCCGATGCCGCGGATCGGGAGTGGCGGCGGCCAGCGCGGCGGTGACGGCAGCGTCATCGAGGAAACTCTCGATCGGCCCGGGCAGCAGGCCACGCAGCCGGTGCAGGCCGGCGCGGTGGGTGAGTACATCGCGCACGGTGATGGCGGCCTTGCCCGCCGCGGCGAACTCCGGCCAGTACTCGGCGACCGGGCTGTCGTAGTCGAGCTGTCCCCGATCGGCCAGCTGATGAATCACGGTGGAAGCCACGCCTTTTCCGGTGGAGAAGCCCAGCGCCACCGAGTCCGCCGTCCACGGCACACCAGGGCTCGCGTAGCCCGCCCACACATCGACGACGGGCTCGCCGTGCAGATACACGCACAGTGCGCCACCGCCGTGCGAGGGCTTGCGGAACAGATGGTCGAAGACGGTGACCAAGCGGACGAAACGGCGATCCACCGACTGCGCTGTCGAAACTCCCATCCTTCGAGCATGCCATCACACACTAGGGACCGGTCGGTACGGTGATCGTTTCCTAACTGTCACACCGAACACCGCGCACGCAATACGCGGTCCATAGCATGCTTGCATGCCCCCGAGACGACGATCGGCGCTGCTCGCAAGGCTTGTGGTCGATGAGCCAGGCCGACCGCAAGTGATTCTGGGCGAACTGCGCCGGGTGATCCTCGACGGTGCCGTACCGCCGTGCACCGTGATCCCGCTGCGCGAAGTCGCCGAGCTGTTCGGGGTGAGTCACATCCCGGTCCGTGAGGCGCTCAAGACGCTGATCGGGGAGGGCCTGGTCACCCACCGTCAGCAGCGGGGCTACCAGGTGGCCCAGCTCACCGCCCGTGAACTGCGCGAAATGTACATCGTGCGTGACACTTTGGAGACGGCATCACTCGCCGCGGCCGCGCTGCACGCCGACGAGGCCGAACGCGCGCACCTGCTCGCGGTGAACGACCTGCTCGAACGCGCCATCCTCGACGACGATCCCGAGTCGTACCAGCGTCAGTCCCGCAGCTTCCACGTGGCGCTGACGCGGCCGTCACGGATGTTCCGGCTGCTGTACATGCTCGAAGCCGCGTGGAATGTCACCGAGCCGGTGCAGTCGATGGTCCACATCGACCGACTCGACCGCGAGCGCCTGCACATCGACCACATCGCCATGCTCGACGCGTTCCTCGCCCGCGATGTCGACCGTCTGCTCGTCGCCGCCGAGGAACACCACCGCAGGCTGGAAACCGTGGTCGCGACCCTGCCGACCGATACCGGGCTGCTCGCGCCGGAAGATATATCTTCGGTGCAATAGGCGCGAAATTCCCGGGAAACCGCTGGGCAATTGCTGATACTTACCGTCAGTTCAGCAGATGTACCCTTTCGGACGGGAACGATCATGACCGACACCCTTACGTCCTCGGCGGTTCCCGCCGGTGAACCGCCCACGTACGACCCGCGGCTGACGAACGAGGATCTGGCGCCGCTGCGCAAGCAGAGCTGGGGCACTTACAATATCTTCGCGTTCTGGATGTCAGACGTGCACAGCGTCGGCGGATATGTCACGGCGGGAAGCCTTTTCGCCCTCGGACTGGCCAGTTGGCAAGTGCTCGCCGCACTGCTCATCGGCATCACCATCGTGTACTTCTTCTGCAATCTGGTGGCGAAACCCAGTCAGATGACCGGGGTGCCCTATCCGGTGATCTGCCGCAGTGCGTTCGGCGTGCTCGGCGCGAATATCCCCGCGATCATCCGCGGTCTGATCGCGGTGGCCTGGTACGGCATTCAGACTTTCCTCGCGTCGGCGGCGCTGGATGTCGTTCTGGTGAAACTGTTTCCGGGATTGGCACCCTACGCCGTCACCGCCGACTACGGGTTCCTCGGACTGTCGGCCCTGGGCTGGGGCAGCTTCCTGCTGCTGTGGGTGGTGCAGGCGTGCGTGTTCTGGCGCGGCATGGAATCGATCCGCAAGTTCATCGACTTCTGCGGTCCCGCCGTCTACGTCGTCATGTTCCTGCTCTGCGGCTACCTCATCGCGAAGGCGGGCTGGAGTGCCATCGATCTGAAACTCGGCGATGTGAAATACACCGGCTGGGCGTCGGTGCCGGTGATGCTCGGCGCGATCGCACTCGTCGTGTCGTATTTCTCGGGGCCGATGCTCAATTTCGGTGACTTCTCCCGATACGGCAAGAGCTTCGCCGCGGTGAAGAAAGGCAACTTTCTCGGGCTTCCGGTGAATTTCCTGGTCTTCTCGGTACTGGTGGTGGTCACCGCCTCCCTGACATTGCCGGTGTACGGCGAGCTCATCACCGATCCGGTCGCCACCGTCGCCGAGATCGATTCCACTTTCGCGATCGTGCTCGGCGCACTCACCTTCACCGTCGCCACCATCGGGATCAATATCGTCGCGAACTTCATCTCGCCGGCTTTCGATTTCTCGAATGTGAGTCCGCAGCGGATCAGCTGGCGGGCGGGCGGCATGATCGCGGCGGTCGGTTCGGTGCTGATCACGCCCTGGAATCTGTACAACAATCCTGACGTCATCCACTACACCCTCGAGGTTCTCGGAGCCTTCATCGGACCGCTGTTCGGGGTGCTGATCTGCGATTACTACTTGGTGCGCAAGCAGAAGGTGGTCGTCGACGATCTGTTCACGATGTCGGAGCAGGGGACGTATTACTACGCGAAGGGCTATCACCCGGCCGCGATCATCGCGACCGCGGTGGCCGCCGCGGTGGCGGTGTTCCCGGTGCTGGCCAACAGCCTGCCCGGCATGCACTCCGCCGCCCAATACAGCTGGTTCATCGGGTGCGGCATCGGCTTCGCCGTCTACTACCTGCTGACGGGCGCCGCGCGGGCGGCCGCTGCCGAGGAGGTCGGTGTCTGATGCGCATCCGGGTCGTCAACCCGAACACCACGCGGGCGATGACCGACACGATCGAGCAGTGTGCGCTGGCCGTCGCGGGCCGGGGCACACTGCTCGACGCGGTCACCTCCGAGATCGGGCCCGCTTCGATCGAGAGCCACTACGACGAGGCGATGAGCGTGCCGGGCCTGCTCGCCGCGATCCGGCAGGGCGAGGCCGACGGTGTGGACGGGTATGTCATCGCCTGCTTCGGTGATCCGGGCCTGGACGCCGCACGGGAACTGGCGGCGGGGCCGGTGATCGGGATCGCCGAGGCGGCCATGCACACCGCGAGTCATCTCGGCCGCGGATTCAGTGTCGTCACGACGCTCGGCCGCACCATCGGGCGAGCGGCCGATCTCGCGGAACACTATGGGATGCAACGGTTCTGCCGGGGCATCCACGCGTGCGAGATCCCGGTACTCGCCCTCGACACCGACCCGGACGCGCGCAAGATCGTCACCGAGGCGTGCCGGGTCGCCGTCGCGCAGGACGGGTCAGATGCTGTGGTGCTCGGGTGCGCCGGAATGGCGGAGCTGTGCGCGCACATTCGCGACGAGATCGGGGTGCCGGTGATCGACGGCGTCGCGGCGGCGACATTGACCGTGCAGTCGCTGCTGACGATGGGCCTGCGCAAGTCGGGTAGGGGAGAGTTCGCGACGCCGCCGCCGAAGACCTACGCGGGACTGCTGGAATCCTTCGGTTCGTGAATGCCGCTCAGACGCCGGCGGTCTCGGTGCTCAGCGCGTCTAGCACCGCGGTGAGATCGTCGACGTCGACGACCAGACGGGTGAAGTCCGGCCCGTCCAGGTCGATCCGCACGGCGCTGCCGCCGAAAGTGGTGTCCCAGAACTCTTTGCGGCCCTTGCCTCGGTAGACGCCCGCGGCGATCACGCCGGGGATGAAGGTGCCGGGCGCGCGGACCCACGGGGGCCGCAGGTCCACTTCGGCGGTGGCGATCTCGGTGATCGCGGCGCGGTCGATCACGACCTGCTGGCGCAGGGCGAGCAGGCGGTGCCCACCGAGCACATTGACCGTCACCGTGTCGTCGTTGATCTCGACCTCGACCATCGCTACCTCACTCGCCATCGTGCGGACCGTTCGATGTCCAGTTTCGCCGGGCGGCCTGGTCACGGACTGTGGTGAGCCTGTGAGTTCCCCAAGGAACTCAGAACCATCTACAAATATAGATATGCGCATCTAACCGGTTAATCGCCACGGGAGCACCCGAGACGAGAAAGAAAACAGGGACAGCCGGGTCAGCGCTCGTGTGCCTCGTCGGCGATCTCGAGCACCTGGGACAGCCACGGCGTGAACTTGCCGGGGTTCTCCGCCAGATCCGCACGCACCTCCTGCGGGGGGATCCACGCCCAGCGGGCGATCTCGGCCGGGTCCGGCCGCGGCGGCACATCGCCGACCACACCGATCAGGACGTGGTCGTACTCGTGCTCGACACGGCCGGTCTTCTCGTCGCCGGCGAGGTAGGTGAACACGCCGACCTTCGTGAGGTCGGCCGCCATCCCGAACTCCTCGCGTAACCGGATCGCGGCAGCCTCGACAACGCTTTGGCCCGGCAGCGGATGCCCACAGCAGGTGTTCGCCCACTGGAGCGGGAACCGGGTCTTCACTGCCGCGCGCTGCTGGAGCAGGACGTGTCCGTGCGAGTCGAACAGCAGCACGGAGAAGGCGCGGTGGAGCGTGCCCGGTGGCCGATGGGCATCGGCCACCGAGCACGCTCCGATCGCCGCGCCTGATTCGTCGACCAGCTCGACGAGCATGGTTTCGCGGTCGGTCGACGGGTCGGCGAGCTTATCGGTCACCTGGCCACCTTATCGGCGACGATCATCAGGTACTGGAAGCTGCCCTCGCGGTAGGCGGTGAGGAACGGCTGTTCGACGCCGGTGGCGAGCTCGGAATGGGTGCGCAACTCCCAGTACGGGATGGTGTCGGGCGTGAGGTCGACGACCGTGGTGGGGACAAGGCCGCTGTCGGACAGTGCGCGGAAGTACTCGCTGCGCGGATGGATCATGCAGCCGTAGTGCGCGTCGATCCAGCTGACCGAGGCGGATCGGCCGCCGGTGACATCGTTGGAGCAGCCGGTGATGCACACATAGCGCCCACCCGGTTCGAGCACGCGAGCGAATTCGTCGAAGAGATCGAAAAGGTCCACGTACATGGTGGTTTCGTTGGTCCAGATGGCCCGGGCCGACTCGTCGACGAAGCCGGTGTCGAGCATATTGCGGAAGTGGAACCCGACCCGTTCGGTCACGCCGCGGGCCTCGGCCTGATCGTTGGCGAAGCCGACCTGGTATTCGGAGATGCTCACGCCGTCGACGTGGCAGCCGAAGCGATCGGCGGCCATGAAACTGGTGCCGCCGCGGCCCGAGCCACCGTCGATCAGCCGGTCGTCGGGGGTGATGGCGCCGAGGTTGTCGAGCAGACAGTCGGCCTGGGCGGTCTCGAGGCGGTGTAGTTCGCGCACGATCCGTTCCTGCCGGGTCTTCTCCGGGCCGTCCAGTACCGACCAATCGGGTTCGCCGATGCCGTAGTGGTGGTGGTAGAGGCCGTCGACCTTGCCCAGTTCGGTATTGACCCGGTCGTCGTTGGGGTTGTTGTTCCAGTACGCGGCGACCGAACGCTGATAGGTGGTGCGCAGGACCGAGCGGTCGGGGGTGTTGACGATGGTCATCTGTCGTCCTCTCCTGGTGCGATGTCGTGGTAGCGGCGGCTGCCCGCGTGCCAGGCGCGGTTGCCGCCCATCCAGGCCCACAGCCCGGCCAGGAAGCGGCGCAGCTGGGGTGAGCCCGAGGCGGCGAGGGGGGCCGCCTCCCGTTCGAAGCGATGCATCAGTTCGTCGTGGATCTGGGCGGTGCGCAGCACGGCGTCGGCCCGGCTGCAGCCCTCCTCGGCGGCCAGGACCGTCGGCAGGTTGAACTCCCTGCCACCCGAAAGGTCCTCGCGCGCCATCGAATACAGGTCGTTCACCATCTGGGCGGCCAGCGCGGCGGTGGTGGTCACCCGCCGCACCGCCGGGTCGGCGTAGTCGGCGGCGGTGAGTTCGTAGCCGCCGACCGCGTCGATCGGTGCCATACACGGCAGGAAACTGTGTGGCTGCCGATTGGTCAGGTACTCCCAGACCGGTGGCATCCGGTCCGCGGTGCGCCAGCCCGCCTCGGCGCCGAGCGCGATGAACCACCCCGCGATCTCGGTGCGTAACCGGGCCAGCTGCGCCGGGCTCGCGTACCCCGCCAGGTGCGCGAACGAGGTGCGGAACGCGCGCAGGATCGGGTCGGCCTGCATGGCCTGTTCGAGCCTCGGCGCGTACCGCGCGGGGAGATGGGCCGGATCCATTGCGGCGGAGGCCAATTCGAGCCGTGGCCCGAGTTCCGCGGCGGCGCTGGACGGTGTTCCGTCGGGTGCGGTGTCGCCAGGGGCGTCCTCCTCGCAGTAGTAGTCGTCGACCGACCATTCCGCCACCGCGCAGCGAGCGACGGCCAGCAGCCGGTCGGGATCGTCGCAATCGGGATGGGCGAGCATGATCAACCGGCCGAAGTCGGCCTTGGCGAGCTCGTCGAGACGGCCTTCGTAGAGGCCGATCTCGGTGGCCCAGGCGAGCAGGCCCGCGTTGACGGCCTCGGCCAGCGCCGGGTCGTCACGCTCGGGAGGTGGGCAGTAGAGAGCGGGAATCGGCTGTTGCCCAGTGGAATTCGTCGTCTCCGCAGCGGGAGCGGCAGGAAGATCCTGTGCCGGGAACAATCGCAGGCCGGACGTGCCTATCCCGGTCGGTCCGCGAAGACGACGTGGCGTGACGGAGCCGGTGGGCGCACCGGGGGTGCGTCGGGGGAGCGTCGCGGTGCCGGAGAACAGGTCGGCCGGGGCGGCGGCGCCGTGCAGCAGGGCCGCCACCGCGACAGCCAGATCGCCTGCCGCGATGGGAGCGCCGACCCTGGTGAGGATGGACACGGTCCGCGCCGATCAGTCGGCGCGACGCGCGACGAGCACGTCGTCCAGCACGCCGAGCGCATCGGGAACGAGGACGGCCGCGGAGTAATAGCAGCTCACCAGGTACGACATGATCGACTGGTCGTCGATCTGCTTGAACCGGACGTTGAGGCTCGGCTCGTATTCGTCGGGAATGCCGGTCTGATGCAGTCCCACGACGCCCTGATCCTTCTCACCGATGCGCATCGCCATGATCGATGTGGTCTGGGTGTCGCTGACCGGGATCTTGCCGCACGGCAGCAGGGGCACGCCGCGCCAAGCGGGCACCCGGTGCCCCTGGTACTCCACGGGGTCGGGGTACAGACCGCGACGCGAACACTCGCGACCGAACGCGGCGATCGCTTTCGGATGTGCGAGAAAGAATTTGGTGCCGCGCCGCATGCTGAGCAGCTCGTCCATGTCGTCAGGGGTCGGCGCGCCGGATTCGGTGGTGATGCGCTGTTTGAGGTCGCAGTTGTGCAGCAGGCCGAACTCGGCATTGTTCACCAGGTCGTACTCGCGTCGCTCGTAGAGCGCCTCGACGGTGAGCCGCAACTGCTGGTCGACCTGGTTCATCGGATCGTTGAACAGGTCGGCGACGCGGGTGTGCACGCGCAGCACGCTCTGGGCCAGGCTGAGTTCGTATTCGCGGGGGCTGGCGTCGTAGTCGACGAAGGTGCCCTCGAGCAGCGGTTCGCCGGAGTGGCCGGAGGAGATCTCGATATCGGCTTCACCCTTGGAGTTCTGCAGCCGGCTCGACCGCTGGTCCGCTTCGGTGCGGATCTGATCCAGCTCCGGGTTCAGTTCGAGAAATTGCTCGAATTGTTGTCTCGGCAGGCAGAGAATGGTGGTCCTGGTTACCGTCTTGACCGTGTCCGGCCAGATCGCCGAAGGATCGGTGAGCATTTCCTCGCCGTAATAGTCGCCGCCGGACAGCAGGCCGAGTTTGGTCGACTCGCCGTATTGACCGGAGCCGAGCCGGGCGAGTTTTCCGTGCACGACGAGGATCACCTGATCCATCGGATTGCCGAATTCGGCGACGACCGATCCCGGATCGAGGTCGTATTGCACGAATTTGTCCGCGAGCGGGCGCAGGAGTTCGTCGTCGTCGATAGTGCGCAGCGGCGGAAGCTCACGGAGTTCCTGCGGAATCACCCTGGCCCGGGATCCGTCGACGACGAATTCCACCTCGCCGTTGCCGACGGTGTGGGTGAGCCTGCGGTTTACCCGGTAGATACCGCCCGCGACCTGCACCCATGGCAGGGCGCGTGAGAGCCAGCGCGAGCTGATGCCCTGCATCTGCGGTTCGGATTTGGTGGTATGTGTCAGTTTGTGCGCGGCCGTGGTACTCAGGCTCTTGCGCACGGAATTGTCTGTGGGCAACGGCATTTCGATGGTCATGGGATATGTCCTCACCTCGGGACGGAAATCGGCACGGCCGATCGACCTGTGTGGCGCGACAATGCGCGACAGGCTCGGGTGTGGGTCATGGTGCGAAGCGAATGGTCCTGCGCGGATAACCGGGCGTGTGAAACGGTGTTACACGAAATCTGATGCGTGTCAGTACGTTCCGGACGATAACGATGGTAGGCGGTTGCAGTGGCCGCGCGCCGGATATTCGGGAAAACATGGTGATGACCGGGAGAACCGTTGTGCGGGAGGCGATTGCGGACAGCTGGGTGTCCGGGAGTCGCCCGCGATGTGTTCTCTGTGCCGATGCTCGGACGCATCGCGGCGGCCACCTCTGCCCTGGGCTGCCGGTTCCCGGGCGATCTCGGCGTGACGACGAACCGTACGAGAGTTGTGACCTCAGTGTTATCGGCCGTTGAGCGGGGCATGTGATTCGAATCGCCGGAACATGCGGCCTGTCACAGCCGACACATAATGGAGGTCCGATGTGGCAAGCTCATATGAGCACATCGGGGTGTGTGAGGTGTGTCACTTTGAGCAGGTAGGGCCAGGTGGGAACGGTGGATATCAGTCCAAAAGGTGTGGTCGGTTCGGTGCAGCGGTTGCTGGCTACCGCGCAGAACGGGCTGGAGGTGATCCGCTTCGGCGGGTTGTCACACGATGTCGAGTCCTCGCCCTTCGAGGTCGTCGAGCGCCGACGCATGTACCGGCTGCGACATTACTTCCCCGACGATACGACGCCGGGGCGTCCGGTGGCGCTGCTGGTGCCACCGTTGATGGTGAACGCCGACATCTGGGACGTCAACGCGGCAGGCGGCGCGGTCGGCATTCTGCACGAGAGCGGAATCGACTGCTGGGTCATCGATTTCGGCTCACCCGCGACCGAGGAGGGCGGCTGGGAACGCGACCTGGCCGACCACGTGCTCGCGGTGAACTCCGCCATCGACACCGTCTGTGAGGCCACCGGCGCGCAGCTGCATGTGATGGGGTACTCCCAGGGCGGCATGTTCGCCTACCAGACCACTGCCTACCGCTACGGCAAGGGCGTGGCCTCCATCGTCACCTTCGGCAGCCCTGTCGACATAGTCAACGGGATGCCGTTCGGTCTGCCCTACGGTCTGGTTTCCGAAGTCGCCGATTTCCTCGCCGACCACGTGATGCACCGGCTGCCGATCACCGAATCGATGGTACGCATCGGCTTCCAGATGCTCGACCCGGTGAAGACCGCCAAGTCGCGCATCGACTTCCTGCTGCAATTGCACGATCGGGAAGCGCTGCTGCCCAAGGAACGTCAGCGCCGCTTCCTCAACAGCGATGGCTGGGTGGGGTATTCGGGTCCGGCAGTGGCCGATCTGCTCAAGCAGTTCGTCGCCCACAATCGAATGATGCTCGGCGGATTCGTGATTCGCGACCACCCGGTGTCGCTCGCTGAGCTCAAGTGCCCGATCCTGGCCTTCGTCGGCGAGGTGGACGACATCGGTCAGCCCGCCGCGGTGCGTGGCATCGTGCGGGCCGCCCCCAATGCCGAGGTGTACGAAGCGAGTTTGGTGGCAGGCCATTTCGGGCTCGTCGCCGGTTCGACGGCCACCAACCACACCTGGCCGATGGTGCGCGACTGGATCGCGTGGATGGACGGCAACGGCACCCTGCCCGAGCAGATCGTGCCCATGCAGGAACACGTCGCGAGCAACGCGCCGCGCACCGCCGCCACCCGGATGGTGCACACCGCCGCCGGCCTGGCCGAGGCGGGCGCGGGTGTCGGCAAGGCACTGGAAGGCATCGCGGGCAACACGATTCGCGGATCGCTCGAAATGGCGGGGGAGGCGGCGCGGGCACTGCCCCGGCTGACCAGGCTCGGGATGATCCAGCCGCACACCCGCATCTCGCTCGGCAAACTGCTCAGTGAGCACGCGAGCCGCGCACCGCAGAAGGACCTGGTCCTCTTCGACGACCGGGTGCACACCAATGCCGCCGTCGAGGAGCGCGTCGACAATGTCGTGCGCGGCCTGATCTCGGTCGGCATCCGCCCCGCCATGCGCGTCGGCATCATGATGGAGACGCGTCCGAGCGCCCTGGCCTCGGTCGCGGCGCTCTCGCGCATCGGCGCCGTCGCGGTGCTGCTGGCGCCGGGCGCCGAACTCGACCGGGCCATCGAGCTGACCGGCGTGCAGACGCTGATCGCCGATCCGGAGAACCTGCGCACCGCCGCCGCGACGGCCGCCAGGGTGCTGGTACTCGGCGGCGGCGACAGCCGTGCGCTCGCGGTGCCGACCAGCGATCGCGTGATCGACCTCGAGCAGATCGACCCGGCGAAGGTCCGGGTGCCCGCCTGGTACCGGCCGAACCCGGGCCTGGCGCGCGAACTCGCGTTCGTGCTCGTCCTCGGCTCCGGGGAGCGCCTGGAGGCGAAGTACATCACCAACCACCGCTGGGCCCTGTCGGCGTTCGGCACCGCGAGCGCGGCCGACCTCGACCGTCGTGACACGGTGTACTGCCTTGCGCCACTGCACCATTCGTCGGGGCTGCTGGTGAGCCTCGGCGGGGCGATCGCCGGCGGCAGCCGCATCGCGCTCGCTCGGCCGATGGACATGGATCCGGGCCGGTTCGCCGAAGAGGTGCACCGCTACGGCGTCACCGTCGTCACCTACACCTGGACGATGCTGCGCGACCTGCTCGACTCCCAGGTCTTTCCCGCAGGCCACAACCATCCGATCCGGCTGTTCATCGGTTCCGGTATGCCCGCTGGTCTGTGGCGGCGCACCATCGAACAGTTCGCCCCGGCCAGGGTGCTCGAGTTCTACGCCTCGATCGACGGCGACGTGGTGCTGGCGAATGTCACCGGCGCCAAGATCGGATCGAAGGGCAGGCCCGTTCCCGGCACCGCGCGGGTCGAACTGGTCGCCTACGACCCGGTCAGCGAGCAGATCCTCGTCGGCGACGACGGGTTCGCCCGCCGCTGCGCCGACAACGAACCCGGGCTGCTGCTCGGCAAGGCCGTCGACGGGGGCGACATCTCCGACGGTGGGCTGCGCGGTGTGTTCCGCGCCGGTGACGCCTGGTGGCCGACGGAGAACCTGTTCCGGCGTGACAGCGACGGTGACTACTGGTTGGTCGACCGTCGCGACACCGTGATCCGTGCCGTGCGCGGCCCCGTGTTCACCCAGCCGATCGTGGACGTGCTCAACGACATCACCCCGGTCGACATGGAGGTCGCGTTCGGGCTGAAGACCGCGGCAGGCGTGATCGCGGCGGCTGCCCTGAGCGTGCGTGACGGGTTCCGGATCGAACCGGGCGATGTCACCGAGGCGATGCGCGGGCTGGAGCCCGGCCAGCGCCCTGACCTGGTCTACGTCGTCGACGAGATCCCGCGCAGTTCCAGCTTCCGCCCCTCGGCCTCGGCGATCCAGGCCGCGGGTCTGCCCAAGGCTGGACCGGGTACCTGGATCTACAACCGGGAGACCGAAGCGTACGAAGTGCTCGGCAACGCCGCGGCGGCGACGCTGTTCGGCGGAAGCTGACCGCACAACGCGAAGGCCGCCCGGCAGAAACCGGGCGGCCTTTGTTCGATGGCGGCTACACCTGGTATTCGGTGACCGCGTCGACGACACGACCGAGCTGAGCCTCGCTCAGCAGCGGCCACAGCGGCAGGCGCACGATCGTCGCCGAGAAGTTCGCCGAGCGGGTGCACGGCACCGGGGTCCGGCCGTACTTGAGGCCCGCGGGGCTCGAATCCAGCGGAATGTAGTGGAACGGCGCGACGATGCCGCGTTCGGCGAGGTGGGCGATGATGCCGTCGCGGCTGTCCTCGCTGGGCATCCGCAGGTAGAACAGGTGCGCGGTGTGGCCCGCGTCGGCGGGCACCGTCATCGGGCGCACATCGTTGCGTGCCGCCCAGTCGGGCAGCGCGGCCGCGTAGGTGTCCCACACGCGGTGGCGGTTGGCCTGGATGGTGTCGAACTCGGCCAGCTGGGCGTCGAGCACGGCGGCGTTGAGCTCGCTGGGCAGGTAGCTGGAACCGATGTCCTGCCAGGAGTACTTGTCGACCTGGCCGCGCAGGAAGCGAGCGCGGTCGGTGCCCTTCTCCCGCATGATCTCGGCGCGACCCATCAGGATCTCGTCCGACAGCAGCAGCGCGCCGCCCTCACCGCAGTGCACGTTCTTCGTGTCGTGGAAACTCTGCGTGCCGAGGGTGCCGATCGTGCCGAGCTGCCTGCCCCGCCAGGTGCCGCCCAGACCGTGTGCGTTGTCCTCGATGATCGCCACGCCGTGCTGGGCGGCCAGCGCGAGCAGCGGCTCCATGTCGGCGGCGACACCGCCGTAGTGCATCACCACGATGGCCTTGGTGCGGTCGGTGATCGCGGCCGCCGCGGCGGCGGGGTCGATATTGCCGGTGGACTCGTCGATGTCGACGAACACGCAGGTGGAACCACGCAGGGCCATCGAGGTGGCCGCGGAGGTGAACGCGAAACTGGGGACGATCACCTCGTCGTCGGGACCCAGCTCCAGCAGCAGCGCGCCCAATTCGAGCGCGTGCGTGCAGGAGGTGGTGAGCAGCGCGTGATCGGCGCCGGTGATGGCTTTGATCTTCGCCGTCGCCGACTTGGTGAACTGACCGTCGCCGTGACTGTGATCGGAATCGAGCACGGTCATCAGATTGGGGCGTTCAGCGGCAGCGCGGAACGGCCTGCTGAAGATGATGCGGTCGCTCACGCGCGATGGCCCTTCTCCGTCGCGGCTGCCGGTACCGCGGCGTCGACTCGATGGTTCACGGCCGGCGCATGCATCGTATCCGGGCGCGGTGTCGGGGTCTGCACGGTGAGGTAGAGCGGCTTGCCGACCAGGATGTGCAGTGCGACACCGAGATACTCGGCGATCAGGCCGAGCGAGAACAGCATCGCGCCCGAGCACAGCAGCATCACGACGATGATCGACGCCCAGCCCTCGGGATCGTGGTTGTCCTGCGTCAACGCCTGCACGATCACCACCGCGGCCATGATCACCCCGGCCAGCGCGAGGGTGACCCCGAGCATGCTCACCAGTCGCAGGCCGCGAGTGCCGCTGCACAGCACCATTTTCCAGAACAGGGAGAACAGGCGGCGATAGTTGTAGCCGGACTCCTCGCGGCCTTCGGCGCGCAGCACCACCGGCACCGAGACCGTATTGCCGACGACCCAGGTGAGCGCCACGTCCAGGTACACGCCGTTGGCCGCGACCTCGGCGAGCTGGCGGCCGATGTCGCCGCGGATCAGCCGGAAGCTCTCGAAGCGCGTCGAATCCGGGAACGCGAACACCGTCGCGAGCACGATCTTGGCGCCGCGTGAGGTGAGATTGCGCAGGAAGCCGTGCGGGCGGGTATTGGACGGTTTCGAATAGACCAGGTCCGCGCGCGAGGCCAGCGCCGCGTCGAGGAAGTCCGCGATGAACGCGGGGTCGTGCTGACCGTCCTCGTCCATCGTGACGATCCAGTCGCCCTGTGCCGCCGCCATACCGGCGATCGTCGCCGCGTCCTGACCGAAGTTGCGGCTCAACCACACCGCGCGCACCTGCGGGAAGGACCCTTCCAGTTCCTGCAGGACGACATCGGAGCGGTCGGGGCCGTTGTCGTGCACGAGGATGATCTCCTCGACCGCGAACCGGGCGCCCGCCGCGGTCGTACTCGGGCCCGTCAGCCGGTCCAGCTCGGCGACCAGTGCCGCGATCGTGTCCTCGCCCCGATACACCGGGACGACCACCGATACCGAATGCACCGGGCTCGATCCGTTGCGATCGGGCGCGCCCGATCGCACGACAGTGTCGGGCCTGGACAAAGGTGCGGACGGAATCGGCATCGCGGACACTTTCGGTGTTTCGGAGGTATTGACCCAGCAGTGTGCGCACTTTAACACCGGCGCGTGACACGTCGGTGGAAGCGATCCCGCTGTGCGACGGTGCCAGTCGGGCCGTGTGCCTGTAGGGTCTGGTCCTCGTGGTGGAAAGTAGAACCCCGTCCCGTCGTTCCGTCTATATCTGGGGCTTGATCACCTCCCTCGGAGTGATCGCGGGCTATGGTGCGGTTCTCCTGGCCAACGTTCGGCACTTCTATACCGACGACACCGAATCCCAGTACGTCCCGCTGTGGGTGATGCTCGGCAACCGGCTGCGCAACGGTGATCTGCCGGTGATGGTGCCCGAGCACTGGATGGCCGGGAACTACTCGATCGAGGAAGCCGGGCTGCTGAATCCGCCGCAGTTGCTGATCGATCTCATCGCGCCCTCGGTGGACAACCTGGTGCTGTACGCGACCGTGGTGAAGCTGATCTTCGCGATCATCCTCGGACTCGGCGTCTACCGGATCTGCCTGGCCTACGGCTCCCGGGTGCAGTGGGCGGCGCTGGCCGGGGTCTCGATTTCGTTCACCGGCTGGTTGCTGTTCTTCGACGAGGCCAGCTGGATGACCGCCTTCACCGGCACCGCGTGGATGGTGCACGCGTGGGCGTCGGGCGTGCGCTACTCGCGCGGTCGCGGCGGGCCGATCCCCGTGTTCGTGTATCTCTACCTGGCGATTTCGGTGCAGTACATCTTCCCGGCGGTGGAAGCCGGTCTGATGATCGGCGCGGTCGCGGTCGGTGAGCTGATCTACCAGCGGACCTGGCGCCCGTCGCTGAAACTGCTGACGGTGGCCGGCTTGGCGGCGCTGGCCGGAGCGGCGACCTACCTGCCGAGCATGCTGTCGGCGAAGGTCACCTGGCGTGGCACCGCTCAGATCAACAACGACATGTTCCTCACGGTGCCGTGGTCGGAATCGCTGAACGCGAGCCTGCCCTCGACCCTGCCCGCGTTCACCTCGTGGTGGGGTTACGTCCAGCCGCTGCCGGTGGTCTACATCGCCTGGTTCCTGATTCCGGCCCTGGCGTTCATCGACTGGGGCAAGGCGCGTGCGGCCTGGCGCGAACTCAGCGGCATCGGCCTGTTCGCGATCGCTGCGCTGATGTGGACGGCCGGACCCGGCACGATCGGCCCGCTGCGCTGGCCCGCCCGCGTGCTGCCGATGGTGGCGCTGGGTCTGCTGCTGCTGGTGTGCGTGCTGCTCGGGCGGTTCGCGACCTTCAAGGACTGGCGTGCGCGGGGTATCGCGGCGGCCGTGCTGATCGGGCTGCTGTGGGTGCGGTCGTTCTCCGCCGACCCACACAACTGGATCGCGCATGTGATCGCCGCGCTGGCCATCGCCGCGCTCGGGGCCGCGCTGGTGTGGCTGGCGGTGAACAAGGGGATCTCGGCGGCCGTGGCGCTGGCGATCATCGCGGTGTCCCCGATCGCGTATGTCCAGGTGGAACGGGCACAGCCGACGCCGATGAGCTGGAATCTGCCCAGCGATCGAGCCGCGGCGCGCGCGGCGTTCCCGGAATTCGCGGGGACCACGCTGCAGCTCGGCGATCGCGCACTGATCCAACCGGGGGAGCGCACCCTCGACGGTGCCTACGGCTCGCTGGTGTTCGGCAACTACGCCAAGGACATCGAGCGCACCTATGTCAGCGGCTACACCCCGAACGGTCACTTCTGGTTCGGCGACATGCTCTGCATGCGCTGGGACACCAGCGTGTGCCCCGACGCCTACCGCCGCGCGTTCGCGGTCGAGCCGTCGACGGGCAAAACGGTCGTCGATTTGATGAACATCGACCGGGTGGTGCTGCAACGCGCGCTCTACCCGGCCGCGCGGACAGAGCCCGCGCCCGAGGGGTGGAAGTGGGTCGACTACCCCGGCCACGAGAACTACATCTCGGTCCTCGAACGTGCGGACGGCCTGATCTCCACCCGCAACGGCCGGATCTCGGCGGTCGAGAACGCCACCGCGGTCTCGACCTCGGAAAGCGATACGACGAGCCGGGTCACCGTGAGCTCGGCGGCCGGTGGCCGCGTCGTGTTCGCGCGTCTGGGCTGGCCGGGCTACCGGGTGAGCCTCGACGGCAAGGACATCCCGTTCAAGGTCGTCGCGAAGAGTTTCGTCGCGGTCGACATTCCGGCCGGGACGAAGAACGGCGATCTCGAGCTGACCTGGCGTCCGCCGGGCTGGAAGATCGGCGGCGCCGCGATCGGCCTCGGACTGCTCGGACTCGCGGTGTTCCAGTGGCTGTACGTGCGTGGGCGTAAGCCCGACGACGAGGAGCTGGACGCCCCGGCGGCGGAGTCGATCGCCGACGACGACACCGCGCTCGCGAACGCGGTGCGATGACCGCCGAGGCGGCGGGCGGCGTGCTCGAGACACCGGGCCCGCTGCTGCGGATCGTGAAACGTCAGGAGCTGGCGTTCGCGATCGTCGGCGGGTTCAACACCCTGCTCGGCATGGCGCTCGTCGTTTTCTGGCTGCAGGTGCTCGGCGACGGCAGGCCCGGTCTGGCCGTTGTCGCTGCCTACGCGGTGAGCACGGTCGTCGCGTTCGTGCTGCACCGCACCCTGGTGTTCCGCGTGCACGGCCATCTCCTGCGTGACTTTCTCGCGTTCTGTGGGGTCAACGCCGGTGGTCTGGTGCTCAACGTGATCCTGGTGGAACTGGCGGTTACCGGCCTCGGGTTTCCCGCCGCCCCCGCCTCGGTGATCGTCATGGGTCTGGTGGCGGTCGTGAGCTTCTTCGGACACCGCTACATCTCGTTCCGCCGGGCGCGGTAGGTTAGGCACATGGCGCACGAATCCACCATCGACGCAACCCTGCTCGGCCTGCTGGCCTGCCCCCAGGACAAGGGTCCCCTGCAGCTGGTGCGCACCGAAGCCGATGTGAGCGTGCTCTACAACCCGCGTCTCCGTCGCGCGTACCCGATCGACAACGGCATCCCGGTGCTGCTGATCGACGAGGCCCGCGACGTCTCCGACGCCGAGCACGAATTCTTCGTCGCCGAATCCTGATCGGCCCATTCGGCAGCTTCCCCACTGCTCCCGAATCGGGGTTAGGCTTACCTTAGTTCGTGCTGAGGTGCTGACCCGATCAGGAAAGAGTGCGTCCGATGGCTGATGACGTCGCATTGAGCGGCATTCCGCTGACCATGCTGTGGACCCTGCACAACCGTGGTGCGGAGGTGAAGCGCGCCGACGCGGTCCTGACCGATCCGGACTGTGAACGCCTCTACGACACCATCGATTTCGACTACACGCGGACCTTCGGCGAGCCCGACGGCACCCACGCTGTACGTTCGGCCCGCTTCGATGAAGCACTGCGGCCGTGGCTGGCCGCGCATCCCGGCGGGACCGTGGTGGAACTGGCCGCCGGGCTCGAGACCCAGTTCCAGCGGTGCGATGACGGCGCGGTGCGATGGTTGTGCGTCGATGTGCCCGAGGCGATCGAGATCCGCACTCGATTCCTGCCGCCGACGCCGAGGTGTGAGTATCTGCCGATCAGTGCGCTGGATCTGACCTGGCTCGACCACGTCGATCCCGAGCGCGGTGTCTTCGTCACGGCGCAGGGGCTGTTGATGTACTTCGCGCCCGACGACGTGCGCCGCCTGATCGCCGCGATTCTCGAACGATTTCCCGGCGTGGAGCTGATGTTCGACACGATCCCGCCGTGGTTCTCCCGCAAGACCGTGCGCGGGTTCCACACGACGCCGGACTACACGGCGCCGCCGATGCCGTGGGGGATCGAGCGCAGCAAGATCGCGGCGCTGCTGCGGTCGTGGAGTCCGGCGGTCGGCGAGGTGACGGTGAGCTCCTACGGTCCCTCGCACGGTCCGCTGGCCGCGACCCTGCCGATCTTCGGCGCGTTGCCGTTGCTGCGCGATGTGCCACCGGCGATCGTGCGGGTGCGGTCGCGCTGAATCACCAACTGCCGGTCTCGATCTCACCGGTCAGGTAGCGCTGTACGACTGGGCCGACGGCATCGACCACGGCATCGATCGG
Source organism: Nocardia sp. NPDC056541 (assembly GCF_042794235.1). Taxonomy (NCBI): domain Bacteria; kingdom Bacillati; phylum Actinomycetota; class Actinomycetes; order Mycobacteriales; family Nocardiaceae; genus Nocardia; species Nocardia sp. NPDC056541. Next base: position 133,137 of record NZ_JBHTUD010000017.1, read on the forward strand.
CATCGAGGCCAGCGGTTCCAGCGCGATGATCTTGCGGGCGGTCAAGACCCCGATCATCTGGGATGCGGCCAGCGAGACCCTGGCGCGACCGTCGTCGTCGGCGGTGGCGATGCGCACCCGGACCCGTTCCAGTACCACCTGGAGCAGGAACGTGCGCGCGAGATTCTGATCGCCGCCCGCGAAGATGCTGCGGACCATGGCCACGATGCCGGGTCCGGCGGGGGAGTCCCACACGGTGACGACCGCGCGCACGATCGTCGCGCCGAGCTCGGCGATCGGCGCGGCGTCGACGGCTCTGAGCGTGGTGTCCGGGTCGACCGGGAAGTCCACGGCGGCGGCGAACAGCTGCTGCTTGTTGCCGAAGTAGTGGTGCACCAGCGCCGGGTCGACATCGGCATCGGCCGCGATCGCGCGGATCGAGGTCTTGTCGAACCCGGCGCCGGCGAACCGGACCCGCGCCGCGTCGAGGATCGCCAGCTTGGTGTCGGCGTTGCCCGGCCTGCGTCCGGTGCGCCCGGATTTCGCTGTGCCGGCACCGGATTCGCCGTCACTCATCGTGGATCCTCTCGTCGGGTCGTGTTCGCTACGGGGTGCGTCGACGCAGAGTAGCCGCGGCGAGGCCGAGCGCCACCAGCGCGAACCCGGCGACGACGGCGATATCGCGCCACATCGCAGCTGTCGGCTCCGCGTGAACCGACACCTGCTGGAGCGCGTCGACCGCGTAGCTCAACGGCATCACATTGCTGATCGCCTCGAGCCAGCCGGGCAGCCGGTCGCGCGGTACCAGCAGCCCGCACAGGAAGATCTGCGGCGCGACGATCACCGGCATGAACTGCACGGCCTGGAATTCGGTGCGCGCGAACGCACTCGCCAGCAGGCCGAGCCCGACGCCGCACACCGCGTCGACCATCGCGATCAGCATGACCCAGCCCGGGCTGCCCGCGGCGGTCAGTCCGAGCAGCCAGAACGCGACCACGCAGGCGACCGCGGCCTGCGCGGCGGCGGCGAGGGAGAACGCGCTGCCGTATCCGGCGAGCAGGTCGAGCTTGCTCAGCGGTGTGGTGAGCAGTCGTTCGAGGGTTCCCGATGTGCGTTCGCGCTGCATCGCGATCGCGGTGATCAGGAACATCACGATGAACGGCAGGATCCCGAGCATTGTGATGCCGACCCGGTCGAACATCGTCAGCGGGGCGTGCGGCGGGCGCGGTGCGTCCTGGTAGATGAAGTACAGCAGCGTCATCAGCAGGGCGGGGACCACCAGGATCATGGCGACGGTGCGGTGATCGTTGCGCAGTTGTCGCAGGATCCGGGCGGTCGTGGCGGTGTAGGGGCGCAGGGTGGTCATGCGTGCTCTCCCATCGTGATCAGGGTCAGGAAAGCGGCCTCGAGGTTCTGTTCGTCGGTGCGCTCGCGCAGTTCGTCGGGGCTGAGCTGGGCGAGCAGGTTGCCCTCGCGCATCAGCAGCAGCTTGTCGCAGTGCTCGGCTTCGTCCATCACGTGACTCGACACGAGCAGAGTCGTTCCCGCCGCGGCCAATTCACGGAACTGCTTCCACAGTTCCACGCGCAACACCGGATCGAGGCCGACTGTCGGTTCGTCGAGCACCAGGAGTTCCGGCTTGCCCACGAGCGCGCATGCCAGGGATGCCCTGGTCTTCTGGCCACCGGAGAGCTGGTCGCCGAGCTGATCCGCGTGATCGGCCAAACCGACTGCGACGAGCGCGGATTCGGTGTCGTCGCGGTCGCGCCCGTAGAGCGCGGCGTAGTACGCCACGTTGTCGCGGACGCTGATGTCGGCGTAGATGCTCGGCGCCTGGGTGACGTAACCGACCCGGCGCCGTAGCCCGGCGCTGCCCGCCGGTTCGCCGAGCACCGTGACGGTGCCCGATTCCACCAGCTGCGTTCCTACGATGCTGCGCAGCAGGGTGGTCTTCCCACAACCGGACGGTCCGAGCAGGCCGGTGATCGAGCCGCGGGGGATATCCAGGGTGAGGCCGTGCAGGACGGGGCGTTTTCCGCGTTTGACGGTCAGGTCCGCGACCCGGACGGCGATCGGTGGCGGTGCGGTGCGCGACATGGTCGCCTCAATTCATCGAGTGTTGAATTCACTACGTGATGAATTTAGCGCGATGGTTTCGAGGTGGCAAGGTCAGTGGGCGTGTCCCGGAGGTGTCACGGCCTGCTGACCTGGTTCGACAACGGTGAACTGGCCCATCATCCCGACGTCCTCGTGCCACAGCAGATGGCAGTGATACATGTACGGCGTCGTCGGATCGGCGGGCCCGTCGAACCGTAGGGCCAGCGTCGTCGCCGTATTCGGTGGCAGGAAGATGGTGTCCTTGGCGCCGGTCAGCTCGGGCGGGGGCGGGCCGCCGTCGTACTCGAGCACCCGGAACTGCACATCGTGGACGTGAAAGTTGTGCGGCATGCCGTCGATGTTGCGCACGACCCAGGTCTCGGTGGTGCCCCGGGTGACCGTGGTGTCGATGCGGCTCATGTCCATGCGCTCGCCGTTGATGCCGGCCAGGGTCAGGTCGAAGCGCCGTTGCATGACCGAGTCGGTCCCATCGGGAATCGACAGCGGCACAAGAGTTTCCGGTAACCCAGCGGAGGGGCGCAAGGTCGCCGCCGCGCGCAGTTCGAGCACATCGAACGTGTCGTCACCGCCCGAGAACCGGTTCGACCAGAAGTCGAGACCCGCCGCGAGTTTCTCGCTGCGCAACACCGTGCGCTCACCGGGCCGCATCCGCACCACGATCTCCGCGCGTTCGCCGGGTGAGAGTCGCAGGTGATCGAGGGTGGTGGGGCGTTCGAGCAGGCCGCCGTCGGAACCGATCATCGCGAACGCGCGGGCGTCGTCGAAGGCGAAGGTGTAGATCCGCGCGGTCGAGGCATTGAGCAGGCGCAGCCGCACCAGTTCGTCCCCGACTTCCCGATAAGGGGACAGGGTGCCGTTGACCATGGTGCGGTCGCCGAGGAAGCCGATATCCCGGAAGATCGCGTGCGCGCTGTCGAGGCGGCTACCGCGCAGACGCATGTCCTGCACGATCACCGGGATGTCGTCCACGCCGTAGGTGCTGGGCAGCGGCAGTTCCGCACTCGGTGCGTCATCGATCAGGAACAGGCCGGCCAGGCCGCGGCGCACGTGGTCCTCGGTCGCGCCGTGCGGGTGCGGGTGGTACCAGAGAGTCGAAGCCGGTTGATCCACAGTCCATTCCGGTGTCCATGTCGCACCGGAGTCGACCATCTGGTGCGGCCCGCCGTCCATGGCGGCAGGCAGGTGCATGCCGTGCCAGTGCACTGTCGATGCCTCGGGGAGCTGGTTGCGCACCTGGACCCGCACGCGTTCGCCGCGGGCCGCGCGCACGGTGGGGCCGAGGTAGCTGCCGTTGAAGCCCCACGTCTCGGTGGCGCGACCGGGCTCGAATGTGGTTGTCCCGGTGCGCATATCGAGGGCGAACACCCGTGTTCCGGTGGAGTCGACTGTCGAATCCGCCAGCGGCGGTATGCGCAGTGGCTGAGTGAATTCCGTGGTGCCGACCGTCGAGATGTCGGCGGAGCTCCAGGTCCACGCCACCCCGGCGCCGATCGCGGTGACCAGGGTGACGGCGAGGGCGCACGCGCCGAGCAGGATGCGGCGTAGCCGGCGTGGGGGAGAAGCCATGCGTCGACGGTAGGGGCGCGAACCCGGCGCCACATCCGGGTGCGTCCCCGGTGCGACCCTGATTTCCGGTCGCGGATTTCAGGGTTTCCCGCAGGTCAGGACCATATGACTTGGATCACATCGCCGGGTTGTCACGTTCCTGCGAGCTGCTTTGTCCCATGAACATCCCACCGACAGGAGTACCGCAATGACCACCACTACGCACCGCATCGTCGTCCTCGGGGCCGGCTACACCGGTATGCTGGCCGCGATCCGCCTGGCTCGGCGCACCAGAAAACTGGATGTGGCGATCACCCTGGTCAATCCGTCGGCCCGCTTCACCGAGCGGCTGCGGATGCACCAGATCGCCGCCGGTCAGGAGCTCGCCCACCACGATATCCCGGAAATCCTCGACGGCACCGGCGTCGAATTCGTGCAGGGCTGGGTCACCGCGATCGACCCCACCGCGCGGCGCGTCCACGTCGACCGCATCGGCGAACTCGCCTACGACGAGCTGATCTACGCCCTCGGCAGCACCGCCGAGACCTCCCTGGTGCCCGGCGTCGCCGACCACGCCTTCACCCTCGACGACCCGCGCCTCGCCCACGAATTCGCGGGCAAGCTCGCCACCCTCGCGGCGCAGGGTGCCCGCGTCGCCGTGTGCGGTGGCGGACTCACCGGTATCGAAGCCGCGACCGAGATCGCGGAAAGCCACCCCGGTCTGCGCGTCACCCTGATCAGCTCGGGCGAGCCGGGCGCGATGATGGGCGACAAAGCCCGCGCCCACCTGAACAAGGCGATGGACCGGCTCGGCATCGTCCGCGAGATCGGCGTGCGCGTCGCCAAGGTGCAGCCCGACGCGGTCGAGCTCGCCGACGGCACGGTGATCGGCGCCGACCTCACGCTGTGGACCACCGGCGTGCGGGTCTCACCGCTGGCCGCCGAGGCGGGGATCGAGACCGACGCGCGTGGCCTCATCGTCGTGGACCCGACACTGAAGTCGTTGTCGCACAACATGATTCACGCCATCGGTGACGCGGCCGCCGTCCGCCAGGGGTGGGGGCAGGTGCACGGTACCTGTCAGAGCGGCCTGCCGACCGCCGCCTACACCGCCGACCTGATCGCCGCCGAACTGCGCGGCAAGACAGTGCGGCCGTTCCGCTTCGGGTACTTCCACCAGCCGGTCAGCCTGGGCCGCCGCGACGCGGTCATCCAGTTCACCGACGCCGACGACACCCCGCGCCGCCTCTACCTCACCGGCTGGGCCGCGCGCATCTACAAGGAGCTGGTCAGCAGCAGCCCCGTTCCGACGTTCAAGGCCAGTAAGAAGATGACCATGAACGTGCAATTGTCCAAGGGTGGCAAGGTGACTCGCGCCGTCGCGTGAACAGCCTGCACCGTCGCCGATCGGGCGCCGAGCCTGCTCGGCGCCCACCGACTGGCCGCCGTGACGGAGCGTGCGACATGGTAGATCGTATGGCCGATCAGGATCCGTTTCTCGAACACCGCCGCCTGCTGTTCGCGACCGCTTACCGCATGCTCGGTACCGTCACCGACGCCGAGGACGTCCTGCAGGACACCTGGCTCAAGTGGAACGACACCGACCGCGCCGCGGTCACCCATCCCAAGGCCTACCTGGTCCGCACGGTCACCAATCTCTCGCTGAACCGTCTCACCTCCGCCCGCGCGACCCGCGAAAGCTATGTCGGCCCCTGGCTTCCCGAGCCGGTCCTGACATCGCCCGATATCGCCGAGGACACCGAATTGGCCGACACCGTCTCCACCGCCATGCTCGTCGTGCTGGAAACCCTCACCCCCGTCGAACGCGCGGTGTTCCTGCTGCGCGAAGTGTTCGGCTACTCGCACGCCGAGATCGCCGAAGCCCTCGAACGGTCCGAGGCGAGCGTGCGCCAGATCGCGCACCGCGCGAAGAACCACGTCCACTCGCGACGTCCACGATTCGATACCGACAAGGCCGCCCGCGCCCAGGTCACCGCACAGTTCATGGCCGCCTGCGCAGGCGGCGACCTCAATGCCCTGATGGACCTGCTCGCCCCGGATGTCACGTGCTGGTCCGACGGCGGCGGCGTGGTCACCGCCGCCCGTCGCCCCCTGCACGGACCCGACCACGTCGCCCGCTGGATCCTGGGCGTCCTCGCCAAACCGTCGTCCGCGGGTTTCGAACTCACCGCGACCGGCATCAACGGTGAGCTCGGCACCCTGGCCTCCTTCGCCGGAAACCCCGGCGCCGCCTTCACTTTCGACCTCGTCGACGGACACATCCAGAATCTGCGCTTCCAGGTCAACCCCGGCAAGCTGGCCGGGCTGTACCGCGGCACCGACCTGCTCGGCTGAGCAACCCCTCGCTGACCGTTTGTCGCGCCGGGACGAGCTCGTCCCGGCCGAGAACCCCTCCTGCATCAGGGGTGAAACCTCGTCCCGCGCTGGGTTCGCGCGAACCGGTCACTGGCCCTACCATTCTGCCGTGTCAAGCAATCTCAACGACCGGGCCGAAGGTGGCCAGGTCAGGGCCTCGACCCTGGAACTGTTCTTCGACCTGGTCTTCGTTTTCACGATCACCCAGCTCACCCACGTGTTCGTGCACCATCCGGGATGGGAAGCAGTTCTGCAGGTCTCGCTGATGTTCGGCGTGATCTGGTGGATGTACAGCGGGTACGTCTGGCTGACCAACGAGGTCGCGCCGAGCTCGTCCTCGCGCCGGACCTGGTTGCTGGTCGGGATGTCGGCGTTCTTCATGCTCGCGCTCGCCGTGCCCGACGCCTTCCACGGCACCGGTGTCGCCTTCGGCATCGGCTACCTGCTGGTGACCGCGATCCACACCGCGATGTTCGCCTCGGCGGGCGGGGCGTCGGCCGTCCTGGCGATCCGCCGGATCGGGCCACTCAACGCGGTATCGGCCACCCTGGTCGTGGCGGGCGGCTTTACCCACCCGCCACTGCAATACGTGCTCTGGGCAGGGGCTTTCGCGGTGCAGATCCTCAGTCCCTACCTCGTCGACACCGCCGGGTTCCGGGTGCGCGTCTCGCACTTCTGCGAGCGGCACGGGCTGGTGGTGATCGTCGCGCTCGGCGAATCGATCGTCGCCCTCGGTGTCGGGCTGGCAGGCGAACCGATCACCGTCGCGCTGCTGGCCATGGTCGCGTTGGGGCTGGCGCTGGCGTACGTGCTGTGGTGGGCCTACTTCGGTTTCGACGACGAACGCGGCGAGCACGCGCTGGGCGAACGACCCGACCTCGAACGGGTGCGGCCTGCGCTCGTCGCCTACGACTATGCGCTCTATCCGCTCCTGGTCGGTGTCATCCTCACGTCGGCAGGGATCGCGCTCAGCATCGCGCACGGCGGCGAACCGGTGAGCTGGGCCGCCGCGGGCGCGTTGTCCGGCGGCGTCGCCCTCTACTTCGCCGGACAGTCCTGGTTCCGGACCGCGCTCGGTCTGTCCGGTGCCCGCGGCAGGCTGCTCGGCGCCCTCGCCGTCGCCGCCACCACGCCGATCGGGGTGTATTGGCTCGCCTGGGGCCAACTCGCCGCCCTGGTAGCGGTCGCCTACGCGGTGGTGATCGTCGACGATCGGCGCATCCTGCGCGCCGGGCAGCACAGCGCCTACGCCTGAGTACCGATCGCATCGGCGTACCTTCGGCCACGCGCGGCAACGGAATGCCGCGCGTGGGTGCCCGACTGGGCGACAATGACGGTCGTGTCCGCCCAGGAACTGGCCGTCGATCCCCCTACCGCCGCCCGCAGGTTGCTCGGCGCGATCCTGTGGTCGGGACCGGTGGCGCTGCGCATCGTGGAAGTCGAGGCCTACGGCAGCAACCCCGACGGACCGTGGCCCGATCCGGCCGCACACTCCTGGCCGGGGCCGACGGCCCGCAACGCGGTGATGTTCGGCCCGGCCGGGCGGCTCTACGTCTACCGCTCGTACGGAATTCATCTCTGTGTCAACGTGACCGGTGGCTACGACGGTGAGGCAGGTGCGGTGCTCGTGCGCGCGGCGGAAGTAGTCGAGGGCATCGACCTCGCTCGCGAACGCAGGCCCGCCGCCCGCACGGACGCCGATCTGGCGCGGGGGCCGGGCAATGTCGGCAGCGCGCTCGGCATCAGCATGTCCGACTACGGAACCGAGCTGTTCGACCCGTTCTCCGCGCTGCGCCTCGCACTGGAACCACCGGTGCCGCAGTCCGATATCGCCACCGGTCCCCGAGTGGGTGTCAGCGTGGCCGCCGAGATCCCGTGGCGCTTCTGGCTACCGGCCTCGCCCGCTGTCTCGGTCTATCGGCGCAGCCCTCGCGCCCCGATGCCCTAACGACGATTTCGACAGACTTCGCCGACAGCGATGAGTTTTCCGGCGACGGTCCGTCCTATCTGTTGAACGCGCTACCAACCCGGCGCGACCGACTCGAAGGACGAGACCATGACCACTGCGACCCCCTCCGCGAACCTCTCCGACGCCGCCGGCTACCGCCCCGGCAAGATCCGCAACCGCGTCCTGTGGACCCTGCAGATCGTGCTCGGCCTGTTCTTCGTCATCGCCTCCGGCGGCCCGAAGCTCGTCATCCCGAACACGTTGATGGACAACGCCCCCGAGAACCTGACCATCCCGATCGGGCTGCTGATCTTCATCGGAGTCGTCGAGGTGGCGGGCGGAATCGGCCTGATGGTGCCGCGCCTGTCCGGCCTGGCCGCCGCCGGTCTGTCCGTGCTCACGGTGCTCGCCGCGGCGACGCAGGCCTTCATCGCCGACAAGCCCGCGATGGGGATCTTCCCACTGGTGCTGGCCGCGATCTTCGCCTGGATCGCCTACGAACGCCGCGCCACCATCACCGCGCTGGTGCGATGAGCCACCACTCGACACGCTGACAATCGCCGGAGCCGTGAGGTTCCGGCGATTGTCGGCGTGCCGAGAGTTCGGTGACGGAGCTGATCTCGTGCTCCCGATTTCGTCGCCGAACCCAATAGGGCGAATCCCTCGCAGGTGCGACGATCGAGAACCACGTCGAGAAGACCGTACGAGCAGGAGCGCCCGTGTTCACTTTCCCCAGCAGCGACGGCACCACGATCCACGTGCGGAGCTGGCTCCCCACCGAGACCGAGCCGCGCGGGGTCGTGCAGATCGCGCACGGCATGGGCGAACATTCCGACCGCTACAGCCACCTCGCCGAACGACTGGCCGGTCTCGGTTTCGCCGTCTATGCCGACGACCACCGCGGGCACGGGCTCAGCATGGGTGCCGTACCGGGTGACCTGGGCCCCGACGGCTGGAACCTGCTCGTCGCCGACGAGGTCGCGCTCACCGAGATCCTGCGCGAACGTCACCCCGGGCTGCCCGTCACCCTGATCGGCCACAGCCTCGGCTCCTTCGCCGTGCAGCAGTACCTGCTCGACCATTCCGGCCTCGTCGACGAGGTGGTGCTGAGCGGCACGACCGCGGTCGACGGCCTGTTCGGCGAGATCGCGGCCGCCGGTGGTGACCTGATCGGCTTCTTCAACGCGGAGTTCCAGCCCACCCGCACCGACGCCGACTGGATCAGTCGCGACGACGCCCAGGTCGACGCCTACAACGCCGACCCCTGGTGCGGTTTCGCCATCGACGACGCCAACATGGGCCTGCTCGCGGGCAACGCCCAGACGCGGCTGTCCGATCCGAGCACCGTGCGCGCCGACCTGCCCATCTACGTGATGGTCGGCGACAAGGACCCGCTCAACAACAAGCTCCGCCTGTCCGACCTGCTCGTCCAGCGCTACCGCGACGCGGGCCTTGCCGACCTCACCTACCGGGTCTACGCGGACGCCCGCCACGAAGTCCTCAACGAAACCAACCGCGACGAGGTCGAAGCCGATCTGCTCGCCTGGCTCACCCGCGCACGCGACTGACGAACCGCATGCGGAAAGATGGGTCAGCGTGACCGGCGACATCTTCGACGAACTGACCTGGCGCGGCCTGATCGCGCAGTCCACCGACCTGGACGAGCTGCGCGCTGCCGCGGCCACCGCGCCCCTGACGCTCTATGCCGGCTTCGACCCGACCGCCGCCAGCCTGCACGCCGGCCACCTCGTCCCGCTGCTCGCGCTCAAGCGCTTCCAGCTGGCCGGGCATCGGCCGATCGTGCTCGCCGGCGGCGCGACCGGCATGATCGGCGACCCACGTGACGTGGGCGAACGCATCATGAACTCGACCGACACCGTCGCCGAGTGGGCACAGCGCATCCGGGGCCAGCTCGAGCGGTTCGTCGACCTCGACGAGTCGCCGACCGGTGCTGTCATCGTGAACAACATGGACTGGACCGGCCCGCTGTCGACCATCGACTTCCTGCGCGATGTCGGCAAGCACTTCTCGGTGAACGTGATGCTCGCCCGCGACACCGTCAAACGGCGGCTCGAAGGCGACGGCATCTCCTACACCGAGTTCAGCTACATGCTGCTGCAGGCCAACGACTACCTGCAGCTGCGGCGCGAGCACGGTTGCACGCTGCAGGTCGGTGGCTCCGATCAGTGGGGCAACATCATCGCCGGCGTCGAACTGAACCGGCGCGTCGACGGCGCGCATGTGCACGCGCTCACCGTGCCGCTGGTGACCTCGGCCGACGGCAAGAAGTTCGGCAAGTCCACCGGTGGCGGCAGCCTGTGGCTCGACCCCGAACTGACCAGCCCCTACGCCTGGTACCAGTACTTCGTGAACACCGCCGACGCCGATGTTGTTCGCTACCTGCGCTGGTTCACCTTCCTGAGCCGCGAAGAACTCGACGAACTCGAGCAGGCGACGGCGGAACGTCCCTTCGCCCGCGAGGCGCAGAAGCGCCTGGCAGCGGAGATGACCACGCTGGTGCACGGCGAGGCCGAGACCCGCGCGGCGGAATTGGCCAGCCATGCCCTGTTCGGCCGCGGTGAGCTCGGCGAACTTCCGCTGTCCACGCTCGGCGCCGCGTTGCGCGAAGCCGCGGTCGACGGCAAGGTCGCCGAGGTGGTGCCGGGTGAACCGAACACGATCGTCGACCTGCTCGTCGCGTCCGGCCTGTGCGAAAGCAAGGGCGCGGCCCGCCGGGTGGTCAACGAAGGCGGTGCGTCGGTGAACAACCAGCGCGTGAGCGACCTCGAATGGACTCCCTCCGATGCCGACTACCTGCACGGCGAGTGGCTGGTGCTGCGGCGCGGAAAGAAGAACATGGCGGGCGTGCATCGGATAGCCTGACGTCGTTGCGGAGGCCTGAGTCACATGCGTGTGATTCAGGCCGGCGCAACGGCTGAGCGCATCGCCGTGACCTGCGGAGATCCGGTGCTGTCCAGGCGATTTGACGCGGCGTTATCCGGCGCGTAACTTATTGGAAGTCAGAGCGACACGGACACCAACCCGGAGCCGAGACGCTAGCCCGAGAGGCTGGCGGGTCATGGGAAAACGCGGTAATACGGGGAAACGCCTGACAGAGCTGAAGATCTTGTGACCAGGCTTACGATTGACTTCGTCTGGACGTGAGGTTAGGCTGGAACAGTTGCCCTTCGGAAGATCCGGAACGATCCGGTCATTCCGTTTGTGCGTGTGTTCTTTGAGAACTCAATAGTGTGTCGATGAATGTCAGTGCCAATATTTATATTGGTTCCAGCTTTCATGTACCCCCCGGTCATGG